>DASZGT010000001.1:0-9665 GCA_035938575.1 Acidimicrobiales bacterium
GACGAACGACCGCCCGAGGGCGCGGGCCACCGATTCGCCCAGGGAGGTCTTGCCCACCCCGGGCGGGCCGACCAGAGCCAGGATGGCGCCCGCGCCGCGGCCGGACACCGGGGCCAGGCCCCGTTCCGACTGCAGCTTGCGGACCGCCAGGTGCTCGAGGATGCGGTCCTTGACGTCGTCGAGACCGTCGTGGTCCTCGTCGAGGATCCGCGACGCCTCCTTCACATCGAGGCGGTCCTCGGACTCCTCGCCCCACGGCAGCTCGAAGACGGTGTCGAGCCAGGTGCGGATCCACCCGTGCTCGGGGTTCTGCTCGCTCATGCGCTCGAGCTTGTCGATCTCGCGCTCGACCGCCTTGTGGGCCGCCTCCGGCAGATCGCGCCCGGCCAGCTTGGTGCGATAGTCCTCCGGGTCCTCCTCGTCGTCCGAGCTGATCTGGCCCAACTCCTTGCGGATGGACTCCAACTGCCGACGCAACAGGAACTCGCGCTGGGTCTTCTCCATCCCCTCCTCGACGTCGGTCTTGATCCGCTCGCGCAGGGTGAGATCGGCCAGGACCTCCCTGGCCCAGGCGATGACCAGCCGCAAGCGCGCGGCCACGTCGATGGTCTCGAGGACCTCGACCTTCTGGCCCAGGGACAGGTCGGGCGAATACCCGGCCATGTCGGCCACCCGCCCGGGCTCGGTCACATCGGCCAGGCGCTCGGCGATGCGAGCGGCGCCCCTGCTCAACAGGATGTTCTCCAGCACGGCGCGGTACTCACGGGCCAGCTCGGCCTCTTCCTCCGAGGGCACGCCCTCGGGGATGATCTCGACCTCGACCCACAGGGCGCGGCCCGTCCCGGGCACCGCGGTACCCAGCCGGGCCCGCTCCACGCCGCGCACCGCCACGGCGGCCATGCCCCCGGGAAGGTCACCCTTCTCCATCACCTCGGAGATCACGCCGACCGATGCGTACCGCCCGTCGATGAAGGGGACGAGCACGAAACGGCCGTCGGCGGCCTCGGCGGCCTCAGCGGCCGCCCTGGCCTCCTCGGACTCGAGGGCCATGGTGAAGACCATGCCGGGCAGGACCACCCCTGACGTGAGGGGCAGAAGAGGCAAATTTTCGGTGCGTTGATCCATCGTTCCTCCGAATATCAGCAGCCAAATGCTGTTGAGTAGTCAACGGGGTAGATCGAACGTGTATTCCCCTGGAGCGGACCCCAGGACGGTCCATCCGGTGGAGGTGCAGGTGGGGAGCATCTCGAGGGTCCCGCCCAGAGCCCAGGCCCGCCGGGTCGGGGTCTGCCACAGAGAGTGCCGCGGTGATCACGGGCAGGCTCAAAGGATCGGGGGAGGTCCACTGCGGCGACCAGTGCGCCCTACACCCATCCAGGCACGGAGGCCAGGAATTCATCCCAAGAGCACGTGATGTTCGTGTTGCGTTCACCGCGGGTTCGCCGGACGTTTACCTCCCATCGGTACGGTCGCGGCTGGACGTCCAATGCGTCCTTCGCCCGGTCCCAATGACCCGGCGGTGAACATCGGGCTCGAAATCACGGAGGTTAGAGAACCAGTGGACTCAGACATGACCCCCCAGGCGGACACGGGGCCGCGAACCAGGACGGCGCGTTTGCTGGCAGTCGGCCTGGTCGCCGCTGGAGCCCTCCTCGCCGCATGCAGTTCGTCATCCACACCCGCCACCACGACGGCGCCCCCCGGCGGCACGATCAGCCCGGACAACCAGGCCTACCTGTCGGCCGACGTCAAGGCCCCGGCCGGCGCTCTCACCGCGGCAGGCTCCACCTTCGTCCAGCCCTTCTTCACCCTGGCCTTCCACAACTACACGGGGAAGAACCAGGGTCTGCAGGTCAACTACTCGGGCGTGGGCAGCGGCACCGGCATCACCGACTTCCAGGCCGGCACCGTGAACTTCGCCGCCTCCGACGTGCCCATGTCCGCCTCTGACCTGGCCAAGGTCCCGGCGGCCTCGGGCCCGGTGGTCCAGATCCCCGACATCCTCGGGGGCGTCTCGGTGTCCTACAACCTCCCCGGCGTGACCACCAAGCTCAAGCTCGACGCCACCACCCTCGCCGGCATCTTCGACGGGACCATCAAGACGTGGGACGCCTCGCAGATCAAGGCCCTGAACCCGGGTGTCACGCTCCCCTCGAACCCCATCGTCCCCCAGGTGCGGGCGGACAGCTCGGGCACCACCTACATCTTCACCGACTACCTGGCCAAGGCGGCCGGATCAGCCTGGACGCTGGGCACCAGCAAGACCATCGCCTGGCCGTCCACCGCGGTGCAGACGCCCAAGAACTCGGGGGTGGCGGGGAGCATCAAGTCGACCCCGTACTCCATCGGGTATGTCGAGTTGGCCTACGCCATCCAGAACAACTTCACCTACGCCTCCATCAAGAACGCGGCCGGCAACTACGTCTCCCCGTCGCTGACCACGGTGGCGGCCGACGCCGACCAGAAGACCAGCGTCTCGGCGACGGACTTCTCCATCGTCAATGCCGCCGGTGCTAACAGCTATCCCATCTCGGGATACAGCTGGGCCATCCTCCTCCAGAAGCAGACGAGCGAGACCACCGGCGCCGGGACGGTGAAGGTGCTCGACTGGACCGTCCACGCCGGTGGCGGGCAGGACGTGGCCGCCAGTCTCGACTACGTGTCGCTGCCCCCGGCCGTCCAGAACCAGGACCGCACGGCGCTGTTGACGGTGACGGGTCCGAGTGGGCAGGTGCTGCTCACCAAGTGATCCCTGCGGACGGCCGACGAGGGGCCGGGAGCGGCCGCCATGACCACGACTGAGACCCCACGACTGGGAACCGCGAAGCGGGGCGGACGCCTCGCGGTTCCCAACGGTGCCTACCGCGGCCTGTTGGCCGCGGTGGCGGTCATCTTCGTCGGCCTGGTGCTGTGGTTCGTCATCTCCATCATCGTCCAGGCGAAACCGGCCTTCTCCACCCTCGGCTTCTCGTGGATCGTGCAGAAGACCTGGGACCCGACCCATCACAAGTACGGTCTGCTCCCGTTCATCCTCGGGACCATCGAGACCACGGCCATCGCCCTGGTGCTGGCCGTGCCCATCGGGCTCGGGACGGCCCTGGCCCTGGCCTACCTGGTGCCCCACCGCCTGCGGGCCAGCCTGGGCACGGCGGTGGAGCTGTTGGCCGCGGTGCCCAGCGTCGTCTACGGGCTGTGGGGACTGATCGTCCTGGCTCCGCTGTGCCGGGACTATCTCGAGCCCTTCCTGACTTCCGTGTTCGGGTGGACCGGGCTGTTCAACGGCCCAAACCAGGGCGTCGGCCTGCTCCTGGCCGGCATCATCCTCTTCGTCATGGTGCTGCCGACCATGGTGGCCATCTCCCGCGACGTGCTGGCCGTGGTGCCCAACGAGCAGGTCGAAGGGGCGATGGCCCTCGGGGCCACCCGCTGGCAGGTGCTGCGCAAGGTCGTGATCCCCGGGGCGCGGACCGGGCTGCTCGGGGGTTTTACCCTGGCCACGGGACGGGCCCTGGGTGAGACGGTGGCGGTCGCCCTCGTCATCGGCAACACCCCGTTCATCGCCCATTCCATCAAGTCACCGGCCGCCACCCTGCCCTCTCTCATCGTCAACAACTTCGGTGAGGCCACCGGCACAGAGCTCAGTGCCCTGTTCGGCGCCGGTCTCGTGCTGCTGGTCATCGGGGTGGCGGTCAACGCCACGGCCCGGGCCCTGGTCCGCAGCACCGCCCGTGGCGGCGCCGCCTCGGTGGCGGTCGCCTGATGACCACCCTCACCTTCGAGGCTCCCGCCGATCCGATCCTCGAGCGGCGCCGCCAGATCCAGGGCGTCGCCCAGGCCTCCCTCAACCGGCGCAAGACCTATTCAAAGATCGCCATCGGCGTGTGCTGGGCGTTTCTGGCCGTCGCCATCGTCCCACTGGTCGGGGTGGTGGCCTACGTGCTCATCAAGGGCCTGCCGGCCTGGAATGCCGACTTCTTCACCCAGGTCACCGAGCCCGAGGGCATCCCCGGGGGCGGCGTGTGGAATGCCATCGTCGGAACCGCGGTCATCGGGGCCATCGCCACCGCGGCCGCCGTTCCCATCGGCCTGTTGTGCGGGCTGTTCCTGGCCGAGTCGGACGGGCGCATCGCCGGCGCCATCCGCTTCACCGCCGACGTGATGACCGGTGTGCCGTCCATCACCATCGGTATCTTCGGGTACATCGCCATCGTCAGCCACACCAAGCAATTCAGCGGGCTGGCCGGCGCCTTCGCCATCGGGATCATCATGCTGCCGGTGATCATGCGGGCGGGTGAGACGGCCATCCGGGGCGTGCCCTTCCATCTCAACGAGGCCGCCCTGGCGCTGGGTGCCCGGCGGGCCACCGTGGCCCGGCGCGTGGTGGTGCCGGCCGCCATGCCCGGGATCATCACCGGTGTGCTCCTGGCGGTGGCCCGGGGACTGGGCGAGACCGCCCCCTTGCTCTTGACCATCTTCGGCAACCAGTATCTGCAGTGGAACCCGACCAAGCCCATGGAAGCGCTACCCCTGGTGATCTACAACAACAGCAGTCAACCGTACGCCGACCTCATCCAGGTGGCCTGGGGTGCGGCGCTGCTCCTGGTGGTCGTGGTCCTGGCGTTGAGCATAGGAAGCCGGGTCCTCGCCGCCGTCCTGCAACGGGAGAAACGATGATCGATCCGACGGCCGTCCCTCCCACCGCGCACAAGGGAATCGACCTGAACACTGCCGAGGTGCTGATGGACCGACCAGTGGGTGAGCCGATCATGCGGCTCGATGACGTGACGGTGTCCTTCGCCGGTCGCAACGCGGTGCGCGGGGTGACCTTCGATGTGCATCAGGGCGAGATCACCGCCCTCATCGGCCCGTCCGGCTCGGGCAAGACGACCCTGCTGCGGGCGCTCAACCGCATGCACGACACGGTGCGCACGGCATCGGTCACCGGCTCCGTCAAGCTCGGTTCCACCGACCTCTACGCCGGGACGACCGACGCCACCCTGCTCCGCAGCCGGGTGGGGATGGTCTTCCAGCGGCCGAACCCGTTCCCCACCATGAGCATCTATGAGAACACCGTGGCCGGCCTCAAGTTCAACGGGGTGAGGAAGAAGGCGCTCCTGGACGAGGCCGCAGAGTCGGCGCTCATCGCCGCCGCCTTGTGGGACAGCGCCCGGGACCGGTTGAAGGCCCATGCCAGCACCCTTTCGGGTGGAGAGCAGCAGCGTCTTTGCATCGCCAGGGCTCTGGCCGTGGAGCCCGAGGTCCTGTTGATGGACGAGCCCACCTCCGCCCTCGATCCCATCGCCACCAAGCGCATCGAGGAGCTCATCGGGGAGCTCAAGCACCGCGTGACCATCATCATCGTCACCCACAACATGCAACAGGCCATGCGGGTCTCCGACCGGTGCGCCTTCCTGCTCATGGGGGAGGACAAGGCGGGCGAGCTCATCGAGTTCGGTCCGACCGCCAAGTTGTTCAGCGAGCCCACCGACCCGCGCACCCTCGACTACGTGAACGGCCGGTTCGGCTAGGCCGTCAGGGGCTGGGCGCGGTCCGGCGGACCTTCCGGCCCCTCCGACTCGGTGGAGGGATCGAGGCCGGGCCCCGTATGCGTCGGCGGGACGGGGTCGCTCCCGTCCGGCTCGATGCGGAAGCCGACGCCCCGGACCGTCACGATGAACCGCGGGTCGGCGGGGTCAGGCTCGAGCTTGGCCCGAAGGCGGTGGATGTGGGTGTCGAGCGTCCGGCTGTCGGACAGGAACCGATCCGGCCACAGCAGGTCGATGAGCTCATCGCGCGTGCGCACCCGGCGTACCGGCGTGAGGAGCACGGAGAGCAGATCGAACTCACGGCGGGACAGATGGGTTCGCTCCCCGCCCACGGTCACCTCACGGCGGACGAAGTCCACGACGACCGAGCCGAAGGCCACGTCGGGCCGCTCGTCGTCATCGGGGAACTCGGGAATGGGCTCGGGCTCCGAAGGGCCGATCTCGAGCGGCGGGACATCGGGTGGGGACACCCGGCGCAGGATGGCTTGCATCCGGGCCACCAGTTCGCGCAGGCGGAACGGCTTGGTGACGTAGCCGGCCGCACCGAGCTCGAGGCCCAGGACCACGTCGAGCTCGCTGTCGACCGCACTGACCATGACGATGGGCACGGGGGCCAGACGTCGCATCCGGCGGCAGACCTCGATGCCGTGCATGCCCGGCAGGAGCATGTCCAGCAGGACGATGTGGGGAGGGTCCTGGGCGAAGAGACGGAGAGCCTCCACCCCGTCGGCCGCCATTTCCACGATGAAGCCCTCGCGTCCCAGACCCGAGGCCAAGGCCTGGCGATAGGACTCCTCGTCTTCCACCACGAGCACTCTGATGCTCTCGTCGACAGCAACCATGGGCAGCGCGGACCTCCCGCACGGACCCTAGGAAACCCAGGTGAACGGGAAACGACTCGCGGGATACCTAGGAGTGATCGTTTTGTGAACATTGTGGGGCGAAGGCCCAAATCAGCTGGTCAGATGCCATTTCTGTCCGTTGAAGACCCGACCATCGGCCCGCATCCGGCCCGGTCACGGCCGCTCCCACCGGGCGGCCTCGTCCGTCCAGTTCAGGTGAGCGAACCGAGGGCCAGGCCGGCTGCTGCGGCGCCGATGCCGGCGGTGAGGCTGACCACGGCGTTGAGGACCGACACCGTCCGCTGGGCGCCCACCAGACGCACCGTGTCGAAGGTGAACGTCGAGAAGGTGGTGTAGGAGCCGATGAGCCCGGTGCCCACCACGGTGAGCCAGGTGGTCGAGATCCCGTGGTGCAGGCCCGATCCCACCAGGGCTCCGAGGACGAGCGAGCCGCTCAGGTTGACCACCAGCGTGCCGAAGGGGAACGCGGTCCCGGCCCGTCGTTGGACCAGGTGGTCGACCGCGTACCGCAAGACGGCGCCGAGGGCGCCGGCCACCGCCACGCCGGCCAGGATCATTGCGGGGCGACCTCGTCCGGGCCGAGCACGCCCAGATCGTCGGGGTCGGGGATCGACCGGTCACCGGGCGAAGGGCGGGTGCCGCCGCGGGCCGCCGTCATGCCCAGCACCACGGCGGCCAGCCCGGCGGCCAGCGAGGCCACGAGGTAGAGGGCGGCGATGTCCAGCTTCCCGTGCTGGCCCCGCTGGGCGATCTCCACCGCCATGGTCGAGAAGGTGGTGAAACCTCCACAGAACCCGATGACGGCGAACGGCCGCACGAACCGGGTCGGTGGCCATCGCTCCACCACCAGGATCAGGATGAAGCCCAGGAGGAACGACCCCGCCACGTTCACCGCGAAGGTCGACCAGGGGAACCCGAGAGGGGCAGGGACCAGCGCACGGCCCACGCCGTACCGGGCGAGGGTGCCGAGGGACCCGCCGGTAGCGATGGCGGCCACGCGGACAGCGGGCTCGGGAAGGCGTCGACCGGCACCGGACCGGCGTGCGGGCACCATCGCCGCCCCCGGTCGCGCCGCGTCTTCGGTTCCGGTCGGAGCCATCAGCCGAGCTCGGTGGTTCTGGCCAGCCCCATCGCGCCGCCGAGTCTACGGCAAGGGTCTCGAAGGAACGGGCTCCCCTGACCGGTGCTCCAAGCCCTAGGGGTCCGCCCGCGTACCCGACTCAGACCAGTGGGGGAGGACAGAGGTGAGGCGGCGTCGGGCAGACCCCTAGGGCTTGAAGCGGTATCCGATCCCACGCACTGTCAATACGTGTTGCGGATCACCCGGATTGAGCTCGACCTTCTTGCGCAGCCGCTTTACGTGGGTGTCGAGCGTCCGGCTGTCGCGCTTGGCCCGGTCCTTCCAGATCCGCTCCATGCACTGCTGGCGCGTGACCACGTGTCCCGCTTCGGAGATGAGCAGGGCCAACAGGTCGAACTCCTTGCGGGAGAGCTCGACCATCTCGCCCCGAACCGCCGTCTCGCGCAATGAGACGTCGATGCACACCGGCCCCAGCGTGTACACGCCCTCGGGGGCAATCGAGACCACCTGCAGCGGTTGACGGCCCACCCGGCGCAGCACGGCCCGGATGCGGGCGGTGAGCTCGCGGGGCCGGGGGGGTTTGGTGATGTGGTCGGCGGCCCCGGCTTCCAGGGCCAGCACGGCGTCGAGCTCGTCGTCGCGGGAGGTGACCATGATCACCGGCACGCCGGAGATGGAGGCGATGCGCCGGAACACCGCCAGGCCCCGGGAGTCGGCCAGCTGCGCGTCGAGCACGATCAAGGAGGGGCTGACGGAACGGACCAAGTCGGCCCCCACGTCCCCGTTGGTGGCCGTGACCACGTCGAACCCCTCCACCGACAGGGTGGCCGCCATCCATTCGCGGGACTGGGTGTCGTCGTCGATGATCAGGATGGTGGGATGACCGGCGGGGGGCAGCGCCCCGCTTTCGACTTCGCGGAGAGCCAAGGTCATCGTTGACCCCGGGCTCTCCGGAACAGGGTGCAGGCCGCCGGCCGGTAGTGGCGCCGACGGGCGCGGGCGGCAACACCGCTGTTGGACTGCCTCACCGGAAGTGTGGTGTCTGCAGTCGATGCCGTGAGAGGCAGAGGAGGCCAGGCCCCCGGACGGTGCGGCCCGGACCCTGCTGATGCACGGCGCCCGCTCGAGGGTCGAGCGGGGCGTGAGCATTCGGTGTCGTGGTTCGCTGCCATCGCACCCAACCTAAGAAGCCCAGGTGAACGGCACGCGATCGACACGTCACTGGAAGATGAATGGTGGGTAATCTTCTGCGTCAGAGAGCGACCAATGATCACTGGGTGTGGCGCGATGAGCACGAACGATGGAGTTGTCGAGGTCCCTGCCACCGACGAGTGGCGTCGCCTGGCCGAGAACTACCAGGCCGTGGGGCCGCGCCACCTGCGGCAGCTCTTCGCCGACGACCCCGGCCGCGGCACCCGGATGACGGCGACCGCCGGGGACCTCTACCTGGACTACTCGAAGCACCGGGTGACCGACGAGACCCTGGCTGCGCTCATGGCCGTGGCCCGGCGGGCCGAGGTCGAGGAGCGCCGGGACGCCATGTTCGCCGGGCGCCACGTCAACACCACCGAGGACCGGGCTGCGCTCCACGTGGCCCTGCGAATGCCCGAGGGCACCCGCCTCGAGGTCGACGGACAGGCCGTGGTGGCCGACGTGCACCGGGTGCTCGACCACATGGGATCGGTGGCCGAGGCGATTCGCTCGGGCCGATGGACCGGCCACAGCGGCCGGCGGATCACGACCGTCGTCAACATCGGGATCGGCGGCTCCGACCTGGGCCCGGCCATGGCCTACCAGGCGCTCCGTGACTATGCGTCGGCGGACATCGAGTGCCGGTTCGTCTCCAACGTCGACCCCGTCAGTCACTACAGCCAGACCCTCGACCTCGACCCGGCCACCACCCTTTTCGTGGTGAGCTCCAAGACCTTCACCACCCTGGAGACGCTGACCAACGCCTCCGCCGCCCGTCAGTGGCTCCTCGACGGATTGGGGACGGGGGCCGAGGCCGTGGCCCGCCACTTCGTCGCCGTCTCCACCAACGAGACCGGGGTGCGGGAGTTCGGCATCGACCCGGCCAACATGTTCGGGTTCTGGGACTGGGTGGGCGGTCGGTACTCCTTCGACTCGGCCATCGGCTTCTCGCTGATGGTGGCCATCGGCCCCCAGGCCTTCGCC
>DASZGT010000002.1:0-1623 GCA_035938575.1 Acidimicrobiales bacterium
GGCCGGCCTTCTGCCCCGGCCGTTGCGCCAGCAGTTCGGCCTCGGTTGGGACCGCAATCGCAAGGCGGCCCTCCTCCTCGCCGGCGTCGCCAGCCGCACCGTGCTCCCGCGGGTCCCGTCGGTTCTTCGCCGAGCGCCGACAACCATCCTGGCCTGACCGTCGCTCACGCCGCCTTCGGCGGTGGTCGCTCCTTGGCCTTCGGCTTGGGTCTGTTCTTCGGGTGTCGGGGATCGTCGGGCGCCACGAAGGCCCGCTTGCCCACGCCCTCGGCCAGCCCCCAGCCGTCATAGGTCTTCAGGTCGTGGTGGTGGCAGCAGTAGCCGTCGAGGCCGTCGAAGGGCGTGCGGTGGGTCCTCGACCAGTCGTCTCGATGGTCCCACTGCCGGGCCATAGCGCTGCAGCCCTCCACTGCACAGGTGGGATAGAGCCACTGCAGGCCCGAGACCTGCGCGGCGGTCGGTCGGCGGCCCAGGTGCGCCACGCCGCAGACCTGTCGGCCCCGGGTGATCACCGCGGCCAAGAAGGTGTCGCCCTGCTCGAGGATCTCGCTGACCACCGACACCGGCACGGGCCCGTAGCCGGCGATCTCACAGACCTCGCCGCCGGTGGGATGGCCTCCGAACAGGGCCTCGAAGTCCACCCGCACCAACACCTTGGTGCCGCCGCTACGGGCCCTCGGCACCTCGTGGCCTTCTTCTGCGAGCCTCATCAGGGCGTCGAAGGCGTAGGCCTCGGTGGGCTCGTGGCGTGCCTCGGCCCGGGCCTTCTTGAAGATGGCGTCGATGAGGGGCTGGAGCCGGGCCATGAACCTCGCCCCCGCCTCGGGGGGACCGTTGGCTGCCAGGCACCACGCCCCGTCGGGACCCGTCCAGGAGCGCACGCGACGCTCGGCCTTGATGCGGCGGTGCTTCTCCTCTTGGTCCTCGACCGCGGCCTTCCGCCTCGCCGCCTCGTCCCGGAGCTCGCCGAGCGAGGCCCTCGCGGCCAGGTCCAACAGGTCCTCCTCGGAACCGGGGTCGGCCTCGGCGGCGTCGGTGATGGCGGCGGCCTGGGCGGGCGAGAGCGTGCCCCTTCGCGCTGCGGCGTTCGTCTTGGGGTGGTCCTTCAGCTTCTTGGCCGCCTCCAGCTGCTGGGCAGCACCCGACACGCTCTGGCCCGTGCGTCGGGCCAGCATGTGCGCGGGGCTCCGGTCCCCACCCAGACTCCACAGCTCGGTCTCGGCCATGCGGGCCGCGGCGAGAGCCTTCACCGCGGCTGCGGCATGCTCGATGCGCGCTGCCCGCTCCATCACCCCTTCGGCCACACCAGCCGAGATCAGCGCAGGGTCGAAGCTCGATGCGAAGGAGACCATCGCCTCCTCCAACTCGATGAGCTTCTCGCACATACGTCCATTATCCCAGGGGGGTATGACAAGAACTCGTCCTCCGCGATTCCCAAATTCGGGTTCCCCGCCGCGCAGTTGCTCAAGCGATAACGCACCAGATCTGATGCGATGAAGGAGCGGGGCCTCCGCTCCCCGTGGGAACCCGAGAGGTGAACACTCGGGCCTCTCACCCTCAACGAAAAGGGAGGCCCCTATGGAACGACAGTACGTCGGCATCGATCTGCACCGCCGCACGTCG
>DASZGT010000003.1:0-6186 GCA_035938575.1 Acidimicrobiales bacterium
GCTGCGGCTCCGCAAGTCGATCTCGACCTACCCAGCCGCGTCGATGGGTGGCGCAACCGGGAGGTTCTCGCCCACCTCTACGTTCAGCCGATTCTGCTGAGCCGGTTTCTTCTGACTGCGTCGGGGCAGAGTCCATCAGTCGACATGACGGCCAATCTGCTCGGCACGGAATCGTTCGCGGCGCTCATCGACGCCTCGGCCCGGGAAGGGGCGGAACTGGGGAAGTTCAATTTTGCCGACCCCCTCGACGCTGCGCTCCCCGATTTGCTGATGGCGGACCTCGGGGTGACGATCACAACCCTGCAGGGCTCGATCCCCCTGGTCGACTATCTGGTCTCGAGGTGCGTAGAGGCCGTGGTCCACGGGGAGGACCTCGTCGAACCGGTCGAGCCCGATCCGGCGGCACAGGCCATCACCGCCAGTGCATTGATGGCCGTGCTCGGGTCGAAGGCTCCCCATCTTGTTCCCGAGGCAGATCGACTGCCGTCGGCCGTGTGGATCGATGTCGCCACGGGAAGGCAGCCCGGTTCGGTGAAACTGGCCTCGGCGGTTCCGGTCATGACCTGAGGCCGCCTCAATGAATCGGCTCGACCTCGGCCTTGATCCGTTCGAGTGTGGTGCGCATGCCGTTGCGGTTGGTCCGTCCCCGGGCCCAACCGAGGAGCGCCCAGTACAGGCGGAGCACGGCGGTATCGGTCAGCTCGAACGACTCGGTGACGTCGGTACCGTCACCTGCCGGTTCCAGCCGATAGCGCCAGGTATTGAGCGGCTTGTCGCGGGCGCCGACGCCGAAGGCGAACTCCCGACCGGGCTCGCTGGCCAGGACCGTACAAGACGTCCAGTAGACGGGGCCCTTGCCATTCCGCTTGACGTGGCCCCGGAAGCGTGACCCGACCTCAGGACCGGTGGCCCCGTCGAGCCACTCGGCCTCGAACGTCTCGGGGCTGTAGCTGCCGATCCTGGTGACGTCGCTCACCAGGTCCCAGACCCGATCGGGAGGAGCATCCATGTGCACGGTCACGGAGTCATGCATGGGTGCACTCTACGACCGATCCTCCCGGCAGGGCATTGGTCGGCGACGAAGTTCGGTCCCGATCCGGAATAGCCGGTGACCGACCTCCGTTGCACAGCGCATGGCCCTCAAGGTGGTGGCCACCGGATTCGGTGGCCCGGAAGTCCTCGCGGTGGTCGACGAGCCGGTGCGGGATCCGGGCCCGGGCGAAGTCTCGGTCCGGGTGCGGGCGGTAGGGACCAATCCCATGGACTACAAGCGCTTCAGCGGGGCCTACGGTCGTGATCCTTCACTCCTGCCGATGGCGATCGGCACCGAGGCGTCCGGCGTCGTGACCGAGGTCGGGGGACAGGCCCAGGGACCGGGCGGTCCTGTCCGAGCCGGCGATGAGGTCGCCCTCTTTCGCATCGAAGGCGCGTATGCCTCCGAGGTGGTGGTTCCGGCCTCGGCCGTGGTCCCCAAGCCGTCGAACCTCTCCTTCGCGGAAGCCGGTGGTCTGCTGCTCACCGGGTGCACCGCGGTCCACGCCCTCATGGTCACCGCGGTGGGCTCCGCGGACACCGTGATCGTCCACGGTGCGTCAGGCGGGGTCGGCCTCATGGCGGTCCAGCTCGCCGTCCACGCCGGGGCGCGGGTCATCGGGACCGCCCGGGCCAGCGGCCACGGCTACCTGCGCCAGCTCGGCGCCCACCCGGTGGCCTATGGTGACGGCCTCATCGAGCGGATCCTCGGGCTCGCCCCTGACGGGATCGACGCCGCCGTCGACACCGTGGGGACCGACGAAGCCATCGACACCTCGGTCGCCCTGGTCTCGGATCGCCACCGGATCGTGACCATCGCCGCCTTCAAGCGCGGCTTCGAACTCGGCCTGCGGGTCATTGGCGGTGCCCCGGGGGCGGACCCCGGCACCGAGATACGCGGCGCGGCACGCATGGAGCTGGTGGAGCTGGCCAACGCCGGTGCCCTCCAGGTATTGGTGGCGCGGACCTATCCGCTCCTCGAAGCCGGCGCGGCCCTCCGCGAGCTGGCCGGCGGTCACACCCACGGCAAGATCGTCCTCATTCCCTGAGCCGGCCGGCGGCGACCGCGCAAGAATCGACCAGGTGAGTGGGGAGACCGTCGAGACGGGGTGGTGGTGGGAATGGTTCGGGGGGAGCCTCTGTGACCAGCGATGAGGAGACGCCCGAACTGCTGTTGCGGCGCGCCTACCGCCTGTTCAACGCGCGCCGCATCGATGCGCTCCTCGCCCTGATGACCGAGGACGTGGAGTGGCCGAACGTGGCCGGTGGCACGGTGCTGCACGGGAGGGAGGCCATACGCCCCTACTGGGAGGCCCAGTTCGCCGCGGCCGACACCCGGGTCGACCCGACACAATTCAGGCAGGTCGGCGACGACCTGGTTGCCGTCGTCGATCAGCGCGTCCTCGATCGCCAGGGCCGACTCCTGGCCGCTGACGTGGTCTACCACCGGTACACGTTCACGCTCGGGCGCGTGTCCCGGATGGTCGTGTTCACCAGTCCCGAAGAGGCCTTCGCCCGCGTTTGAACCGGGGCGCCGACCTCATCGCTGTGGAAGGCTTTGGGCCCTTGACCGCCCCCGCCCCCCTCGACCTGCCGGTGCTCCCGCTGCCGGCCCAGTCGATCGACGTGCCCTGGCCCGACGAGGACTGGCCGACCGCCGAGGTGCCCCCCGGCGTCGGACTCCGAAGACTGATGGACGACGCCTTCGACCCGGAGGGCCCGTTGCACCAGACCTACGCGGTGGTCATCGTCCACCACGGCCGACTGGTCTTCGAGCGCTATGACGGTCTCCTGCCCCAGTGGGACAAGCCCGGGAAACCGGTCGGTCGGGAGACCCCGCTGCTGTCGTGGTCGATGGCCAAGTCCATGCTCCACGCCGTGGTGGGCATGCTGGTCGCCGAGGGGAGACTGGCCCTCGACGAGCCCGCCCCCGTCCCCCAGTGGGACAACCCAGGGGACCCCCGCCGGGCCATCACGCTGCAACACCTGCTGGACATGCGCGATGGCCTCGACTTCACCGAGGAGTACGTCGACGCCGACGCTTCCGACGTCCTGCAGATGCTGTTCGGTGAGGGGAGACAGGACATGGCTGCGTTCGCCGCCGACCGGCCGTTGGCGGCCCGACCGGGTACCCGGTTCAACTATTCGAGCGGGACCAGCAACATCATCTCGGGCATCGTGGCCCGTGAGGTCGGTCCCGGCCAGCCCTACCGGCGGTTCCTGGCCGACCGGCTCTTCGGTCCCTTGCGCATGGCCTCGGTCACGGCGACGTTCGACGATGCGGGGACCTGGGTGGCGGCCTCCTACGCCTACGCCACGGCGCGGGACTTCGCCCGCTTCGGCCTGCTCTATCTGCGCGACGGGGTCTGGGCGGGCCGACCGCTCCTACCCGACGGGTGGGTCGATGGCGGGCGCCGGCCCCGGTCCGTCGACCCCGACGACGGTGACCTGTACGGATCGCACTGGTGGACGCGGGACAACCCCTACGGCACCTTCTGGGCCGCCGGTCACGAGGGCCAGTACATCGATGTCTGTCCGGCGCTCGATCTCGTGCTGGTCCGCATGGGGCGGACCGATGCCGAGCACGGCGAGCACCTGAAGCGCTGGCGAAGCGAGGTGATCGACGCGTTCGGCGCCGCCGATTGATCTGGGGCGTCGGCGGTGTCGGTCCGGTGGCTACACGCCGTCCCACAGCCCGACGGGAGCCTGGCCCACCCGGTAGTGACCAGGTTGGCGCTTTCCGGAGGCGGCCTTCTCGAGCCGCTGCTGCATGCCCGGGGTGAGCGCCTCGGCCTTGATCATCTCCATGTAGGTGGCGGTGGCGTTGCCCACATCGAAGAAGTCCCGTTGCCAGCTCCATTTGAAGTCGCCGGCGTAGCGGAACCAACTGCCGCCCAGACCCGCGATCTCATAGTGGCTGCCGTCAGGCCGGGTGGCGTCGGCAATCTGCTTCCACAGGCCGAGGATCTCCCCCTGGGCCTCGTCGATGAGCACCCGCTGGTAGGGGTAGATCCACCCCCCGAGCCCTTCCATCTCGTAGCCCAGCGCGTAGTCGCGGATCTGATCCTTGCCCACCGCCATGAACTCATCGGTCGGGCCGACGTTCCATCCGTAGGTGGCATCGTCGGTGTACATCTCGGCCATCGGCAACCAGTTGAGCTCTGCTTCGCAGCGCTGGTTGATGTCCAACCACCGCTGCATCATCTCTTCGAGTTCTCTGCGCGGGTATGACGGCATGGCCTTACTCCTCCTCGGTGATGCGAAGTGCGGACGTGGGGCAGAAGCGGACGGCTGCCTCGACCTCGGCTCGCTGCCCGTCGTCGGGGCTCTGCTCGAGAATCGTGACCTTGGCATTCTTGGCCAATTCGAAGACGGTCGGGGCCTCGGACTCACAGACCCCATGGCCTTGGCACAGATCGAGGTCGACGGCCACTCGCATCAGGATGGCGTCCGTGTCAACCGGCGGACCGGGCATCCCCGGCCCCGGATCCTGACCCCGACCCTGACGGGGCCCCACCTTTGCGCCGGTACCGGACCACACAGGGCTGCTGCAGTTGGACCACCATCTTCGAGTGGTCGTTGCGGTAGGTGTCCGACGGTTGGGCCAGCTCGAACTCCCAGTCCGACAGGAGCACCGAGAAGATGGCCTTCAGCTGCATCATGGCGAAGGCAGCCCCCACGCACCGGTGGCGGCCTGCTCCGAACGGGATCCAGGTCCAGGGGTTGGACCGGTCCTCCTCGCGGGGCTCCAGATAGCGCGCCGGTTGGAACGAGTCGGCGTCGGGGAAGTCTTCGGGGATCCGATTGGAGACCGACGGGCTGGCCCCGACCATCTGGCCGGCCCTGATGGCAAAGCCGTCGACCTCGAGGTCCTCCTTGGCCACCCGGAGCAGCAAGATGAGCGGCGGGTGCAACCGCAGTGCCTCTTTGACGGCCGACTCCAGACGAGGCATGGCGCGGAGGGCCTGATAGCTGACCTCGGCCCCCCCGGCGTACAGCTCGCCGAGCTCGCGGTGCACCGCATCGAGGTCCTCGGGATGGCGGAGCAGCTCGATCAGGGTCCACGCCGCTGTCCCCGACGTGGTGTGATGGCCGGCGAACATCATCGAGATGAACATGCCGGTGACCTCGTCGGCCGCGAAGCGGGGTGTCCCGTCCTCGTTGGTGATGGACATCAGGACGTCCAACAGGTCGCGCTCGTCGTCGCCCGACGGAGGGGCGGCCGCTCGACGTTCCATGATGCCCTCGACCAGCTGGACCAGGCCCACCCGGGCCGCATCCCGGCGACGGAAGCTCTCGATGGGGGCGTAGGGGTCCACGTAGGCGATGGCATCGGTGCCCTGTTCGAGGTCGTGGTAGAGCTGGGCGAAGCGCTTGTCCAACTCGTGGCGGAACCGCTTGCCCACCAGGCAGGCCGACGATGTGTAGATGGTCAGTTCGGCGAACCAGTCGAGGAGGTCGATCTCCCCGTGGTCCGCCCAACCCGCGACCATGTGTGCCACCTCGTCGGCGATCGTGGACGCGTGGCCGCGCATGAACTTGTCCCGCAACGCCTGATTGTGGAGCATCTCGCGCCGGCGTTCGGGTGAGGCGTCGAAGACCACCCCTTCGCCGAATATCGGAGTCATGAACGGGTAGGCCTCGGCCTGATCGAGGATCTCCTCCGGTGCCCGGAAGAAGAACTCGTTGGCGTCCGCCCCGGACAACAGCACTACGTCGCGCTGGGCCAAGCGGAACACCCCGACATCGCCACACTCGGCGCGCACCCGGTTGAGCAGTGCGATCGGGTCGAAGCGCAGCTCGTCGAGGTGGCCGTTCGACTCCTCGCCGCCCGACACCCGCGGCGGCTCCCGTTGCTCTACTGCGGTGGTCATTGGCTGCCCTCGCCCTTCGGGTCGTTTCGGATCGGTGCCTCCGGCTGGAGCTCGATGACGGTGGCGTGCGTGCCCCGGGGCAATGTCACGACGGCCACGATGGCCTGCGCCACTCCCGCCGGGCGCATGAAGTTGGAGTGACGGGCGAATCCCCACGCCGCCCACCGGTCGATCACCTCGGCGGTGACGTCGGGATCCCAATCCATGCCCATGCCGGTGAGGGTCGGCCCGGGGCGGACGATGGTGGCCCTCACCCCGGTTCCCTCGAGCTCCATCTGCA
>DASZGT010000004.1:0-3853 GCA_035938575.1 Acidimicrobiales bacterium
AGAAACGGCTCTGATGGAGCTTGGGCTGCCGGGCCGGCTTCCGCTGGGGACTCCGGTCCTTCCCGGGACGGGGATAGTGCCGCGGACCTTTGATGGGGTGCCGCAGGGATCGGCTCACGGGGGACCAGTATCGCAATTCCCGTACCGGATAGGTACGCGCCTGGGCCCGCTCATCGCGAAGCCCCCGAGGAGACCGCCGAGGTGGGCACTCCCTCGGTCGAGACGTCACGGAGCGACCAGGCCACCGCCCGGAGGGCGGGCAGGGCCAGGACGGCGTTGACCACCGACACCACCAGCACGATCCGCGCCACGCCCACGTGGAGCATCTGGGGCTGGCCCAGCACCGATCCGAGGACGGCGTAGATCACCTCGTAGAGTGCGCTCCCGGCCAGTGCGGCGAAGGGCGGGAGCCACGGCGCCGTCCGGTCCAGGGGCAGGGTGGCCGCGCCCACCCCGAACCCGATCAGGCACCCGACCAGGGCGGACAGGCCGAAGGGCGTGGGCAGGAAGAGATCGGCCACCAGCCCGGCCCCGAATCCCATCGACGCGCCCCGCGCCGGTCCGCCCACGATGCCGGCCACGATGGGCAGCAGGACCATGATGTCGGGGTGGACCCCTCCGATCCGCAGGTCGAGGACCAGGGTCTGCTGCAGCGTCACGAAGACGGCCACCACCAGGCCCACCCGGGCCACGTCTCGCGCCGTCACCGGGACTCCCGCCCCGGGCGACAGGCGGCTGTCCGGCCAATGGTGCTCACCGGGCCGACCTCACGAGGAGGGCCCCCACAAGACGACGGACACGTAACGCAGATGGGCCAGATCGGCCGAGGGCTTCAGCACCACGGACTCCTGGGAGGAGGTGGTGCCGGTCTTGGACGAAACCACACTGGCCACCGGTATCCCGGGCGGGTACACGTCGCCCGGGATGGGGCTGGTGACGAATTGCTCGCCCTCGGTCAAGGTCGTGTTGGTGGGGACCAGGTCGGCGTCGAGGGGCTTGCCCGCCCCCTCACCGTTGACGACAGCCAATGAACCGGGGGGAGGCCCGAACGTGGCGCCGACCGCAGACTGGCCATCGGTGATCAGACGCACCGTCGAGGAGCTGTGGTTGGCCTGCACGACCTGCCCGACCAGGCCGCCGGCGCCGATGACCGGCATGCCGAGGTGCACTCCCTCACTCCGACCGACACCGATGTCGATGGTGGCGGCGAAGTTGCTGGTCCCGTAGTTGGTGACTTCGGTGGGCACGGTCTGCAGGTTGCCGATGAACGGCACGTTGAGCAGGGCGCTGAGTTGCTTCATGGCCTGTACGGCGTCGGCCGCCGAGCGATCCTGCAGCTTCAGCTGGTCGATCTCCTCTTGGAGCTTCTGGTTCTGCTGACGGACGGCCCCGTAGTGGACCGACCCGGCCAAAAAGCTCCCCACCGGCTGGATGATGCCGTCGACGCCGGATCGCACCGGGGCAAAGGCATCGGCGGCCACCGACTTGACCCCGGAGGTGATGCGGTGGAACCCGCCCCGGGCGTCGAGGGTGATGATGGTGACCGAGGCCAGTACCAACAGCAGCAGCGTGGTGCGAGGGCGGCGGGAACGCCGCGACTTCGCCACTGGAGACGAGACCTCCGGTCGTTCAGCGAGCCGACGAGGTGATGAGTACCTGCTTGAGGGCCTCGAACTCCTCGAGGCACTGCCCACTGCCTATGGCCACGCAGTTCAGCGGATCGCGGGCGACGACGATCGGCATCCCCGTCTCCTGGGTGAGGCGACTGTCGAGCCCGTGCAACAGGGCGCCCCCTCCGGTCAGCACGATGCCCTGCTCCATGATGTCCGCCGCCAGCTCGGGCGGCGTCCGGTCGAGGGTCACCTTCACCGCGTCGACGATGGCCGACACCGGCTCGTCGATGGCCTTCCGGATCTCCTGGGTGGAGATGACCACGGTCTTGGGCAGCCCCGTGACGAGGTCGCGGCCGCGGATCTCCGCATGGAGCTCCTCTTCCAGCTCGTAGGCGGACCCGAGGGCGATCTTGATCTCCTCCGCCGTCCGCTCGCCCAGCGCCAGGCTGTACTCCTTCTTCACGAACGAGACGATGGCCTCATCCAACTCGTCGCCACCGATACGGATCGACTGGCTCGTCACGATGCCGCCCAGTGAGATGACCGCCACCTCGGTGGTCCCGCCACCGATGTCGACGACCATGTTGCCGGTCGGCTCGTGGACGGGAAGTCCGGCGCCGATCGCCGCCGCCATCGGCTCCTCGATGATGTAGGCCTTGCGGGCCCCCGCGTACTCGGCCGCTTCCATGACGGCCCGCTGCTCCACTCCGGTGATCCCCGAAGGCACGCAGATGACCATTCGCGGCTTGGCGAAGCGACGCTGGTGCACGCGGTGGATGAAGTAGCGCAGCATCTTCTCGCAGATCTCGAAATCGGCGATGACACCGTCTTTCAGCGGCCGGATGGCCTGGATGTGGCTCGGGGTCCGACCGATCATCCGCTTGGCCTCGGCCCCCACGGCCAGCGGTCTGCCGTCCTTCACGTTGACGGCCACCACCGAGGGCTCGTTCAACACGATGCCCCGGCCGCGCACGTACACGAGGGTGTTGGCGGTTCCGAGGTCGACCGCCATGTCGCGGCCGAGAAGCGAGAAACTGTTGTCGCGCATCAGAGATGCACTCCTCCGTCAGTATTGGGTCGGGACTTCGTGAGTGCGTGTGACCACACCTGGACTCCGTTGCACCAGTGCTCTACGCACTCGTGCTTCGATGCACACGCGTTTCGACGCACTCGTGCTTCGAGGCAAACGGCTTGTGACATTCAGGCTACGGGAATCGGCCGGTGGGCACAAGGGCGCCTGCTGGGACGACGCCGGGCTGAAGGCGACGAGGCCCTGGTCCGAGGGCCTCCGGGAAGCCCGATCCCCAACGGTCAGCCCAGTCCGGGAAA
Organism: Acidimicrobiales bacterium; assembly: GCA_035938575.1. GTDB lineage: Bacteria > Actinomycetota > Acidimicrobiia > Acidimicrobiales > RAAP-2 > Bog-756. The sequence goes on from DASZGT010000004.1 coordinate 2,943, forward strand.
GAAGAGCTGGATCTCGCGGGCGGCGGCCTCCGGGGAGTCGGACCCGTGGATGAGGTTCTCCCCTACCTCGAGGGCCAGATCGCCGCGGATGGTGCCGGGGGCCGCATCGACGGGGTTGGTGGCGCCCATCAGGGTCCGCACCACCTTGTAGGTGTCGCCTGGACCCTCCACCACCATGACCAGGACCGGCGAGCGGGTGATGAAGGCCACCAGATCGTCGAAGAACGGCTTCCCCTCGTGCTCGGCGTAGTGGGCCTTGGCCACCGGGGAGGTGATCGTCCGGAGGTCGGCGGCCACCAGCGTGAGCCCCTTGCGCTCGATCCGGTTGATGATCTCGCCCACCAGGCGGCCCTCGACGGCATCGGGCTTGCAGATGACCAGAGTGCGTCCCACGAGCGAGGCAGGCTAGCCGACCCCGGGACCCCAGCCCTCAGGTCGGGTACCCAAGAGAGGGCTCAGGTCCCATCGGGGACGAGCAGGCGTCGGGCGTCCGCCACCACGTAGAGCGAACCGCACACCACGACCCGGTCGTCGGGACCGGCCCGACCAACCGCCAGGGTGACCGCCTCGCGAGGGGACGAGGCCAGCGCCACCTCCATGCTGAGGCCGGCCGCCGCTTCCGCCACGACCTCGGCCGCCATCGCCCGCGGGGAGTTGGGGGAGCACGCCACCACCGAGCGGATGCCGGCGCTGAGCAGGGCCCCGAGCATGGCCACCGGATCGCGACCGGTCAGCATGCCCACCACCGCCAACCCTTCGCCCTCGACGGCGAACTCCTCGACCAGGGAGCGGGCCAGGACGATCATCCCGGCCACGTTGTGGGCGCCGTCCACCACCACCAGCGGATGCCGGCCGATGACCTCGAGCCGCCCCGGGACCCGCACGGCGGAAAGCGCCTGTTCGACTGCATC
>DASZGT010000005.1:0-1772 GCA_035938575.1 Acidimicrobiales bacterium
GCGGGCGACCGGACGGCCGGTCGCCCGTGGCATCGGCTGGCAGGACTTGCGTACCGTCGGCACGTGCCTCGTCCTCCAGAGCGAAGGGATCCGGCTGGCGCCCAACGCATCGGCCACCAAGGTGATGGCGATCCTCGACGAGGTCGATCCCGCACGGTCGAGGGCCGAGCAGGGCGAACTGTGTTTCGGCACCGTCGACAGCTGGGTGGCGTGGACGCTCTCGGGGGGTGCCGAGGCGGGCTCCGATGCGCTCCACGTGACGGACGCCACCAATGCCGCCGTGACCGGACTGGTTGAGCCGGCCACCATCGGCTGGGACGAACCCTTGTTGCGCAAGCTCAGGATCCCCCTGCCGATGATGCCGCGGGTCGTCGACTCCTCGGGCAGGGTCGGCGTCGCCACCGCGCTCCCCGGCGCCCCGCCCATCTGTGGGATTGCGGGTGACCAGCAGGCCTCCCTCGTCGGCCAGGGGTGCACGTTGCCCGGCCTCGCCAAGGCGACATTCGGGACGGGCGGGATGCTGGACCAGTGCACCGGGCCGGGCCACGTGCCCGCCTCCGCGGGGCGAGGGGCGGCGGGGACCTTCCCGATCGTCGCCTTCCGGGTGGCCGGGCACGCGACCTGGGGCACCGAAGCCGTCATGTTGTCGGCCGGCACCGCGGTCGAGTGGCTGCGGGACGACCTCGGGATCATCACCTCGGCGCACGAGTCCGAGACGTTGGCCGCGCAGTGCGCGACAGCCGGGGACGTCTGGTTCGTGCCGGCCCTCCTCGGCCTCGGGACCCCGGTCTGGGATTTCGGGGCCCGGGGCACCCTGATCGGCCTCACCAGGGGATCAGGGCGTCCAGAGATCGCCCGGGCCGTCCTCGAGGGCGTGGCTCACAGGGGTGCGGACCTGGTCGAGGCCTCGGAGCAGGACAGTGGCCACCCGATCGCGGCCCTTCGGGTCGATGGCGGGATGTCGGACAACGACGTGTTCGTGGAGGCACTGGCCCGCGTCATCGGGCGACCGGTCGAGGTCTCACCGGTCGTGGAAGCAACTGCGCTCGGCGCCGGCCTCTTGGCTGGGCTGGCAATCGGCAACTACGCGTCGACCGATGAACTCGCAAGCACGTTTTCGCCCCGGCGAACCGTTGAGCCGAGGGGTGACGATGCCGGTCGGGCTGCCGAGCGCGAGCGCTGGCTGGCGGCAAGGGCGAAGGCCGAAGGCACCATACCGGAGCTCTCGGGCATCTCCTTCTGAGCGGGAATCGCTCCCACTCAGAAGGAGATTGTTGCTCCCGAGATACCGTCCTCTTCGGTCCGGCTACTTCTTCGAAGTCGCGTGTCCGGGGCTGCGCCGGCGCCAGCGGGCGAGTAGCACGAGACCCGAGCCCATGATCAGGGCAGCCAGGCCGGCCATCCATTCCTGGGACAGCAGCGCACCGGTGAAGGCGATCGTCGACGGCGACGTCGTGGGCGGCGTCGTGGTCGTGGTCGTCGTCGGTGTCGTCGGTATCGAGCTCGACATCACCACGGCAGCAGCCGTGGTGATGATCGGGTTTGTCACGGACGACGAGCAACCTGCTGCGGTGGTGCACGGCCCGGTGGTGATGGTCGCGGTGTTCGTGATGCTGCCCGTCGCGTTCGACGCCACGGTGGCGGAGAAGGTGACGGTGGCACTGTCACCGGCGGCCAGGCTCACCGTGAAGGTCCAGGTGCTCCCGCTCGGGTTGCCCACAGAGCAGGTGTCGGGTGTCGTCACCGCACAGGCGGGGGTGCCCTTGACGGTC
>DASZGT010000006.1:0-1991 GCA_035938575.1 Acidimicrobiales bacterium
CGGGGCGGGTGGCAGCCACCTACGCGGTCGACCTGGCCCGGCCCCGGCGCATCGACTCCACGGAGATCGCCAGCCTGGCGGCCGCCGTCACCGATCAGCTGCGAGCGGAGGTGGGGCGCCATGGCCGTTGACCGCCCGATCGTCGGAAGCGACCTCGACGACCTCAGCCGGGATGGCCCCAGGGGGATGCCCACCTCGGACGTCCCCGACACCCCGGCCCGCCCCTCTCTGGACCAGGCCTTGGCCGGGCTCGACGCCCTGGACAGGTCCGGACGTTCGGCGAGAGGCACCTTGGCCCAGCGCACCTGGCGGGCCACCTGGCCCAAGCTCATCGCCTTCGGGCTCATCCTCTTGGTCTGGCAGATTGCCGTATGGGCCCACTGGAAGCCCTACGTCCTCCAATCGCCGGCCACCGCCGGACGCGAGTTGTGGAACCAGCTCGGCACGTCGTTGTTCTGGCAGGCCGTCTGGGTCACCACCCAGCAGGCCCTCATCGGCTACGCCTTGGTCGTCGTCATCGGCGGCATCGTCGGGACGGCGGTGGCCCGGATCCCCGTGCTGCGAGCGGGCATCGGCGCTCTGATCACCGGCATGCAGACGTTGCCCTCCGTGCTCTGGTATCCCCTGGCGGTGATGGTCTTCGGCGTGACCTCGAAGGCCATCATCCTCATGATGGTGCTCGGGGCGGCGCCGTCGGTGGCCAACGGGTTCATCAGCGGTATCGACCAGGTCCCGCCGGGCCTGCTCCGGGCGGGGCGCATCCTCGGTGCCCGTGGCGTATCCCTCGAACGTCACGTGGTGCTCCCCGCCGCCTTCCCGAGCATCCTCGGGGGCTTGAAGCAAGGTTGGGCCTTCGCCTGGCACGCACTGCTGGCGGGTGAATTCCTGATCCTGGTCAACCCGCTCAGCCTTGGCGGTCGCACCGTCGGGGCGGAGACCCAGGGCACCTACGGCGTGGTGGTGGCCATGATGATCGTCATCGTGTTCATCGGGATCATGGTCGATGTCGCCTTCTCCCGGGTCACTACCTCGGTCCGTCGACGCTACGGACTGATCGACGCATCCGCCAGCTGATCGGAGTCCTCTGATCCGAGGATGCGTCCGATCATCCGGGTGTTCCCGGTCGCCGGGACGGAGGGAACCGTCGACGTCAACCGCGCCAGCGTTCCGGCCAGGTACGGGCCTCGTCTGACAGAATCCATGCTGTGTACATCTCAGCCAAGGTGGACTACGCGGTGCGGGCCCTGTGCACCCTGGCCGACGCCGATGGGAAGGCGGTCACGGCCGAATCGTTGGCCCAGTCCCAGGGGCTGCCGGCCAAGTTCCTCGAGAGCATCCTGAACGACATGCGCCGCGCCGGCCTGTTGCTCAGCCAGCGCGGGGCCGAGGGCGGGTACCGCCTGTCGCGTCCCGCCTCGGCCATCACCGTGGCCGAGGTGATCCGTCCTCTGGACGGGCCGCTGGCCGAGGTGCGCGGCCTGCGGCCCGAGGCCGCCACCTACGAGGGCGCGGCCGAGCACCTGCAGGACGTCTGGGTGGCTGTGCGGGCCAGCCTGCGCTCGGTCCTCGAGCAGGTGTCCATCGCCGACATCGTGTCTGGCCAGCTCCCCCGCTCGGTCGAGAAGCTGACCACCGACCCGGACTCCTGGCGCTCCCGCTGACTCCCCCGGTCACAGCCGGCGCCTGATTCGACAGCGGCGGCCGGCCTCTACGATCGCTCCATGGATCCGGGCCACGACCAGTCGGCGCCGGTCGTCGGAGGGCCGCCTCCCGCAGGCGGCCCGCTCCCCACGTCCCCCGGGGCGGAGACAGCAACCGAAGAGAAGGCTCGCCTCGACCGCGTCGACCGTCTCGTCCTCACCATCGTCTGCCTGGCCCAGTTCATGGTGGTGCTCGACATCTCCATCGTCAACGTGGCCCTTCCCTCCATTCAGAAGGACCTGGGTTTCAGCGCCGCCAACCTCCAGTGGGTGGTCACGGCCTATTCCCTG
>DASZGT010000007.1:0-1721 GCA_035938575.1 Acidimicrobiales bacterium
AGGGCCCACGAGGCGTGGCCCGCGGCGGTGATCGGCATCAGCCCCATCCTGAACGCCGGCGAACTGCCCCGTTGCGGTGTGCGGCAGAACAGTTCGAAGGTGCGGTGACCCGGGACGAAGAGATCGGTCACGTTGTAGTCGTACGATCCTGTGCCTTTGAGGCCCTGGACGTCCCATCCGTCGGTGAAGACGATCTCGTCGTGCGGGATGACCGCCACCATCAGCGGGGGGATTCCGTCCTCACCCGTCACCAGTTCTCCGTCGACGGTGGGCATGAACCCGGCCGCCACGTACTGGGAGTGCCCCGTCCCCGAGCCGAAGTTCCACGCCCCCGAGATGCGGTAGCCGCCCTCGACCGTCTCGCCCAGGCCGTTGGGGAAGAACTGGCCGCCGGCGGTCACCCGGTTGTCGTTCCCGGTGAAGACCTCCTCGAAGCCGTCGTCGGGGAGGTAGGCGGCGCACGCCGCCGCCGACGGCAGGTTGGCGATGCCGATCCAACCCAGCGAGCCGTCCTGCCAGGCCAGCTCGATCCACGTCTCGATCATCTCCGGGAAGCTCGGCTCGCTGCCTCCGGCCTCGAGCGGATTGGCCCAGACCATGAGCCCGCTGCTCCACAGCCCGTCGACGGTCCGTTGGTTGAGGGTGCGGAGACGCTCCGAGTCGGCCGCCTCCACGGCGATGAGCTCCCGCAGGCCACGCGCCGCTTGGGGCCCGTCGATCGTCACCGTGGTTGCCATCGGGTCACTCCTTGTCAGCTCCGCGGGTCGGGTGTCAACCGGATCGTCGGTCACATGCCTAGCCGCTCGAGCAGTACCACTCCGGCCACGTTGGCCACGACGTCATCGAGGCGCCCCACTGGCCCCCCTCGGTCTTCGAGCCTGAGCGAACGTAGGGTTCGCGGTCGGCGATGGTCAAGGCCAGGCTCATGGCGGCAACCGGTCAAAGCCGGGGCACCGGGTGCGCCCTATGAGGGAATGTTGGCCAGCATGTGCTGGCTCACGTCTCCGACCAGGTCGATGAGGTACCGCCGCTCGGAGAACCGCCAGACCCCGTCGGATCGCTCGAAGCGGTCGTGGTAGCGGCCGGCCAGGATCGGCTGGAGGGTGAGACCGGGCACGGCCTGCAGGACGGTCCAGTACGAACGGGCCGCGGCCCTTCCTCCCTCCTCGTCTACCTCCAGGATGAGATTGGTGGTGACGTGCTTGGTCTTGGGCGTCCCGTCCGGGTAGAGCCGGGTCGTGGACGTGAACAAGGCCAGCAGGGCGTCCCGGCCGGTGACCAACGAACCGCTGTCCCCGGCACCGACCGCGGCCTCGCCTAGGAGGTCGGCCACTCCGGCGAAGTCGCCGTTGTCGATCAGCTCGGCGTAGCGGGCGATGAGATTGCCCAACGTGATGCCGGTGTCGCTCATGGCCCTCCCCTCTCTTTTGCGGGTCTGGCTCCCGTTTCCGTCTCAGCCCCCGTCACCTCGGTTCCTTCCGCCCCGAAGGTGAGGTCGGCGTCGTCCCAGTAGGCGTGGGCCGAGACGAACAGGCCGTCGTCGGCGGCGACGAACACCTCGATGCCGTCGATGGTCATCGAGGATCCTCCTGTCTGCACCGAGATCCCGAAGTCGACGGCCACGTGGGCCCCGCAGGTGTGCACCTCCTTGGCCGTGAAGGTCCACGACTGGCTGGCTGAGATCCCGGCCTCGAAGAAGGCGGTGATGGCGGCCCGCCCGA
>DASZGT010000008.1:0-9134 GCA_035938575.1 Acidimicrobiales bacterium
GAGGTGGAGGGTGTCAACCGGGTAGCTCTGGACATCACCTCCAAGCCTCCCGGCACCATTGAGTGGGAATGACCGCCGCCGGCGGGGGTCCCGACCGGCCCCCTGACCAGCCAGGGCTGGAGGCCTCGGGCCCGCCACCCCCCTCCGACGAGGTGCGCCCGGTCGGCCCCGAGGAGCTGCTCGTCGGTCTGACCGGTCCCCAACGCGAGGCCGTGGTCCACCGGGGGGGACCGCTGCTCATCGTGGCCGGGGCGGGCTCGGGCAAGACCCGGGTGCTCACCCGTCGCATCGCCCACCTCATCGCCACGAGGGACGCCGCCCCCTGGCAGATCCTGGCCATCACCTTCACCAACAAGGCCGCCGACGAGATGCGCAAGCGCGTGGCGGAGCTGGTCGGCCGCCGCGCCGGCCGGATGTGGGTGTCGACCTTCCACTCGGCCTGCGTGCGCATCCTCCGGGCCCACGGCGACCGCCTGGGCTACAAGGGCTCCTTCACCATCTACGACGATGCCGACTCCCGCCGGCTGATCGAGATCGTGTGCCGCGAGATGAACATCGACACCAAAAAGCTGTCGCCCCGGTCGATCCTCGGCCAGATCAGCCAGGCCAAGTCGAGCCAACAGGGGCCCGAGGAGTACCGGGCCGGGGCCCTGACCATCTTCGACCGCCGGGTGGCCGACGTGTTCGACGCCTACCAGCAGCGGATGATGGCGGCCAACGCCATGGACTTCGACGATCTCCTGCTCAACACGGTGCGGCTCTTCCGCCTGCACGCTGACGTCCTCGAGCACTACCGCACACGGTTCACCCATGTCCTCATCGACGAGTACCAGGACACCAACGCCGTGCAGAACGCCCTGGCCGTGCTGCTCGCCGGCCAGCACCGCAACATCGTGGTGGTGGGCGACAGCGACCAGTCGGTCTACCGTTTCCGCGGGGCGGACATCAGCAACATCCTCGACTTCGAGCAGGCCTTCCCCGACGCCACCGTCATCACCCTCGATCAGAACTTCCGCTCCACCCAGGTCATCCTCGACGCGGCCAACGCCGTGATCACCAACAACGTGTCCCGCAAGCCGAAGACGCTGTGGACGGAGAGCGACGGTGGGGAGAAGGTCACCCGGTACCGGGCGGAGGACGAGTACGACGAGGCGGCCTGGGTGGCCCACGAGGTCACCCGCCTCCACCGGGAGCAGGGGCTCCGTTGGGGCGACGTGGCCGTCTTCTACCGGACCAACGCCCAGAGCCGGGCCCTCGAAGAGGCGATGGTCCGGGCCGAGGTCCCCTACAGGGTGGTGGGTGGCACGCGGTTCTACGACCGGCGCGAGGTCAAAGACGTCATGGCCTACCTCCGGGTGCTGGTCAATCCCGATGACGAGGTCAGCTGGCGACGCATCGTGAACGTGCCCAAGCGGGGTGTCGGGGAGACCTCGGTGGCCAGGCTGGCCGGATGGTCGGGTCAGCGCGGGGTCTCGTTCGGAGAGGCGGTGGCACGGGCCGACGAGGTCGGGATCTCGGGCAAGGCCGGGAGCAGCCTTGCCCAGCTCGCCTCGCTCCTCGACGAATTGCGCCGCCACATGGCGACCCCGGAGCTGGTCGACGAGAACGGGGAGGCCATTGCCCCCGAGGCCGAACCGGTCCTGGTGGCGGCGACGCATCTGGCCGCAGAGCACCGAGCTGATCCGTCCGCCGGCGTCGACCCGGTCGAAGGCGTGACCGCCGGCGACCTGCTCGGGCCGGGCCAGCTGGTGACGGCGGTGGTCGAGCGCACCGGGTACCGCAGCGAGCTCCTGTCCGAGGGGACCATCGAAGCGCTGGGGCGGGTCGAGAACGTCGATGAGCTGGTGGGGGTGGCGGGGGAGTACCGGACCCTGGCGGAATTCCTCGAGGCGGCCTCGCTGGTGGCCGACTCCGATGAGCTCGAGGGCGATGGCACCAGGGTGTCGCTGATGACTATGCACATCGCCAAGGGCCTCGAGTTCCCGGCCGTGTTTCTGGTGGGGATGGAAGATGGGATCTTCCCCCATCTGCGCTCGCTGGGGGAGCCGGTGGAGCTCGAGGAGGAGCGCCGCCTCTGCTACGTCGGGATCACGCGGGCCGAGCGTCACCTCTACGTCTCCCACGCCTGGAGCCGCATGCTGTTCGGGAGCACGAGCAGCAACATCCCGAGCCGGTTCCTCAACGAGATCCCGACGGAACTGGTCCGGGACGTGGTGGGGGACAGCGGTGGACGCTCCCCCGGGGCCAGGTCATTGCGGGGACGGGGCCGGGTGGACGACGACGGGGGCACGCCCGGGCGGAGCGTGTTCGGACGCGGGGTCGCCCGGGAGGAGGGGGAGTTCGACGCCACCGGTCGCCGGCGCCGTGCCCCCGCCTCGACCGGTGCTGAGCTCCTGGGGCTGGAGGTCGGGGACCGCGTCGTGCACGGGAAGTGGGGTGAGGGCACTGTCCTCGAGACCGCCTCCCCGGGCGACGACGCCGAGGCCGTGGTCCAGTTCCCGACGGTCGGGCGCAAGAAGCTGTTGTTGCGGATGGCCCCGCTGAAGCGGGCCTGACGCCCGGGCCGGCGTCCCCGTTGGTAAAGTGCCCGGGGGCCCGACCTCTGGGAGACTGTGGGTCGAGCCAAACGGAACGTGGCTTGCCAGCCCTCTTCGTCCATCGACTTCCTCAGCTCCCTTCTGCTGGCCGGGGCTGCACGGAGCCAACGGACGGAGCGGGAGAGGACCAGGTGAGCGGGCAGAAGCGCAACGCCCGAGGCGGCGGCTGGGGCCGCCGCCCATGATCGGCGCAGAATGAGGTCTCGGACCGGCCGTGGAAGGCAACATCGTTTTCGACCAGGACGGAGTTGCCCCTGACGCGCCTGTCGACCTCGGCCCCGAACACGACCACCAGGACCAGGTGACCGTCGAGCCGAGCGATCGGCCCGGCGGGACGGGCCGATCCGGTGCCCGCATCCCGAGGATCGTCTCGACCCCCCCCAGCCGGGGCGGGCCCGGGCCGGGGCACGCCCACCTGCCCCGACCGACCCGTCGGGAGCGGAAGGCCCGCCGCAAGCAGCGCATCAGGCAACGGCGCACGGTGGTCGGCCGGCATCCCAAGTCGACGGTCGCCCTGGTGATCCTCCTCCTCCTCACCCCGATCTGGATCTCGCTCGGGTCCGCCGCCACCAACCAGGCGCTCGGCAACACGGTGGGGGCCCGGCTGACCGAGTGGGTGCGGGACCACGGCGGCGGCGGGGTGGTGACCTGGGCCGAGAACACCTGGTACACCTGGCACGCGCCACCCAAGGGCGGGAAGCCCGCCAAGGGGGCCATCCCCGCCCCGCTGCGGAGCACGACCACCACCCAGCCCTCGGGCCCGGCCCACCTCCCGGTGCCGGCTGCCATCACCCCCTTCGTGGCCACCCCCACCCCCGGCGAAGGCCAGTGGCGACCGATGGGTCGGACGGTCGGCGGGCTGTCGGCCATGTACGCCGCCTACCTGCGGCCCAACGCCGTGAACACCAGCCTGGTCACGGGCGTGGCCTGGATGGACACCAAGCTGCTCAAGACGAACCTGTACGAGGGCTCGTCGATCCCCGGCACCGGGCAGACCTGGGCCAACATGGCCCCGATCACCGGCACGGCCCTGGACACGCTGGTGGCGGCGTTCAACTCCGGGTTCCGCATGCAGGACGCCCAGGGCGGCTTCTACGCCGACGGTGTCACCGCCGTTCCCCTCGTCGCCGGTCGGGCATCCCTGGTCATCAACAGCGACGGGACGCCCACCCTCGGCGCCTGGGGGACCGATGTCGCCATGTCACCTTCGGTGGTGGCGGTGCGCCAGAACCTCGACCTCATCGTCAACAACGGCCAGCCGGTGGCGGGCCTCGACGCCAATGACAACCACCGCTGGGGCGCCACCCTGGCCGGGAAGGTCCAGGTGTGGCGCTCGGGACTCGGTATCACGGCCGACGGCGCCCTGGTTTTCGTCGGTGGCTCCGGGCTGTCCATCGTCGACCTGGCCAACGTCCTGAGCCGGGCCGGGGCGGTGCGGGCCATGGAGATGGACATCAACACGGCCTGGGTCAACTTCTTCAGCTACAGTCCGGCGCCCGGCCAGCCCGCCTCGGCCGCGGTCGGCACCAAGCTCACCTTTGACGAGTCCAACTGGCCGGGCCGCTACTTCTCGCCGTCCTCCCGCGACTTCATCACCATGTCGGCGCGCAGCACGGCCGCCACCCCCACCGGGACGCACGGCACGGCCAACTCCGCCACCCGCTGACCGCGGCGGCCGGGCCCGATGGGTCAGCCGGGCATCCGGCGCCAGACCGCCCGGGGCAGGTGGCGCATCACGGCGAAGACCCACCGCAGGACCGGGGGGACGTAGACCACGCTCGCCCCGGACTCGATGCCGTGCACCACCGCATCGGCCACCGCCTCGGGGGTGGTGGGGAAGGGAGCCGGGCTCATGCCCTCCGTCATGCGGCCCACCACGAACCCGGGGCGCACGATCATCACCCGGACCCCGGTGCCCACCAGCGAATCGGCCAGTCCCTGCGAGAACGCATCGAGCCCGGCCTTCGAGGACCCGTAGACGAAGTTGGCCTTGCGGGCCCGCTCGCCGGCCACCGACGAGAGCACGACCAGGCGCCCGTGACCCTGGCGCCGGAGGTGACCGGCCACGGCCAGCATGGCGGCGGCCAGGCCGGTGAAGTTGGTGGTGAGCACCGACGCCGCCGACGCCGGGTCCTGCTCGTCCGCGGCCTGATCGCCGAGCAGGCCGGCGGCCACGATCACCAGGTCGAAGTCACCGAAGCGCTCGAACACCCGGTCGGCGAAGGCGCCGTGGCCGGCGCTGTCGGTGGCGTCGAAGGCCACGGCCTCGGCCACGTCGGCCCCGAGGGCCTTGGCCCGGTCGACCGCCTCGGAGAGCCGGGGGCCCTCCCGTCCGGCCAGCACCACCGTGCGGCATCGGGCCGGGACCAGTTTGGCCACCGTGGCCTGGGCGATCTCCGAGGAGCCGCCGAGGACGAGTACTGACTGGGGGCGCCCGACGGCGTCGATCATGAGCCTGTCCGTTCTGGTGATGGGGGGGAGGTGGATGGGGAGCGGGTCCGACTGGTTCCGCCCGTGGCCTTGCGCCGCGTCGGGCGGGCGGCCGGCGTGCGATCCGGACCGGTGCCCGCGCGTGCCGTCCGGCCGGTGCCGGTCGCCGCGGGCCGCGGGCCGGCGCAGAGCCCCAGGCGCCTCCCGAGGTCGGACTGCAACACCCCGTCGGGGTCGACCCGGGCCCGCACGGCCAGCCATTCGTCGACCCGGGGATACATGGCGCGGAAGGCGGCCCGGGAGACCCGCGAGTCCTTGGCCAGATAGATGCGGCCGCCGGCGGCGGCGACCTCCTGGTCGAACTCGTCGAGCAGTACGTCCAACCGGTCGAAGCCGACCGGGATGTCGAGGGCCAGCGTCCAACCGGCGATGGGAAACGAGAGGGGACCGGGGTCCCCGGGGCCGAAGCGCTTCAGCACGGCCAGGAAGCTGGCCAGCCTGAGGGCCGACAGTCGCTCGATGACCCGCCGGACGGTCTCGCCGTGGCGGTCGGGCACCACGAATTGGTACTGGAGGAACCCCCTGCCTCCGTAGAGCCGGTTCCATCCGCCGACGCCGTCGAGGGGGTGGAAGAAACCCGTCATGTGGTGGGGCTTGGCCACCTGGTGGCGAGGGGCCTTGCGGAACCAGAACTCGTTGAAGGCCCCGACGGTGAGGGGATTGAGCAGCCCGCTGGGCGGGGTGATGGGGACCCGGGCCAGGGTGCGGGGGACGAAGGCGCGGGCCCGGTCGGGCGCCAGGCGCAACCGGTCCGGCAGGTCCTCGAGGCGCGCATGGTCGCCCCGGGTCAACACCGAGCGGCCGAGCCGGCTGCCGGTCGATTGGCAGTCGATCCAGGCCACGGAGTACCGGTAATCGGCGTCCCCGGTGAGCATCTTGTCCATCACGGTGTCCAGGTCCGGGGCGCGCTGGGTGTCGACCAGCAGATAGCTGGTCTCGACCGGCGTCATCTGGATGGTGGCACGGGTGATCACCCCGGTGAGTCCCATGCCGCCGGCGGTGGCCCAGAACAGATCGTGATCGGACGCCGGCGACACCGCCGCCGTCCCCGTGGGGGTGACCAGTGTCATCTCGAGGACGTGGGAACAGAAGCCCCCGTCGACATGGTGGTTCTTCCCGTGGATGTCGGCGGCGATGGCCCCGCCGACCGTCACCAGGCGGGTGCCCGGGGTCACCGGGACGAACCAGCCCAGGGGGACCAGCCGCTCCATCAGGGTCTGCAGGCTGACTCCCGCCCCCACGGTGATCACCCCGGAGGCCAGGTCGACCTGGTGGATGGCGTCCAGCCAGGTGGCGTCGAGCACCGCACCCCCGGCGTTCTGGGCGGCGTCCCCGTAGCTACGGCCCAACCCTCGGGCAACGATGCCCCGGGTCCGCCCGCTGTCGTCGGGGGCCGTTGCCGCCGTCCCCAGGGCCTCGTCGACGATCTGGGGGTGGACGGCGTGGACCACCTCGGCGGCCGTCGGGGCGGTCCGACCCCACCCGGTCAGTAGGGCCCGACGGCCCCGCGGCCCGCTCATGTGGCGTAGACGCCCACGGCAAACAGGGCGAACCAGACCAACCCGTAGAGCTGCAGGCGGTGGTCTCCCAGAGCCATCTCCTCAGGGGCGCCACCCTCGCCTGAGTCGAGGAGACGGACCACATGGAGCAGGGCGATGGTGAAGGGCACCACGGTCAGCTGGAACCAGATCGGGTCATGTCCCGGATGCAACTGCGCCGCCCGCTCGAACGCCCACAGGCAGTAGGCCGTCACCGCCACCGCCGCCGACAGGGTCCGGACCGAGCGGAGGAAGGTCGGCGTGTACAACTCGAGCGTCTGGCGGGTGGCGCCGTTCTCCACCCGGTGGTCGACGAGGAGCTTCTTCTCGCCGGACCGCTTGCCGGTGACGATCAGCAGCGACCCGAAGGACGCCACGATGAGGAACCAGTTGGTGAGGGGGATCCCCGTGGCCACGCCGCCGGCCACCGCCCGCAGGACGAAGCCGGCGCTGACGGCGGCCAGGTCGAGGATGGGCTCGTTCTTCAATCCCAGCGAGTAGGCCACGTTGACCAGGACGTAGACGGCCATCACCACGGCCAGGTGCCAGCCGGCCAACAGCGCGCCCAGACCGACCGAAGCCACCATCAGGGCCGAGCCGATCCACAGGGCGGTCGCCACCGGGACCACGCCGAGCGCCACCGGGCGCAGGCGCTTGGTCGGGTGAGCGCGGTCCGCCTCGGCATCGATGGCGTCGTTGAAGAAGTACGTGCCCGAGGCGGCGACGCAGAAGATGCCGAATGCGGCGACACCGTGCCACAGCACCGTCCAGTGGAGGAGCACGCCGGCCGCGGCCGGGCCCACGAGGACCAGGACGTTCTTGATCCACTGGCGGGGGCGGGACACCCGGACCAGTCCGGCCACGAACGACGGTCCCGGCCCGGCTGGCGGTCCGGGGGGTTGATCGGAGGTGTCCACAGGTTCAGCCGAAGTGGTCAAGGGCGTCCCCGAGGGGGTCTGGTCGGGCCATGGGCGCCGATGGGAAGGTACCACGCACCCTCCAGGCTAGGGCCTGATCGTCGAGGGGTCCCACCAATGAGGGAGGGCGCCGTCCCGTCGGGGCCGTGACGGATGGGCCTGACGGTCCGTCAGCGCTTAGTATCACCCTCCGTGAAACGCCCGTATCGAGTGGTGGTGGCCAAACCCGGACTGGACGGGCACGACCGCGGGGCCAAGGTGATCGCCCGGGCCCTCCGTGACGCGGGCTTCGAGGTCATCTACACCGGCCTGCACCAGACGGCCGAGCAGGTCGTCCAGGCGGTCATCCAAGAGGACGCGGACGCACTGGGTCTCTCCCTGCTCTCCGGCGCCCATCTCACGCTGGTGCCCAGGGTGATCGACGGGCTGCGGGAGCAAGGTCGCGGCGATGTCCTGGTGCTGGTGGGAGGGATCATCCCGGCCGCGGACATCCCGGTCCTCATGGACCTGGGCGTCGCCCAGGTATTCACGCCGGGCGCGCCACTGCCGGCCATCGGGGATTGGCTGGGCCGGGCGCTCGACGAGCGTGAGAGTGGAGTGGATGCCTGACTCGGGCGGCCGGGGCGTCGGCGGCACCGAACAAGTACGGGGAAAACACCAGACAGGCTGGCAGCACCAGACAGGTTCGCAACACCAGACAGGTTCGCAACACCAGACAGGTTCGCAACACCAGACAGAGAGGAACGGATCCGGTGGATCTCTTCGAGTATCAGGGTAAGCAGTACTTCGCCCGGTTCGGCATCCCCATCTCCAAGGGAGGGGTGGCCGACACCGTCGAAGAGGCCGTGGCCCAGGCCGAGGCGTCGGGCTATCCGGTCGTGGTCAAAGCCCAGGTCAAGGTCGGCGGCCGCGGCAAGGCCGGCGGGGTGAAGCTGGCCAACGACGTCGAGGAGGTCCGGACCCACGCCGCCAACATCCTCGGTCTGGACATCAAGGGCCACGTGGTGAAGCGCCTGTGGGTCGAGCACGCCTCGGACATCGCCCGCGAGTACTACGCCAGCTTCACCCTGGACCGCAGCGCCAAGAAGCACCTCGGCATGTTGTCGGCCGAAGGGGGGGTGGAGATCGAGGAGGTGGCCGTCACCAATCCCGCCGCCATCGCCACCGTCCACATCGACCCGGTGGACGGTCTCAGCCTCGAGGTGGCACGCCAGTGGGTCGAGCGGGCGAATCTGGACGAGGAGGCCCGGGATCAGGCCGCCGAACTGCTGGTGAACCTGTACCGCTGCTATACGGAGGGGGACTGCGACCTGGCGGAGATCAACCCGTTGATCCTCACTCCGGAGGGCAGGGTCCACGCGCTCGACGCCAAGGTCACGCTGGACGACAACGCCGCGTTCCGGCATCCCGAATGGGAGGAGTTCGCCGGCAGCGACGTCGAGGACGAGCGTGAGACCAGGGCCAAGGAGCGTGGGCTCAACTACATCGGACTCGACGGTTCGGTCGGCATCATCGCCAACGGGGCCGGCCTCGCCATGAGCACGCTCGACGTGGTCAATCAATGCGGTGGGTCGGCGGCCAACTTCCTCGAC
>DASZGT010000009.1:0-1748 GCA_035938575.1 Acidimicrobiales bacterium
CCGAGGGTGCTGTTGTCCGAGTAGGGGCCGAGGCTGTTGAAGCCCCACGAGCGCAACCGGGCCAGGGTGGCGGTTTGCCAGGCCGCGGTGCTCGGGTAGTTGGCGGCGATGGCCTGGCAGTAGGGGCACTGGTGGGTCACCTTGTCGACGTCGCCGCTGGCCGACACGTGGTCGACGCCGTCGGCGTAGAAGGGCTGACCCTGCGGGGTGACCAGGTACCAGTGGCCCTTGTACTGGCCGGTGCTGAAGTAGCCGGTGGACGCAAAGGGCGTGGTCGAGGCCTTGGTCTTGGCGCCGGCCTGGACGGCGGCAAACGGGACCGAGGTGGCCATCACCACCAGCAACAGCCCGACGAGCAGCTGGGACAGGTGGAATTGGTGACGGAGATCCCCGTCATCCCTCTTGGTATCGCCGCCCCCCGCCACGCCCGGAATAGTAGCCACACCGGTCAGGCTCCGCCACCACTGCCCATCGTCGTGGGCTGGGAGCGGCCGTCCCGGTGCCGTTTGCCGAGGTCGGAGCGCGGACGCCGTGTCGGGAGGCGGGGTGCCTCGGGTAGCCTCGTCGACCGTGGACTTCGACCTCTCGCCCGAGCTTGCCGCCCTCCAACTGAGTGTCCGCCGCCTGGCCCAGGACAAGATCAAGCCGCGGGCCCGCCAGATCGATGCCACCGGCGACTACCCGACCGACCTGTTCGAGGCCTTCCGGGAGGCCGACCTGCTCGGTCTGTGCCTACCCACCGAGCTCGGGGGGTCGGATGCGGGGATTCTGGGCCTGACCGTCGCCATCGAGGAGGTGGCCAAGCACTCGAATGCGGCGGCGCTGATGCTCCTGCTCACCCGCCTCCCCGTCGGCCCTGTCCTCATCGCCGGCAGTGACGACCAGAAGAAGCGGTACCTGCCGGGCATCGCCTCGGGTGAGTTGCGCGCCGGCTTCGGGCTGTCCGAGGCCCAGGCCGGGAGCGACGTCGCCGGCATGCGGACCCGGGCGGTGCCCGATGCGGGAGGCGACGGCGCGTGGATCCTGAGCGGCACCAAATGCTGGATGTCCGGAGTGCGCGAGGCCGACTGGTACACGGTCTTCGCCAAGACAGGCGACCCCGCCTCCCGGGCCCATGACTCGATCACCGCCTTCATCGTGGAACGGGCGTGGGACGGCGTCTCGGTGGGTCGCACCGACCGCAAGATGGGCGTCCATGGTGTCGATACCGGGGAGCTCGTGCTCGACCAGGTCCGGGTGCCGGCCGACAACGTGATCGGCGAGGTGGGCGGCTTCCGGCTGGCCATGCTCGGGCTCAACGCCATGCGGCCCATCGTGGCCGCCCGCGGCATCGGCCTGGCCGAGGGCGCCCTCATGTACGCCACCGAGTACGTCAAGCAACGCGAGGCCTTCGGGGGGACCATCGCCGACCTCCAGGGCATCCAGTGGGAGATCGCCAAAGTGGCGGTGGACATCGAGGCGGCCCGGCTGCTCACCTACCGATCGGCGTGGCTGGCCGACCAGGGCAAGTTCACCAAGGAGTATGTGCCCTTCCTCTCGATGGCCAAGTACTTCGCCACCGAGCTGGCCGTGCGCGCCTCCGGTCTGGCCGTCCAGCTGCTAGGCGCGGCCGGCTACATGGAGGACCATCCGACCGAGCTCTGGTACCGCGACGCCCGCCAGCTCACCATCGTCGAGGGCACCTCCCAGGTACAGCTGGGGCTGATCGCCCGCGGGGTGCTGGCCCACGACCTGTGGTGGGACTGACG
>DASZGT010000010.1:0-23095 GCA_035938575.1 Acidimicrobiales bacterium
GGGATGATCCCGCCTCCACGCACGAACACCGGCATGCGGCTCAGGGGCACCGACAGGGAGGCGGTCGTCGGCCCGGTGAACGTGGCCCCGGTGAAGTAGTCCACCCACCGCCCCGGCGGGAACCACACCGTGGTGCTGGCCGGGTCGCCCGGAGACGTCACCGGGGCCACCAGGACGTCGGATCCGTAGAGGTACTCGCCCGGATATGCATAGGCCGCAGCCTGATCGGGGTAACCGAGATAGAGCGGCTGCGCCAGGGGGAGACCACCGCCGTGGGCCTGTGATGCCAGCGTGTAGGTGTAGGGCATGAGCGCCTCACGGAGGCGGAGGAAGTCGTCGGCGATGCCCCGCGCCGGTTGAGGGAACTGCCAGGGCAGCCGGTTGCCGTTGGCAGAGTGCAGCCGCAGGATGGGCTGGAAGGTGCCGAACTGCACCCACCTGGCGTAGAGATCCGCCGGGACCTGGGGCGCCCCGCCCGGTGCCCCGAGGAAGCTGCCGATGTCGTCGCTCACATAGGGCTGCCCGATGGTCGCCTCATCGGGGGTGAGCGCCACTTCCCGGGCCAAGGTGTTCCAGGTCCCCCAGGCATCGCCGGTGAAGGCGATGGCAGACGTGTGGTCGGACCATGGACCGGCCGCGTACACCTGCTGCGGGTAGTCGTTGGACGAGCCGATGCGGGCAAGCACGAAGCCCCGCTGACCCCGGTTCACCATCTCCTGCGCGTAGAGGTGGCCGATCCACGAGTCGGGAGTGAGCCCGGGCATGCCCACGATCGACTCGTCGCAGCACCAGTCCAGCCACCAGAAGGCCACCCCCTGGTGCTGGAAGCTCTGCTGGAGGGCGAAGTTCGACTCGGCCTGCGGCACCGCACTCCAGTCCCAGACCTTGCAGGGGCCGGCGGTGCAGCTGGATGCGGCCAGCCCGCCTCCGGCGATGCGCTGGGCGGCGGCCAATTTGGGGTCGTTGTCGTCGATGCTCGAATGGATGTTGAGGGTGACGTCGACCCCATGGGATCGGGCCCAGTTCAGGAACGACCCCGGCTGGGGGAACAGGGTGTTGTTCCACTCCCATCCGTCCCAGCTGTTGGGAGCCTTCCAGTCGGTGTCGAGCGACAGCGTGTTGAGGGGCACCTGGTCGGCCTGGAAGGCCGGGTACAACTGGTCTTGGATGACCGAACTGGAATAGGCGTGGTAGTCCGAGTACCACACACCGAAGACATTGCGGGGGAGCAGCGGGGCCGAGCCGGTCAGTTGGGCCAACGTGCGCAGCGCGCCGGCGTAGTCGCGGCCGTAGGCGAACAGGTAGCCGTCCTGGACGTCCCCGCCCGGGCTGCGGGCCTGGACCCAGCCCTGCGGGGTCCAGGTGGCGGTGCGGGTGTCGTCGACCAACCGCCACCCGGCCGTGTCGAGGAGGCCGTCCGTGTGCAGGGGTTCGAGCACGGCCTGGCATGTGTCCCCCCCGGTGCCCGGCGGGCAGGTCGTGCCGGGCCCATAGGTGAAGGTGTCGAAGCCCCGGACCCACCCTCCCAGCGACCCGGCCGGCACGACCGGGGATGCCGGGGTCCCCACCGCCCCGACCGCCAGGGTGTCGATGTCGACGCCGCAGCTGTCGCCCGAGCCGCAGACCACCGCCACCGAGTTGGAGCCCGACTGCAAGGGAGCCGTCGTCGTGACCGTCGACCACGGGTTGGCGCTGTCGGTGGGCATGGCCGTCAGCGTGGTGGCCAGCTGACCGTTGACCACCAGGCTGATCGTGCGCGGGACGGTCGCCTGGGGACCGCCCGCCAGGTTCGAGTAGCGAATGGAGACCGCGGCCGGGCCGGTCGGTGCGCCCAGGACAGACCAGGTGGCGCCGGCCCCCTGTTGGTTGAGGGACCCGGCGTAGCCGGCCGTGCTCAGGTAGCCGCCCTGAACCTGACTGAGTGAGGCTCCACCACCCAGCACCGCCGCTCCCGTCTGGCAGGTCTGGCCGAACGGGCACTCCCACTCCCAGGTGGGATGCACGGTGCTCATCTGGTCGCCCACCGCCAGCCGCAGCGACGTATTGGCCGTCGTGAAGGGCCCCGATCCCACTTTGTAGCGGAGGGTGGCCCGACTGGTCTGGACGGTCAGCCAACCGTGCGAAACCTGGGCGGTGTACTTCGGCACCGCCATCCGCCGGTTGATGGCATTGACGGTCGGGCGGTTCTCGTACGTCCCGGAGGGGGAGTACTCGAGTCGCAGCAGGGTCGGGGTCAGTACCTCGATACGGGCACCGCCCGAGCGCACGACGGCGGACTGCTGAGCTAGGCCGTTGGCCATGTCGACCGGGGTCGAGAGGTTGACTGGAGACGTGTCGTGGCGGGGCGGGCCCACGGGGCCCGGCGTGACTGCCTGGGCCGGGCCGGAGAGCACCACCAGCAGGGACAGCACCACCACCACGGCCGACCCCGACGCCAGGAGGAGCAGCCGATGACTGCCCGGGGCGGCGCCACGAGCGTCGCGGCGGAGCAGGATGCCCACGCCGGGCACCTTACCGTCGGGGCACGGAGGACACCGGGTGTCTTCCGTCCCAGGGTCGCTTCCCGCCCGCCCGTGTCCCGTTCCGGCCGACCATGGGTCGATCGTGGGCGAAGCGGTAGCGTGTCGGCGGTGCACGAGATCGAGGACCGGCTCATCGACATCGTGGGGGCGGCGAACGTCGATGCCGGTGCCGACATCAACGAGGACGCGACCCACGACGAGGCCCTCACCGGCTCCCCCGTCCGTCCCCGTGCCGTGGTCCGTCCCGGCTCCACCGAGGAGGTGGCGGCCATCGTCAGGGCCGCGGCATCCGTTGGGGTCCCGCTGATCGCGCGCGGGTCCGGCACCGGGCTGTCCGGAGGGTGCACCCCGGTCGAGGGCGGGGTGGTGGTGTCATTCGAGCGGATGAACCGCATCCTCGAGATCGATACCGCCAACCACGTGGCCGTGGTCGAGCCGGGGTTGGCCCTGGCCGAGCTCGACGCCGCCCTGATCCCCCTCGGCCTGGTCTATCCGGTGTTCCCGGGCGAGCAGTCGGCCAGCCTGGGTGGCAACGTGGCCACCAATGCCGGCGGCATGCGGGCCGTCAAATACGGTGTGACCCGTCACCACGTCCTCGGGATCACCGCGGTCCTCGGCACCGGTGAGGTCATCACCTCGGGAGGGAAGTTCGTCAAGTCCACCAGTGGTTACGACCTGACCCAGCTGGTGATCGGATCGGAGGGCACGCTCGCCCTGGTCACCCGGGTAACGCTGCGACTGCATCCGCGGCCCGAGTTCAGCGCCACCTTGCTGGCCCCCTACGCGTCGCTCGATGAGATCGCCGCCGCCGTGCCGCTCGTCGTGGCCAGCGGGGTCGGGCCCCTGGTGGTCGAGTACATCGACATGGTGTCGATGGCGGGCATCACCGCCAACGCCGGCATCGACCTCGGAGTCCCCGACGAGGTGCAGGCGCGTGCCCTGGCCTACCTGGTGATCGTGCTCGAGAGCCACCACGCCGAGCGCCTGGAGGAGGACACCCAGGTGCTGGCCGAGAGGCTGGCCGCCCTCGGCGCCCTCGACGTCTACGTCCTGCCGGACCAGGCCGGCACGGACCTGATCGGGGCCCGTGAGCGAGCGTTCTGGGCGGCCAAGGCGAACGGCGCCGACGACATCGTGGACGTGGTGGTGCCCAGGGCCGCCATCCCGGACATGCTGGCCACGGTCAACGGTCTGGCCGCCCACACCTCGTCCCTGGTCGTCGGGTGCGGCCATGCCGGCGACGGCAACGTCCATCTCTCGGTCTGGCAATCAGACCCGGAGGTTCGCCACCGGCTCCTGCACGACATCATCGCCGCCGGCGTGGCGCTGGGCGGGGCGGTGTCGGGCGAGCACGGGATCGGCACGGAGAAGCGCTCCTACCTCGCCGAGCTGGAGGATCCGGTCAAGCTCGACCTCATGCGCCGTATCAAATCGGCCTTCGATCCCGTCGGGATCCTCAACCCCGGCACCATCTTCGACCCCGTCGCCGCCCATGCGGAGGTCCGGTGAACGGAGCCCAGTCCCTGATCCGGACCCTGGTCGACCACGGGGTCGACACCTGCTTCATGAACCCCGGCACCTCGGAGATGCACTTCGTGGCGGCGCTGGACGACGTGACCGCCATGCATAGCGTGCTGGCCCTCTTCGAGGGGGTGGCGACCGGAGCGGCCGACGGGTATGCCCGGATGGCCGGCCGGCCGGCGGCGACCCTGCTCCACCTGGGCCCGGGTCTCGGCAACGGCCTGGCCAACCTGCACAACGCCCGGCGGGCCGCCAGCCCCGTGGTCAACATCGTGGGCGACCACGCCATCAGCCACCGGCCCTTCGACGCCCAGCTGCAGTCGGACATCGAGACGGTGGCCCGCAACGTGTCGACCTTCGTCCGCACGTCCGAATCGACGTCGGACCTGGGGGCTGACGCCGTCGCCGCACTGGCGGCAGCCGCCGGGCCGCCCGGCTCGGTGGCCACTCTCATCCTCCCGGCCGACGTCTCGTGGTCCGAAGGGGGCGCGGTCGTGCCTGCCGGTGGTGAGGCCCCGCCGGTCGGCGCCGTACGGGACGACAGTCGGCTGGAGACGGTGGCCAAGGCGCTGCGATCCGGCCAGCCCGCGGCCTTTCTCATCGGGGGACGGGCCTGCCGCGGCCCGGCGCTCGACCTGGTGGCGGACATGGCCGCGGCCACCGGGGCCAAGCTGCTGGCGGAGACCTTCCCGGCCCGCCTGGAGCGCGGGGCCGGGCGCCCGGCGGTGGAGCGGTTGGCCTACCTGGCCGAGTTCACCGCCATGCAGCTCGAGGGCATCCGGCACCTGGTGCTGGTCGACGCCAGATCGCCGGTGTCGTTCTTCGCCTACCCGGGCAAGGCCAGCGACCTGGTGCCCGAGGGCTGCATCGTGCACCCTCTGGTGGGAGGGGCCGACGACCTGGGAGCCGCGGTGGAGGGGCTGGCCGAGCTGCTCGGGACCACGCAGGGGTCGGCCCCCCGCCAGCAGTCCGGCCCTCCCGACCTCCCCACCGGCCCGCTCACGGCCCAGACGGTCTGCCAGGCCCTCGGGGCGCTGCTACCCGAGGGGGCCATCGTCTCCGATGAGGGGAACACGTCCGGTCTGTTCGCCCCCGGCGCCACCGCCGGCGCCCCGCCCCACGACTGGCTGTGCCTCACCGGCGGTGCCATCGGGCAGGGCCTCCCGGTGGCGGTCGGGGCGGCGGTGGCGGCGCCCGGCCGACGGGTGGTGGCACTCGAGGCCGACGGGAGCGCCCTCTACACCCTGCAGGCGTGGTGGACGATGGCACGCGAGGGCCTCGACGTGACCACGGTCCTGCTCAACAACCACTCGTACGCGGTGCTCAACATGGAGCTCGACCGGGTCGGGGTGGAGTCCTCCGGGCCTCGGGCGCGGGACATGCTCGACCTCGGCCGCCCCGCCATCGATTTCGTGCACCTGGCCCGGGGCCTCGGGCTGCAGGCGGCCCGGGCCGAGACCGCCGAGGAGTTCGCCGACGAGTTGGCCCGAGCCCTGGCCACGCCGGGGCCGAGCGTGGTCGAGGCGGTCATTCCCTCACTCCTGTGACACCATGGCCCGATGGCAGACCCAGGAGAACAGCCACTCGTCACGTATCGGAGACATGGTGCGGTCGCCATGGTCACGATGGACGACGGCAAGGTGAACGCCCTCACCTTCCGGATGCTGGCCGCCCTCAACGGTGCGCTCGACCGGGCGCTGGAGGAGGAGGCCCCCCTCGTACTGACGGGTCGTGAGGGCCGCTTCTCCGCCGGGTTCGACCTGAACACGCTGACGGGCGGGGGGGAGGGCGGCCCGGACCTGCTGACCGCCGGGTTCGAGCTGTCGGAGCGGTTGCTGTCGTTCCCGTTTCCGGTGGTCATCGCCTGCACGGGCCATGCGCTGGCCATGGGGGCGTTCCTCCTCCTATCCGGGGACCACCGGATAGGGGCCGAGGGAGCTTTCAAGATCGGTGCCAACGAGGTGGCCATCGGGCTCACGATGCCCCAGACGGCCATCGAGATCTGCCGCCAGCGGGTCTCGCCCACCCACTTCAGCCGGGTGATCATCAATGCGGAGATCTTCGGGCCCTCGGAGGCGGTGGGGGCCGGCTTCTTGGACCGGGTCGTGCCGGCCAGTGACCTGGCGGAGTCCGCTCTGGAGGCGGCCGAAGCACTGGGGAAGCTGGACATGCGGGCCCATGCCGCCACCAAGCTGCGGACCAGGGCGCCGGCCCTCGCGGCCATCCACGCCGCCATCGCGGTCGACGAAGCGGCCTTCCGCCAGATGCTGGGCGACCGGCCCCCCTCCTAGCCGGTCACGGGGACTTCCTTCACGCTGATGGACGAGCGACTCCAGACCCTTCTCGATCGGCTCGAGATCGACGACCTCCTGGTCCGCTACGCCACCGCCATCGATGCCCGGGACTGGTCCGGGCTCGACTCGGTGTTCGCTCCGGACGCCCGGCTCGACTACCGCTCCGCCGGCGGCATCGCCGGCACCTTCACGGAGGTCCGCCAGTGGCTGTCCGAGGTCCTGCCCATCTTCACCTCGACCCAACACCTGGTGGTCAACCGCGCCGTCGACATCGACCCGGACGGCGAGACGGCACGCGCCCGTTCGATCTTCCACAACCCGAACCGGCTCGAGGTCGGCGGCGAACCGTGGCTCTTCGTGGTCGGAGGCTGCTACCACGACCGGCTGGCCCGGTTGCCGGTCGGATGGCGGATCACCTGGCGGGTGGAGGAGACGCTGTGGTGGCACCATCCCATGCCCGGGTTGCCGGCCACTCCTTACCCGCTGCCCGAGGACGCCTTCGGATCCGAGGCCGCTCCCGGGGGACCCTGACCGGACCCGACCGGCGCCGTCTCCGGCACCGTCAACGAGACGACGCCTCCGTGGGCCGGGTGCTACCGGGCCTCGACGTGGGTGAGGGCGAGGACGAAGGGCTGCTCGCCGGGCAGGTCGTCGCCCAGCTCGATGCGGAGGCCGGCCGAGGTGGGCTCCGTCACCAGCCGAAGACCGTCCAGGGTCGTCACCTCGGTGGCCGGTGTCGCCCCGATCTCCTTAAGCGTGACCGCGCGTCGTGCCACCGGGGCCACCACCTGGCCATCCGGGCCCGCCGCCCGGAGGAACGCATAGACGGTCATGTCCCTGGCCGTGTAGCGGACCTCGACCCCGCCGTCTGCCAGTCCCTGCGCATGGACCCAGGGCCGGGTGGCGAACAGCGCGGCTCCGGCGGCATCCGTGAACGTGGCGAGCCACTCCAGGCGGCGGAGCTGGGGGTCGGCGATCGACGCGTCCTCGCCGCGAGGACCGACGTTGAGCAGCAGGTTCCCACCCTTGGCGGCGATGTCGGTGAGTGACCACAGCAGGTCTCGCCGCGAGATGAAGTCCTCGTCGCTCGAGAGCCGGTTGTGCCCGAAGCCCTTGTCCATGCCCCGGACGCACTCCCACGGGAGCGCCTGGACCCTGTCGAACACCGCGTACTCCGGGGTACGCACGTCGAACAGCGGGGGCTTGGGCGGCACCAGCCCCTTCGCCGTCGCCGCCCCCCGCGCCGAGTAGGAGTCGAGCATCCTCCGGCCGGGTTTCGACTTGGCCAGTTCCCACAAGCGCGACCAGGGCATGAACCGGTCGTTGACCACGCCGTCGGGCACGGCCCGGTAGTAGTCGGCCAGCACCCCGGCCAGCTGTCGCACCGTCCCCGGCCACGAGATGTCGTTCCAGAGCACGCTGGGCCGGTACCGGTCGATGAGCTCCCGGAGGTGGGCCTCGGCGTAGTCCACGTAGGGGCCTCGAGGCTGGGCCGCCACCAGGTCGCCGAACGACCCGATCGGGTGGTCGTTGAAGGTCCAGTCGAGGCCGCCCGAGTAGTAGACGCCGAAGCGCATGCCGCGGGCCCGGACGGCTCCGGCCAGCTCGCCGACCACGTCCCGCCTCGAGTGGAACCCGGGCCGGTGCGGGTTGGGCACATCGGTGGGCCACAGGCAGTAGCCGTCGTGGTGCTTGGCCACCAGGACGAGGTAACGGGCCCCGGTGGCCGCGAAGGTGGCTGCCCACCGGTCCGGATCCCAGTGGGCCAGGCCGGCCTCCCAGTCGGGGACGAAGGAGCGGTAGGGGCGCCCGGGGTAGTGCTCGGCGTGGAAGCGGGCCGCCGGGCTGTCGGGGAACCGCAGCGAGTTCTCGTACCACTCGGCGTACGGGGACCACGCCAGGGCTCGGGGATCGCGCCGGGCCAGCAGGTCGCCGATCTCGTGGTCGACCGGGGCGAAGGCCGGCACCGAGGCCGGGGTCCAGTGGACGAAGATCCCGAGCTTGGCATCCCTCCACCACGCCGGCACCCGGTGGCGACGGACCGTCCTGATCTCGCGGCGCGACCCGGCCATGGCCGTGGCAACCGGTCAGCCGTTGGCGGCGGGCGACGGGTACGACGGCACCTGCTCACTGGCCGGTGGCGTGGTGTAGATGGCCACGGCCCCGCCCTTCTGGAAGGCCTTCGTCGGCTGCGTGGGCCACTGGCCGGGGAGGTAGCGCGTCCCGCCGTCCACGTACTCGTAGAGGCCGGGGCCCTGGCGGCCGAGCTCGTCGGGGCCGGAGATCGACGGGTTCCACCACACCTCGGTGGCGTCATCGACACCGCCGAAGTCGGTCTGCGGCCAGATCCCCTTGTTGCCGTAGGAGAGCGACGGTTGGGTGATGGCCCGCGGAGTCGGGGCCCCGGCGAACAGCGCGGTCTCGAAGTTCTGCGCCGTCAGGTCTGGGCCCAGTCCCTGGATCACCGGGTAGAAGAGGGCGGGGTCGACGACGGAGGTCGCCGCCCCGGTGAGGTCGGGCGGATCCTGGCCGAAGTACCACTTGTAGAGCGTGATGGCCCCGGTCACCCCGGTACGCGCGGCACCGAACGACACCCCGAACGCGTGGGCCCACTGCCTCTGGTCGTAGGTGCGCCCGAAGGCGGCGGTGTCCGTGAGCACCGAGCCGGAGATGATCCACTCGGGAAAGTAGCCCTGGCTGGTGGCGGCCCGGGTCAGCGCCTGGGGCGCGATCGGATCTCCGGCGAAGATGACCGAGGTGACTCCGGCGTCCTTCAGCTTGGCGATGAGGGCGGGCGCACTGGTCTGCAGGTCGACCGGCGATGCGTACGTGACGT
This sequence comes from Acidimicrobiales bacterium, assembly GCA_035938575.1. Lineage (GTDB taxonomy): Bacteria > Actinomycetota > Acidimicrobiia > Acidimicrobiales > RAAP-2 > Bog-756. The sequence continues at coordinate 9,174 of DASZGT010000010.1, forward strand.
ACTGGGACACGCCGATGCCGGCCTTCGAGAGGCTCTGTTGCCAGTCCTTGAGCAACTGGGCCGAGTTGGCGTCGTTGACCAGGTCGATGAGGCCGAACTTCCGCTTCCGGGTGGTGAAGTCACGCTCCCCGGCGAACGCGGCGTCAAGGTTGTTCACCTGCTTCTTGAGGAACTCCGCCACGTGGGTGATCTGCTGCTCGGGCAGGATGTTGAGCGCCCAGACGTAGGGCGAGCGCTGCTGGAAGTAGCTGTTGGTGTCCCCGGAGCCGCAGTCGATGCACATGGTGTGCCGAGCGGCCAGCTCGTCGGCGAAGGCCGTCGTGAGGATGGGCCCGCCCCAGACGGCGAACGGCTTGATGTCGGTGGCCAGGGTCACGGCGTCGGCCCTGGCGGCCACGGGATCGTCCGAGGCGCCGGTCGCCACGTAGGGGATCATCTGGACCTTGCGGCCGTAGGTCTCGAAGAAGTGGTTGTAGAACGACACCCAGTTCTGCATGGTGTCGATGGTCTGCTGGTTGGTGGCGTTGTCCTTGATGGCCGACGTGATGTAGTTGAGGATCGGGTCGTTCTGCTCGGGGAGGTAGAAGACGACCTTGATGGTGGTCGCCGTCACGCCCTGAGCGGTCGCGCCTCCGTTGTCGCCGGTGAACGGGGCGTAGCATTCGGCGGCGAAGAAGCTCGGGTACTTGAGCTTGCCGAGGGCCACGTCGCATCGGTCGCCCCAGTTGATGGAGTTGACCCTGCCCTGGGCCTTGGCCTGGGTGAAGGAGAGAACGCCGGCCGGAGCCTTGGCCGTGGTGGCCGACGTGGTGGCCGGGGAGGAGTTGCCCGACGGCGAGCTCGAGGACCGGGTGGCGATGACCACCACCGCGATCACGGCGGCCACGGCCACGAGGGCGAGCAGCGGGCCGAAACGCTTGAGGAAACCTGCCCGCGCTGGCGGTGGCGTGATCGGTGACATTGGCTCATCCCCCGGTTGGCTGATCGGAACTGTACCTACTCGACCGGGTCGAGACTCGGTCGGCCGCCATCGCTCCCCACCGGGCCTGGCCCTGTCGATCCCGACGCCCCCGACCGGGTGATCGCCGCTTCGGTCACGCCCAGGTACGACGCCACCACCAGGGGATCGCCCAGCACCTGGGCGGGCGTGCCCTCTGCCACGCACCGGCCCTGATCGAGTGCGATCATCCGATCGGCCACACCGATCAGCAGCGGCATGTCGTGCTCGACCACCACCAGGCTGGCCTCGAGGGTGTCGCGTATCTGGAGCAACAGGGGCCCGAGGGCCTCGGACTCGCGCTGGGCGATCCCGCTCGAGGGCTCGTCGAGGAGGACCACCGAGGGGCGGTGGGCCACCACGCAGGCCAGGTCGACCACCCGCCGCGAGCCGGTCGAGAGCTCGCGGATGAACTTGGACCGGAACGACTCGAGGTTGAACAGCTCGATGAGCTCGTCCACATGGAGCAGAACCTTGTGCTCCGAGTCCACCCAGGCCGGAAGGTGGAGGGCGGGATTGAACGGATCGGTGACGTCGATCCACCGGTCGAGGGCCACGGCGATGGTGTCCTCGACCGTGAGGTCCGGGAACAGCCGGGCGTCCTGAAACGAGCGTCCGAGGCCGAGCCGGGCCCGCCGGTCCGGGCTCCAGCCCGTGACCTCGTAGCCGCCGACGACCACCGTGCCGGCATCGCTGCGGGTGAACCCGGAGATGAGGTCGAACAGGGTCGTCTTGCCGGCACCGTTCGGTCCGATCACGCCGACGACCTCACCCGGGGCCACGGTGAGCGAGACCCCGTCCACCGCCAGGATGCCGCCGAAGCGCACGGTGAGATCGGAGGTCTCGAGCGCGGCCGGCGCCTGCGAGTCGGCCCGATGGGTCGTGGCCGGGGTGGCGGCGGCGGCCACACGGGCATGGTCCCCCGGATCCGCGTGTGATCCCGCTCCTTCCAGGAACACCGAGCGGAGGATGTCCGGCCGCTCCAGCAGCTCGGCGGTGGGCCCGTGGAACTTGATCTCCCCCTTCTCGAGGAAATAGGCGGTCCGGGCGATGGTGAGGGCCAGGTTCACCGACTGCTCGACCAGGATGACCGTGGTGCCCTGGGATCGGATGACCTCGACCAGGGGGAGCAGCTGCTCCACGACCACGGGGGCGAGCCCCAGGCTGAGCTCGTCGATGAGCAGCAGGCGCGGGCGGGCCAGGAAGGCCATGGAGAGCGCCAGCATCTGCTGTTGACCCCCCGAGAGGTTGGCGGCGGGTTCGTCGAGCCGGTCGGCCAGTACCGGGAACCGCTCGAGAACCTCATGGCGGCGCGGTGCACTACGGGCGCGGTGGCGCCGGTCGAGCCAGCCGGCGACCCTCAGGTTGTCGGCCACCGACAGCCCGGGGAAGACACCCTGTCCGCCCGGCGCCTGGGTGATGCCGAGGGCGGCGATCTCGTTGGGCGGCATGTGGGTGATGTCCCGCCCGTCGAAGATCACGGCGCCACGGTCGGCCTCCACGATCCCTCCGATGGCTTTGAGCAGCGTGGACTTCCCGGCGCCGTTCGTGCCCAGGAGCGCCACGATCTCGCCCTCCTCGATCTCGAAGTTGACGTCGAACAGCACCTGGACCTGGCCGTAGGACACGTTGAGGTCCCGGACCAGCAGCACTTTGGCGAGCCCATGTCGACGGGCGAAGAGCACCTCGGATCGGGCGGCGGCCATGGTTCGGACCTGGACGATGTCCCGGTCGATCAACCGGCCGGCGGTCGACAGGATGAGACCCCCTACCAGAAAGACCGGCACCAGCGCCAGCATCCCGACCCGGACGCCGACCGAGTCCGAGATGGCGCCGACGAGCGGCAGCACGATCAGGCCGGGAATGACCCAGATCGCCCCCATGGAGAAGCCGAGGGAGCGGGACCGGGGCGGAATGGCCAGCGACAGCGATGCGTAGATCCCGGAGCCCACTGCGGCCAGTGACGCCGAAATGGCCATGTGGATCACGACGGTCACCCACAGGACGGGAACCAGGGCGAAGAACACGAGCAGGGCCGAGGTGAACAGGGCCACCCCGGCCAGGAACCGCAGGATGAGCCCGGGATCACGCTGGATGAGGCGGCTCCCCACCCGGGCGCCGACGGCCAGGCCGATCAGTTGGGCCGGCTCGGCGATGGCGGCGACCCAGCCGCGCGCGACCACGTCGAGTCCGAACTTCTGCTGGTAGAGGATCGAGGCCAGGGCGGCGAAGCCGACCAGTGATGCGGCCAGGAACGGCAATGCGAAGAAGATTCTCCGCAGGCTCTCGACCTTCCACACCATGCGCCACCCCTCGGCGAAGGACGGCGGCGGCTCCTCGGTCTCGAGGGCTTCGGTCACGCCCATCGCCAGCCGCTCCTGGATGCCCCGGCTCGGGTCCTTCAGCCCCAGGCCCGCCACGATCAGTATCACCACCGGGATCGGAAAGAGGAGGAACGGGGCCCGCCACCCCAGCCAGGCGGCCAGCCCGCCGGCGAGGAGCGGCCCGATGAAGGCACCGACGGCGTTGGAGCTGAACTGGAAGGCGTAGACGCGGGGTCGCGAGTTGATGGGATACCAGTCGGCGATGAGCGAGTTGTGGGTCGGCCCGACGGTGGCCTGGCCCACGCCGGTGCCGGATCGCATGATCGCCAGCATCCATACCGAGATGGCGAGGCCGGTCCCGAACACGAAGGCGGCGAAGACCCCGGCGCCGATGAGCATCAGGCGGACGCGGTTCCCCCGATCGGCCATCTGGGCGATCGGGACCTGGAGGGCCAAGCCCACCACGGCGGCCGCGGCCACCAGCGACAGCACGCCTGCATTGGTCATGTGGAAGGCATCGCGGATGTTGGGGATCAGGATGCCGAAGCCGGAGGCGTCCATCTGGGAGACCATGTTGAGCCCGAAGAGGATGAGCAGGGCGTAGACCGGTCCGCCGCCGGTGATGTCGGCCAGCCACCGCGACGGACGGCCCAGTGCAGCCCGGCCCCGCCGAGCCTGCGGGGTCATGCCGTCCTCTCACCCTGGCCGGTGCCGACGCCGGTGCCGACGCCGGTGTCGATCCCAGTGCCGGGCGCAGCGCCGACCGCGGCGTCAGGAGCTGCCGCCGCGGTCCCATCGTGCGGATGCGCCCGGAGATCATCGCCGACGACCGCGTCGACGGCATCGACCCCCTCCCCGTCGTCCTCCGTGCCGACATCGGCCACCAGGCTGGGCACCACGATTCCCCGGCGGTTGGCAACCGAACGGAGCCACGCGTCCCGCACGCGCCCAAGGGCGCCGCTCAGGCCCGCCGGGAGGACCATCAGCACGAGCAGCACCCCGGCCGCCGAAGCCAGCGCCTGCCACTCGGCCCCCGGCAGGAACCACCGGCCCCCCTGGAGGTAGATCGCCCCGAGGGCGGCTCCCCACAGCGAGCCCAGGCCGCCGACCACCGCGGTGGTGAAGACCTCAAAGCTCTGATCGGGGCCGAACACCGAGGGACTGAACGCCTGCAACAGGTGCACGAGGAGGCATCCGCCGACGCCGGCGATGAACCCTGAGAGGCCGAAGGCAGTGCACTTGGCCCTCATGACGTTGACGCCGAACGACTGGATCCCCCGTTCGTTCTCGCGCAGGGCCAGCAGGACCCGACCCGTGCGCGACCGGCGGATGCCCCGGACCCCGAGGACCACCAGCACGAGGCAGGCGAGGCACACGTAGTAGTAGCTGGGCTGCGAGGTCAGGCGAAACTTCCCGAACAGGGCGGGGCGGGTGACCCGGTTCACCGGGACCCACGAGAAGTACTGCGGGCTGAGGAGGTAGTTGGAGGTGGCGATGGCGAAGGCCAGGGTGGTCACGGCCGGGAAGAAGCCCCGAAGTCGGAGGGTGGGGATGCTCACCACCATGGCGACGATCGCTCCGGTGCTCCCGGCGATGAGCAGTCCCAGACTCAGATCGAGCCGCCAGGTCTGGGTGGCGTAGGCACCGGTCGCCCCTCCGAAGGCCACGAATGCCATCTGGCCGAAGGTGACCTGACCGGCCCAACCGGTGAGCACCACGACCGAGATCGTGATGATCACGAAGACCACGACGGCGGTGGCCTTCAGTTGATTCCCTGCGTTGCCCGACAACAGCCACGGAACGGCCAGCAGCGCACCGCCGACGACGAACATGCCGGCCCATCGGACCGCACGAACCTCGGCCAGCGTGCGCAGCTCCCGGGGAACGGGCCGTATCTCGTCGGCCGCCGCCCACGTGGAGACGTCCTCGGTGTCCACGCGAGCCGACCGCACCCGACGAGCGAGCAGACCCACCACGACCACGGCGGCCAGCACGGGGCCGACCAGGCCGGGATCGGTCTCGTGGTTCCACAGCACGCCCTGTTGGAGGACGCCGAGCGCCACCGCCGACAGTCCGATGGTCGCCAGGTCGGTGAGGTTCCCGAGCACCAGGGCGGCCAGCGCCGCCAGCAGGGCCGTGAAGCTCAGCAGGATGCCGGCCGGCAGACCCAGGATCCCGGCCTGCAGGAAGATGGCGATGAAGGAGAGGGCGGCGGCGACCGCCCACACGATGGTCTGGAGCCTCTTGACCGGGACCCCGAGCATCATGGCCCGGTCGGCACGCTCGGCGCTGGCCCGGATGGCGATGCCGATGTCGGTGAACCGGAGCATGACGGCCACCCCGACGAGCGCCAGTGGGGCGATGATCATGGCGGCCACATGGTCGGCCGAAAAGACCAGCGGGAAGACCGAGAAGTGCAGGGAGATCGGTACGTGGACGATTGCCGCGGTCGGCTGTTGGCCCCAGATCAAGGGGATGAAGAGCGTGCCGGCCGCCAGTAGTTGGGCCAGGCCGATGGTGGCCACCGTGACGATGAGACGCGGCGAGCGGAAGAACCGTCGGATGATGGCCAGCTCGACGAGGCTTCCCACCAGCACCGAGCCGATGAGGCCGACGGCGACGGCGAGGAAGTAGTTCACCCCGCTGTACACGATGAGCGACACGGCCAGCACGGTGGGGGCCAGCCCGAGTTCGACCTGGGCGAAGTTCAGGATCCGGTTGGCCCGGTAGACCAGCGCCATGCCCACGGCGACCAGCGCTCCCAGCAGGCCGACGATCACCCCTTGGAGGGCCACGCCCAGAGGGAGAGGGAAGGCTGCAATCTGGAACGCCACGATGAGCACGGCGGGCAATACCGTGGAGGCGGCCTGGCGCAGTCGTGGTGAGGTGTCGGTGATCGCCACGAGATCAGACCCCCACTTCCATCCTCAGTCGCCCGATCGGACCGGCAGCGTCACGAGCGCGCCGCTACGGTCAGGCCGAGCGGAGATCTTCCAACAGGCCGGCCGGATACGGCGACTCGTACGGGGTGACCCCGAGCTCGTCGCGGATCTGGTCGACGGGCCGGTCCCAGATCTCCTCCCAGACCACCCCCAGGAGGGGAGGCGTCTCGCGACCGTGCTTGTAGGCCGACAGGATGGTGTCGAGTAGGAATCCCGTCCCTTCGTACGGCTGGGTGAAGGCGACCTTGGTCAGCACCAGGCCGAGGAACATGGACGAGTAGTGGTGCCCGAACTGGGCCATCTGGAAGCCGGAGATCCCCACCTCGTGGAGGCCGGTCGTCTGGTAACCGGCCACGACGTGCCAGATGTCGTGGCACTGCAGGATGCGGACGTTGAGGTAGTCGAGGGGAGGAGGGAGCTCGGTCAGGCCGAGCGAGTCCCGATCCAGCACTTCGAGGTCGAAGCCATCATCGACCACCAGCGAGTGGAGCTGTCCGCCCAGGGAGCCTTTCGGGCATCGCTCCAGGTCGCCGAGCGAGAACCGTGGGGGCATCCCGGAGGCGGCAGCACCGGCCACCCCCGGATAGCGCAGGGCCATGGCGGCCAGCCGCTGGTTGAATTGGGCCGACAGCAGTCCGGTCAGTGCCGCCGTCCGGACGGTGATGTCGGCCGGGTCGCGACCGGCATCCGGGTCGAACACCAGGTCCCAGAGGGCACTCCACATTTCGTCCGAGACCGCGGCCGGGGCGGTGGGGGTGCCGGCGATCGGCTGGGCGGCTGGCGCTCCACCGAGCCATCCCTCGCTGAGGCTGTCGTACACCTCGACCAGCAGCTCGGGCGCCACCAGGGCGGCGTTCATGCACACTGCGGCGACACGGGCCGGCGCCATCGGGTCCCCGGCGCGGAGCGCCCGGGCCGCGGCACGGGCGCCATCACCCCCATCGCCGGCCATCACGGCGGCGACGAACTGGTCGGTCCGCTCGTCCTGCGCTGTCGTCTCTGTCATCCGATTCCCCCTGTCAGACGACTTCACCCTACCCTTCGAGACCCCATCGTGACGGGGGTGTCCAGGGGCTGGAGCGACTCATCCGGTTCTTGAGCGGGGGAGGGGGACGGGGAGGGGCGAGCAGGACGTGTGAACGGCGGTCGGGCCGGGTCGCCGGCTGCCGTCGAGCGTTCACCTGGCGGTGACGCGACGGTCTCGTGCCGTTCACCTTGGGGGCGTACGATCACCCGTGAGGGGTCCGAAGGGAAGGGACCTTCCATGCTCCGAAAGTTGCTCACGATCACCGCGGCTGTGCTGGTCCCGATGGGGCTGCTGGTCATCGCCGACTCCGGGACGGCCTCAGCGGGTGGGCCCCCCAAGGCGATGGGGATCGCCAATTGCCACATCTCCTCAGGCAGCGGGACGCTCGCGCCGGGACTCACCCCGCTCGGGACGAAGGGGCCGGTGAGGATCACGTTCACCGCCTCGCTGACCTTCCCGGCCGGTCCGTGCGCCAACAGCAATGTGACCTTCCCGCCGGGGGTGACCATCCTCGGCGGGACGGTGACGGGTTCGGGAATCTACAGTCCACCGGCCGGTGGGAACGCCAGCGCCTGCCCCAATTTCGACGGACCCGACATCCTGCGCCACCTCACGGTGAGTGTCGACTGGCTGACGTCGGGACCACCCATCGCCCGGACGAAGATCGTCTACAAAGGCAATGCCGGAACGGTGAGCGGCGCTCCGGTCGACACCATCACTCTTGACACCCCCCCGGCGTTCACGGCGGTGAAGACGGGGTCGTTCGCGGCGCCGCCGACGCTCCACACCGTGCAGCTGCACACCACCATCCCCGGACCGGGGTGCGGACCGGGCCCGTTCACGACCTTCACCATCACCGGAGGGGTCGTCACGGTCTGAGGGTCCCGGGTCGTCCCCTCGGTGGGCGGGCCGACTGCAGTTACCCAGGGCGTGCCTGAAGCGCTGCCCGGGAGTATGAGCCCAGGTCAGAGGGCCGTCCCGGAGGCGCAGGCACCAGCGACGGCCAGGGTGCACGATAGGCATGGCAGCAGGCACCCTCCCTAAGAGGTTGCCCCAGGGAGATACGGAGGCATGAGCCATGTTCACTCGTCTACTGACCTTCACCGGGACAGACAACATCGACGCAGGGGTGACCTATCTGCGTGACGAAGTGCTGCCCGTCCTTCACGCCCAGCGGGGCTATCGCGGCGTGACGGCCAGCGCCTCCCAATCCGAACGCGTGATCGGCATCCTTTCCCTCTGGGACACCGCTGCCGATCGCGACGCCAGTGACAGTGCCCTCGGCAAGGCGCGCCAGGAGGCCGCCAAGCTGGTGGGCGGCGACCTGAGCGTCGAGACCTTCGAACTGATGGTGGCCGAGATCCGTGAACCCGCCGACGTCGGCTCGGCGCTCATGGTGACCCGTCTCAGCATGGAGCCGGCGAAGATCGACGAGAATCTCGGGTTCTTCAACCGCGAGGTCCTCCCCCGGATCACGGCCGCGCCCGGCTTCCGGGCCTTGCGGAACATGATCAACCGCCAGAGCGGAGAGGGAGTCGTGGGCTCGGCCTGGGCCGATCAAGAGGCGATGATGGCGGCTTCCGAGCAAGCAATGGCGCGCCGGCCGGAGGCCATCTCCCGTGGCGTGAACTTCGGCGAGACCAGCTACCGGGAGATCGTTTTTGCCGATCTTCGCTGATCGCCTACTCCACGTCTTGGCGGTAGGGGATCGGCGGCGCGCCTTCGCGGGCCGTCAGGCGAGGGTCACTGACCCGCGGGAGCAGACAGGGCGAAGCGCGGGGCTGGGATCATGGCGGCCAGATCGGTGGCCTCGTCGGCGCTGAGGGGCGGGGAGAAGAAGTAGCCCTGAGCGGTCTCCGCTCCGATCTCCCGCAGGACGACGACCTGCTCCGCCGTCTCGACTGCTTCGGCCACAGTGCAGAAGCCGAGGGAGCGGGACAGCTTGACGATGGCCTCGACGCTGGTGCGGCTCTGTCCGTCGGAGTCCGTGAGGCCGGCGATCAGCGACCCGTCGATCTTCACCGTGCTCACCACGCAGTCCCTCAGGTTCTCGAGGACCGACCAGTCCTCCCCGACATCGTCGACGGTGAGCTGGATGCCGAGACGGGCCATCACGTGCAGGTCCGCCGCCGCCTCGTCGTCCGACACGGAGGTCTCGGTAACCTCGACCGTGAGCCGATCGGGGCTGAGACCGGAGCGCTCGAGGGCGGCCGCGGCCGCAGCCGCGGCCTCGCCCCGCTGGAGTTGGAAGACCGAGCAGTTCACGGCCAGCTGGACATGCGAGGGCCACAGGGCGGCCTGCTCGCAGGCCTCGGATAGCACCCAGGCATTGAGGGCGTTCATGTGCCCCCGGTCCTCGGCCCACGGGATGAGGACGTCGGGCGGGATGTCGCTTCCGGACGAGTCGCGCCACCGCAGGAGGGCCTCGAAGCCCAGCAGGCGCCCGGTGGCGAGGTCCACGGCCGGCTGGAACACGAGGGAGGCGGCACCGTCCAGTCCCAGGTCCGGAGCCGGAGTGATCGAGGCCGCCCTCGCAGGCGATCTCATCGAATTAGTCACATCGGTGCCATCGGCACGCAGGCCAGCCGTCTTGAGCGGCAACTCGGGGCGCTGAGGGATATCGGTCGGCGGCCGTCCACCTCAAGGAATGTCCGGCGGGTGCCGAAAGATGAGGTATGGCACCCAGGCCGTTTTCACGCCACCAGAAGGAGTCGGCGGAAGAGAGCGCCTCGAACGAGACCAACGTCGTGGCGCAGTTCTTCGCCGACTTCCCCCGATCGGATGACCCGCCAGCCGTGGCTGGCGGTGGCGCCCAGCCGAACGCGATGCCGTCCGAGCAGGTCCCATCCGAGCCGGTCCCGTCCGTCGTCCTGGAAGATCACGCCGGGGCCGGCTGGTACCCCGACGCGACCGACCCGGGTCTGATGCGGTATTGGGACGGGTTCCACTTGACCGGTCAGGTCATGCACGTCCATGCGCGCCAGGGGGAGGCTCGACCGGACGCTGCGGCCCCGGCGACGGCCCGCGTCGGCGCACCCCTCAGTGTCGTGGAATCCCCCGCTGTGGATGAGGCACCCGATGCGGACGAAACCCCCGCTGTGGACGAAACCGCCGCCGTGGACGAGACCTCCGATGTCGATGACCCATCCACCGGCTCCGCCATACGGGCCACCGATCTCCTTGCTCCCTCTCCATCCCATCCCGCCCGGTCAGCGTTTCCACCGCCGCCTCCGGCGGGGGCCGCCCCTGCATCCGGTGCCCAGCCGGCGGTGATCACATCCCTCGATTTCAAGCGGTCCGGACCAGAACCGCAGGTTGAACCGAATGACGCCTTCGCCGCCGTTCGCGGCATCGGCCTGGCACACGCCGAGTCCAGTGAGACCGAACGTGACGAGCGGCGCGGCGCACTCGTGACCGGAGCCACCGAGACCGCCGATCGGGGCGCCCACGACGCCGTGGCGCCCGCAAGCCCGTCATCGGGGAGGGCCAGCAGCCGTGCGGCGGAGGACCAGGCGGGACACTGGGCGGAGGAGACCGGACGGGCGGTGGCGGAGGCGAGGGCACTCGGTACGCCCCAGGCCTGGCAGGAGGCGTCACGGATCGCCGTCGTCGTCTCGGAGCTGGCCCGAACCATGCAGTCCGCAACCGACGCGGCACAAGAGGCGGCGAGGCTGGACCAGGTGGCCCGCGAAGCGGCACAGCGGGCCGATGCGGCGGCCCAGAAGGCGTCGGACGCCAACCTTTCGGTCGAGCAGGCGAGCAAGGCCGCCGAGGCCGCCGCAGAGGCGGCCAGGGTTGCCGAGCAGAAGGCAACCGAGGCCCGCCAGGCCGCCGCCGCCGCCCGTCAGACTGCGGAGGAAATGGCCCAGGCCGCGCCGAAGTTCGCGGAGGAGGCGAGGATGGCGGCGGAGGCGGCAACCCGGGCAGAGCAGAAACGGCAGGGTCTGGAGAAGATCGTGGCCCGGGCGTCCACCGCCAACACCCCGGCAGCCTGGACCGAAGCCCTCAAGCTCTCGTCGGATGCGATGGGGTCGGATCCGGTGGGGTCCGTGCCATGGGTAAAGCCAGTTCCCTGACCCCCTGACCCCCTGATCTCGATCCGGTCCGGTTGTAGGATGCCGCGGTGTCCGGGTGGCCCAGGGCGTCCTACGAGGAGTGGAGCAACACGTGCGACACCCTGCACGCCCACACCCAGCTCCTCGGCAAGCTGGCGGTGGCTTTGGCTCCCCCCGAACCCCAGCTCCAGCACGCTGCCCTCCGGCTGACGGCCAGAGGATGGGAGACGGCGCCCCTGCCGGCGCCCGACGGCTCGGGTGCCATGGTCGTCGCCCTCGATCTCCGAGCTCACCAAGCGGTCGTCGAGCACAGTGACGGCCGCACGGAGCGCATGGCACTGACCCCCGACCGACCGGTGGGTGCTGTGACGCTCGAGGTCCTGGCCGCGGTGCGAGGGCTGGGAGGCGCGTTGGAGATCGACCTGAACCCGCAGGAGGTGCAGTGGAGCGTCCCCCTCGACGAGGACCACGAGCACGCCACCTACGATCCGGGCCAGGTGGTCAACTATTTCGCCGCCGCGACCCAGGCGGCTCTCGTCCTTGCCGCCTTCCGGGCCCCGTATCGGGGGCGGTCGACGCCCGTCAACGCGTGGTGGGGCTCCTTTGACCTGGCGACCAATCTGTTCTCCGGCCTTCCCGCCGAACCTCCATCGGACGACTTCATCATGCGCAATGCGATGGACGTCCAGGAGTTCGCCATCGGCTGGTGGCCCGGCGACACCCGCTACGGCAGGGCGGCGTTCTACGCCTACGCCCATCCGGCGCCCGAGGAATTCGCCAAGGCAAATCTGTCGCCACCCGCTGCGCACTGGGATGCGACCCTCGGAGAGTTCATCCTCGACTGGGACGATGTCCGCTCGAGCCAGGATCCGCATGCCGCCGCCCTCGATTTCGCCCGCTCGGCCTTCCTGCACTCCTGCGAGGTGTGTGATTGGGACCCGGCCCTCGGAGCCAGCGCCCAGGGGACACCGCCGCCGGTCCACTGACTGGGCCCGGAGGTGCCGACGTCCGATTGCTCGGGGCTGCACCATCCGGTCGGCGACTCGTGCCGCGCTAGCGTTTGGCGCGGAACTCACAGGTCCGGTGGGGACTGAACCGACGCCGAGGAGGGAAGACGCGCCATGGCGGAAACCGTCGATCTGGTCCTCGAGGGTGGAGGGGTCAAGGGCATCGGACTGGTCGGCGCCCTCTCGGTGCTCGAGGAGCGGGGCATGACGTTTGCCCGGGTGGCGGGGGCATCGGCCGGCGCCATCGTGGGTTCGTTGGTGGCCGGCGGGATGCCCGCCACCCAGCTCCAGGAGCTCATGACGTCGCTGGACTACACGCGATTCCGGGACGACACGCGCCTCGACCATGTCCCGGTACTTGGGAAGGGCCTGTCCCTGTGGCTCGAACACGGCATCTACGCAGGCGACTACTTCCACGGCTGGATCAGGGAGCAACTGGACGGGCTCGGCGTCCGCACGTTCGCGGACCTCCACAAGGCCGACCCGGGCAGCAGCCTGCCGGTGGACGAGCAGTACAAGTTGGTGGTGATGGCTTCCGACGTGAGCCGCGGCCGTCTCCTTCGCCTGCCATGGGACTACCTGGTCGACGGCATCGATGCCCCGACCAAAGTGGTGGCCGATGCCGTGCGCTCGTCCATGTCGATCCCGTTCTTCTACCGACCCGTGACCTTGGACATCCCCAAAGCGGCCCCCTCGGTCCTGGTGGACGGGGGCATGCTGTCGAACTTCCCCGTGGACATATTCGACCGCAGCGATGGAGAGCCGCCGCGCTGGCGGACCATCGGGATCAAGCTCTCCGCCCAGCAGGTCCCGAACCAGGTGCAGCACGTGGTGAAGGGCGACTTGTCACTGGCCATGGGGATGCTCGGCACCATGCAGAGCTGGCATGACCAGATGCATCTGAATGACCCGGCCGTGGTCAAGCGAACGATCTTCGTCGACACCCTCGGTGTGAACGCCACTGACTTCTCCATCGACAAGCCAACCCAGCAAAAGCTGTTCGAGAACGGGCGAACAGCCGCGGAGCGGTTCCTGGCCACTCAGGGCTAGGGGTCTTGCCAGGGTCGGCCTCAGATCTCGGCGTGTCTCCCGCGGCCATGGGCCCGGCCGACCGGAACTCGCAACGTCCCGCGACCGGATCAGAGGCTGTCGGGCACCCAATTCCCGTGGAACCCGAAGGGGACCCGCTGGGGAAGGTGCACGACCGCTTGAGGCTCTCCGGTGAAATCGGTCGCGTTGAGCACGAGGAGGTCACTGGTGTCCCGGTCTGCGTCGTAGACGAGGGACAGGACCCACCCGTCATCTTCGGCCGCATCGGCATGCGCCGGTACGAACACCGCCTCGCTGGCACCACCCCCCGCGTGGAGGGGCCGTATCTCTCTGGTGCGGCGATCGAGGTCGTGCTTCACCAGTGCGTCCGCGCTCTCGAGGAATGCACCGGCATAGCCGTAGCGGTTCCGACGGCCGACCATGCGCTCGTCGACCCGGGGGAACTCCTGACCCAGGTCGTCGAGCCGTTCCTCCCTCACCTTGCCGGCCTCCAGGTCGAGGGTCCAACGATCCAGGGTGG
>DASZGT010000011.1:0-3424 GCA_035938575.1 Acidimicrobiales bacterium
GAGGTGGCCGGCCAGCGAGGCTGCTTCATGGGAGATGCCCTCTTCGAAGCACCCGTCGCCCGCGATCACGAAGGTGTGGTGGTCGCAGACCTCGGGGGAGAAGTTCGTGCGCAGCCACCGTTCGGCGATCCCCATGCCCACGCCGTTGGCCACGCCCTGGCCGAGCGGGCCGGTGGTCACCTCGACGCCGGGGGCGTGATTGAGCTCCGGGTGCCCCGGGGTGCGACTGCCCCATTGGCGGAACCCGCGCAGGTCGTCGAGGGTCAGGCCGTAGCCCGTGAGGTACAGCATCGAGTAGAGCAGGATCGAGGCGTGCCCATTGGAGAGGACGAACCGGTCGCGATCGGGCCAGCCCGGCTCGGAGGGGTCGTGCCGCATCACCCGCGTGAACAGCACGTGGGCCAGGGGAGCCAGCGCCATGGCGGTGCCCGAGTGGCCTGAGTTGGCGGCGCGGGGAGCGTCCATGGCCAGACCCCGGATGACGTTGATCCCGAGCTGTTCGAGATCGCCGTCGAGGGCCGAGTCCGAGGTCTGCAGCAGGCGTTCAGTCATTGATGGCCACCCTATAGGCCGACTGCGCCGTGGTGACAGTGGGGTCGGGCCGCAGGCCCCCCCATCACCGCTGGCGGAACAGCGACGTCGACGCGGTGAATCCGTGCACGAAGTTGTGCCCGCCGATCGGACCGAACTCGCCGGCTGCGAAGAACCCGCCCAGGGGGACGGGCCCGACCGAGCGCTCGAGCACCCGGGCGTCGTGATGGGCATCGTCGAACAGGCGGGTTCCACGGCCGTTGCAGGTGAACATGAGGGCCGAATCCGCCTGCCGGTCGCCCAGGACCTGCCCCAGCTCGAGATGGGCGGTCCGGGCATCCCGCCGGTGGAAGCGGACCGTGCTGCCCAGTGGAACCCGGTCGTCCACCGCCACCGCCCCCGTCGACCGGTCGACGCCGACCACGTTCCGGATCAGGTAGTCCCCGGGCCCGGGGTCTTCGAGGTGCTCGTCGATGAGACGGCCGATGAAGAGGCCGTTGGACTGGATCCCCGCCACCTCCGATGGATCGAGGCCGGACTTGATCTGGTCGACCATGCATTCCATGGCGGGCACCCCGGCCACCTCGTAGATCACGTTGCGGTCCGATCGGGTCACGGTGAGGGCGTTGCCGTACGCCCGGCAGCCCTGGGAGACCGCGGCCTCGACGGCGACGCCGGATCCGAGGAGCACGCCGGTGGCGCCCGAGGAGACGACCCGATCCCCGGTGACCAGGCGGCTGCCGCCCGGCCCGCGCCCCCCGGACACATTCCCGCCGATGACCGGCAGCCCGGGTTGGGTCTCGTCGATCCAGGCCAGGAACTCGCCGGCCGGAAAGGTGAAGGGATCGGCCAGCAGCACCAACGCGCTCGCTTCGAACCCGATGTCCCGGGGCCAGCCGGCGAAATGCCACGAATCGTCAGCCAGGCGGGTGGCGGTGAGGGCCAGCGGGAGGAGAGGGCCGACCCGGCCCGCCCACAGGGAGAGGGCCGGGGTCTCCTCGACCCCCCGTCCCGTCCCGAGCACTGACTCCGCTCCGCACCCGGCAACCGCCAGGGGATGCAGCACCGAGGACACCGTGCGCACGATGTCCTCGAGGGCCCCGGCGTGGGGTCGGGTGGCGAACACCATCACCAGGTCCGGGCGGTCACCGAGGGCCTCGAGCACCGCCCCGGTCACCTCCCCGGTGGCCAGGGAGGCAACCGGGTGCTCGGACAGCGCACTGGCGAAGGGCACGACTCCTCAGTCGCCCGCCGGGGCGAATCGGATGTCCAGTGACCGCAGATAGGTGTGCAGGCCGGCGTCCTGGACGGGCACCAGATAGGCCGGCTGGCCGGACTCGTTGTGATGGCTGTGCCAGAGGCCGGGCGGCGTGACGAAGGCCCCCCCGGCCGACCAGTCGACCCGCACCGGGTCGAGGATGGCTCCGTCGGCCCCCAGCCGGGCGCCGATCAACGAGTAGCAACCCGGCGCGCACTCGGTGATGAGGTCCAGAGCCACACTCTGGTGCCGGTGGGGCCGCTGGAAGCGCCCGGCCGGAAGGACGCCGAGCATGGCCCACAACGTGTGGGTGACCGTGCGCATCTGCGGCCAGGCGGTGTTGCCGAGCAGGATGCTCACCCGGCTGCGCTCCGAGGCCTCGGGGTGGCGCTCCACCTCGGCCAGTCGCTCCGAGGCCTCGGCGGCGTCGAAGCGGGTGGGTTCGAAGCGGCCTTCCGATGGGGTCACGCCGAGGTGCCGGAGCAGTGGGGCGTCGGTGACCCGATAGAGCAGCGCACCGGCCGTTCCGGCGCTGTGCACCGACGTGCATCCGGCGGGCAGGGCGAGGAAATCACCGTGGCCCCATTCGATGCGGCCCGAGGTGACCGGGATGGAGGGCACAGACCGTTCGAAGTCGCTGCGTCCGCCGCCGTCCATGCAGTAGTAGAGCTCGCTGGTGGAGTCGGGCCTGGTGGTCACCTGGTCACCGGGGTTGATGACCACGAACGAGGCCAATAGCGCCGGGCTGGTCGCCGGGTAGGGGACCCCGAGCTCGGCGGAGAGATCGAGGGGGATAATGCGCGACGGGCCGCCGGCATGGAGCTCGGCCGGGAAGTGGCGAACCGGGACCCGGGTGACCAAGCCGGCCCCGATGGGGTCGGCCGCCGCGGAGTACTCGTAGAAGACGGCATCCCCCGTCCAGTCCTCCGTCGCCTCGCCCGCCAGGACGACTGGGCCGTGGGCGCCCATGGTTGGATGCGTCATCCCCCCCAGTATCGACGAGCGGCGGGGAGGTAGCGTCACATGGTGCCTGATCTGCGGATCCAAGTTCCTGCCAATTGTGAGCTGACCCTGGGTATGACCTGTGTGGACAAGTCCGAACCGGGGCGGACGACCTGGCGGATGCGGGCCGACGAGCGGTTCGCCAACCCCGCTGGCATCGTCCAGGGGGGGTTCATCGGTGCCATGGCCGACTCCGCCATGGGGTCGGCCACCGTCACCTACGCCCGGGCCGCGGGCCGTCGGGTCTTCTCGTCCAACGTCGAGATGAAGACCAGCTTTCTCGCCCCGGTACGGGTGGGTGCCGTGCTCGAGTGCACTGCCTCGGTCGTCTCCGGCGGGGCCCGGGTGGCCTTCGTCGAGGCCGAGGTGGTCGACGACCGGGGTACCACGGTGGCCCGGGCCAGCTCGACCTATCTGTTCACCACCAGGGACTGAGCATGGGATCCGGGCCCACGGTTTAGCCGACGGACGTCACACGCTGCCTATAGTTGAGGCCAGCACCGAGCAGGTGGTGGAGAGGCAGGCAGGTGGCCGTGTCTTCCAGTGAGCCCGAGGAGGGTCGTGGCCCGAGGTCGAAGCGGCACCGGCAGAGGATTGGGTCGTCTCCGATCCACCGGCACCGAAACGCTCCAG
>DASZGT010000012.1:0-11307 GCA_035938575.1 Acidimicrobiales bacterium
CCACGGCCACCAGGGCCAGGATCAGGAACGTCTGGAGGATGGACTGGCGGAAGCCCGCCAGCAATCCCAGAGCCACCACGGCGCCGACCCCGTGCCAGCTCCCGGGCCGGGCCCGCCAGGCCAGGATGATCAGCAGCGGTCCGGCGACCAGGTCGAAGGAATAGGTGGCCACGATCGAGCCGCTGAACCAGGCGAAGGGACAGGTGGCCACCACCGCACCGGCGGCCACGCCGGTCCACCATCCTCCAAGGTCGCGCCCGGCCACCGCCGTCAGGCCCGCTCCCGCCGCAGACGCCACGGCCGCCACCAGCACCAGGCTGTGAACGATGCCCAGCCCAAAGAGGTGGTGGAGCAGCCGGCCCGACTGCACGTACAGCCAATACCCGGGGGGCTGGGGTTGGCCGTGGCTGACATCGAAGTGATCTACGGCCGCCGCGTACTGGGCCGAGTCCCAGTCCGTCGGGCCGCTGGCCGCCGTCGCCAGGCGAAGCACCAGGGTGGCGGCGAAGACGATCCACGGCATGGCCGCCCACGGGGGTCGCCGACGGGACATCCGCCGTCGCTCGGCCCGGGTGGGTGCCGAAGCGGTCGTCACGACCTCCCTGGGCGCGTACGCCGTATCCAAGGCCATGGCTCAGGGTACCGACACCCAGGCCCGAAACAGCGCATCCAACCCCCGACGGCGGGCGCCAGCGGCGGAGGTGACCGTCCGGTTCAGATATGCACGCAATCTGCCGATAGGACAGGACTGGGCAGGCACCCCGCCAGAGTCGACCACCGGGAAGGGCATCACAGACACCGGGAGGAATCCCGCCGCGGGTCGATGTCGGGTGCCGAACATGCAGGTCAGGACCGAGTGATTGGGAGTGATGGATGCGCGAAGGGCAGTTCGTGGCCGGGTCGGGTAACCGGGCGAGTCGTGGCAAGCGACATCGCCGGGCCGGCATCTGCGGAGGAGCGCTCGTGGTCGGCCTGGGCGCCGTGCTGACCACCCTCGGTACCCCCGTCGTGGGCGCCGCCCCAGCCCCTGGGCCGCACGCCGCCGCCCTGGCAACCTCATTGGCCTGGCAGCAGACGTTGCCCGACGGCGGATCGCCCGTGGCTCAGAGCTCCCCGTCGGTGGCCACGCTGGACGGGTCCGGACCGTCGGTGGTGGTCGGCGACCGGGCGGGCAACCTGTGGGCCTTTCACGTGGCCGACGGGTCGGGCACCCCTGGCTGGCCCGCGCACCTCCCTGGTGTCCCCATCGACTCGACCCCCTCGGCCACGCCTGACGGGGGCGGAACCGAGAACGTGTACGTGGGGGCGGGCAACGCCTCGCAACCGAACGTGGGGGGCTACTTCGCCTTCAACCACGCCGGTGGGCAGCTGTGGGGACGGAACGCCCAGGATCCGAACGGCGTCCACGGTGTTCAGGCTTCCCTGGCGGTGGGAGGGCTCAACGGGGTCAACTCGGTGGTGGCTCCCTCGCTCGGCCAGGATGCCTACGCACTGGACGCCTCGAACGGCGCCACCCTCCCGGGATGGCCGTTCTTCACCGCGGACAGCGGCTTCACCACTCCGGCCCTGGCCGACCTCTACGGCAACGGACAGACCGAGGTGGTCCAGGGCGGTGACTCGTCTCCGGGCGTGGCCTACGGCGTGACCTACAGCGCGGGCGGCCACCTCCGGGTGCTCGGCCCCGGGGGCAATCTGATCTGCGACCACGACACCAACCAGACGGTCGACTCATCCCCGGCGGTGGGTAACTTCCTCGCCGGAGGCCAGGTCGGCATCGCCTTCGGCACCGGTTCGTTCTACCCGGGCGCATCCGACTCCAACGCCCTGTTTGGCTCCGACTCCCACTGCAACATCGTGTGGCGGTCGAACCTCGGCGGCAACACCATGGGGAGCCCTGCTATCGGAGACCTCGTGGGCGACGGCTCCGTGCAGGTGGTCGAGGGCGTCGACACCGGCTCGGGCGGTTTGGTCTATGCGCTCAACGGCGCCAATGGCGCACCCCTGCCCGGGTGGCCCCAGGCCACCTCGGGCCGCATCATCGGGGGTGTCGTGACCGCCGACCTCACCGGGGGCGGCTACAACGACGTACTGGTCCCGACCACCAACGGCCTGGTCATCTACGACGGCCGGAGTGCGCAGGTGGTCGCCACCCTGGGGGCGGGCACGGTCGCGTTGCAGAACTCGCCGCTGGTCACCGTCGACCCCAACGGCTCCATCGGCATCACCATCGCCGGCTACAACTCGGCCAATGCCGGCACCATCCAGCACTACCGGGTGGCCAACTCGACGGGCCACTCGTTGGGCAAGCGCTCGTGGCCGATGTTCCACCAGAACCCGCAGTTGACCGGGTGGGTGGCCCAGGCGGCCCCCGGCCATCTGAACCGACCCATCGTGGGCATGGCCGCCACCCCCGACGGCGGCGGCTATTGGAACGTGGCCACCGACGGCGGCATCTTCTCCTTCGGTGACGCCGCCTTCTACGGATCGACCGGCAACATCGCCCTCAACCGACCCATCGTGGGCATGGCCGCCACCCCCGACGGCCGGGGCTACTGGCTGGTGGCGTCAGACGGCGGCATCTTCTCCTTCGGTGACGCCGCCTTCTACGGATCCACGGGGAGCCTCCGCCTCAATCAGCCGGTGGTCGGCATGGCTCGGACCCCGGACGGCCGCGGGTACTGGCTGGTGGCCACCGACGGCGGGATCTTCTCCTTCGGTGACGCCGGCTTTCACGGATCGACCGGCAGCATCCGTCTGAACCGGCCGGTGCTGGGCATGGCGGCGACGCCACAGGGGCAGGGCTACTGGCTGGTGGCGTCAGACGGCGGGATCTTCACCTTCGGCAACGCCACCTTCCGGGGTTCCACGGGGAGCCTCACCCTGAACCAGCCGGTGGTGGGGATGGCGGCCACGCCCAGCGGCTCCGGGTACTGGCTGGTAGCCACTGACGGCGGCATCTTCAGCTTCGGCGATGCCCCGTTCTACGGCTCAGAGGGCGGCAGGCCGCTCAATCTGCCCATCGTGGGCATGGCCGCCTCCCCCCGAGGCGACGGCTATTGGTTTGCTGCGGCTGACGGAGGGATGTTCACGTTCGGCAACGCCGCCTTCTATGGTTCGATGCCCCTGGTGTTCCTCACCGCCGCCAATGGCGGAGCCGACTGAGGGCCCCCATCGACACCGGGCCTGCCCGTCCAACTGGCGAGGGCAGTCCGCCGGCAGGCACAGGGGGGACAGTACGCTCGGCCCCGAGGTGCACGTGAGACCCAGGAAATCTATCGCCGGCAGGTCGCGTGCTGGAGCTCGGTTCAGAGTCCTAACGATGGGGACAACGCTGCTCGTTGGGACGGGGTTGGGCGTGGTCGGGTTGTCCTCGACGGCATCGGCCTACCCTTCCGCCACCGTGTCGTTCGTCGGCCACGGCTACGGCCACGGGCACGGCATGGGGCAGTGGGGCGCGCTCGGCTATGCCCTGGCCGGGACCAGCTACTCGTCGATCGTGGGCCTCTACTACGGCGGGACCACCCAGGCAGCATTGTCCGCCGGGCAGGAGGGGCACCAGGTGTCCGTCACCATGACGGAGAACAACGGGAACACCGTCATCGTGACCTCGGGATCGCCATTCACCGTGGCGGGATTGAGTGTGCCGGCGAACCAGGCTGCACTGATGGCCCCGGTGGGCGGTCAGTGGACCGTCCAAGTCGGGGTGTCCTGTGCCGGCCCCTGGGGAGGGGTGGCCGCCACCGTGCCCAGCTCGACGGCATCGCCCAGCATCAATCCCGTCATCGGTGATCCGAACACATCGTCAGAAGCGCTCCAGCTGTGCCAGGGCAACGGGAACCTCACCATGAGGGGTTCGATCGAGGCGATGTACAACTCCGCCGGCGCGGCCCGCACCGTCAACCTCGTCCCCCTCGAACAGTACGTCTCGGGCGTGGTCCCCAACGAGTCGCCGTCCTCGTGGGGAACACTGGGCGGCGCCGGTCCGCAGGGCCAGACATGGGGCTTCCAGGAGCTCGAGGCCCAGGCGGTCGCGGCCCGGTCGTATGTGATGGCCGGGATCCTGTCCTACGGGGGATATGCCGATACCTGCGACCTGTCTTGTCAGACTTACCAGGGCACGCTGAACGAGAATCCACTGACCGACGCGGCCGTCAATGCCACTGCCGGCCAGGTCATGGAGTTCCCCGGCGGGGCAGTGGCGGCGACGCAGTACTCGGCCTCGACGGGCGGCTACACCGCCCCGGGGGCATTCCCCGGAGTAGCCGACGCCGGCGACTCGGTCTGCGTGGCCGGGGCATGCAACCCCAACCACACCTGGACCGCCTCGGTCCCCGTGTCCGCCATCGACTCGGCCTGGCCTCAGCTGGGAACCCTGCAATCGATCAGCATCACCGGTCGCAATGGCTACGGCGACTGGGGTGGCCGGGTCACGGCCCTGACCCTGCTCGGCTCCAATCAGAGTGTGTCGCTCACCGGCGACGGGTTTGCCGGCGCCCTCGGATTGAAGTCGGACTGGTTCTCCACCACCACCACCCTCACCGGCCCGGCCGTGGCCATGGTGTCGACCCGCGACGGCCGTGGGTACTGGGTGGGAGGCAGCAACGGCGGCATCTATGCCTTCGGTGATGCGTCGTTCCAGGGCTCCGCCGACGGGCTCGCTCTCGCCCGACCCATCGTGGGCATGGCCGCCACCCCCGACGGCCGGGGCTACTGGCTGGTGGCGTCAGACGGGGGCATCTTCTCCTTCGGCGACGCCGCCTTCTTCGGGTCCACCGGCAGCCTCGTCCTCAACAAGCCGGTGGTCGGCATGGCCGCCACCCCCGACGGCCGGGGCTACTGGCTGGTGGCCTCCGACGGGGGCATCTTCTCCTTCGGCGCCGCCGCCTTCTTCGGTTCCGCAGCCGGATAGTCGATGGTTCCTCCTGGCCCCGACGATCCGGTGGGCGTGACCGAGCGGCCGGGACCTGCGGCCGAGGCGACACCCGGGGCGTCGACCGGGCGACACCGCCCGCTCCAGAAGTGGAACGAGCGAACCTGGCGGGCCGTCTTCTTCGCCCCCGTGGGGGACGGTCAGACCCGTCGCCGGGGATCCGACGCCTTCCGGCTCGGCCTCGCCGGGCTGACCGTCGTCGTGTGCTGGTTGTCGACCCGCGCCAACTCCAAGGCTGAACACGCCGTCGCCACCACCCTGGCGGCCGCACCCAACGGAGTCCAGTGGCTGACGTCGGCGATCTGGTGGACGGCCTCCTTCGGCCTGGTGGCGGTCATCGCCGTCCTGGCGGTGGGCGCTCGGAGGTGGTCGACCGTCCGGGACATCGCCCTCTCCGGGCTCGGCGCATGGCTCCTCAGCGTCATCCTCGGTCTGCTCCTGGGTTCCGCCGGCGGTCGTCCGCCGACGCCCTCGCTCCACCACTTTGCGTTTTCGTTTCCGGTGGCCAGCGTGGCCGCAGCGGTCGGCGTGGCCACCGCTGCCCTTCCCTACCTGAGCCGATGGTTCCAACTGGCCACCAAGACGACCATCGTGCTCCTGGCTCTGGCATCGGTCGTGAACGGGGCCGGATTGCCGATGGCGGTGCTGGCCAGCGTGGCCCTCGGCTGGGGCACGGCGGCACTCGTCCATCTGACCTTCGGCTCGCCGCTGGGGTTGCCGTCGATCGACGAGGTCCGGCTGTTGCTGGCTGACCTCGGGATCACGGCGGACGACATCTCTCCCGTTCCGCGCCAGGAGTGGGGCGTGGGTCGGTTCAGCGGTCGGATCGACGGGTCCCCCGTGGATGTCTCGGTCTACGGGCGCGACGCCGCCGACGCCCGGCTGCTGGGCAAGACGGCCCGCTTCCTCCTCTATCGCGACTCGGGTCCGACCTTGTCCTTCACCCGCCGACAACAGGTCGAGCGCGAGGCCTACTTGACGCTGATGGCCGAGAGGGCCGGGGCCCGGGCCCCGGACGTGCTCGCCGCCGGCCCCGCCGGCCCCGCACGCGACGCCCTCCTGGTCACCCGCCCCCCCGAGGGGGAGCCCCTCTCGGCCTTTGCGCCGTATGTCCCACCGCCCGACGAAGGCGCCAGCGTCGATCCCACGTCATCTCCGGGCCCCGCCCACGACCACCCGGCCGACCTGCCCCCGCCTACCGCAGCCCAGGAGCCCGTCGGTCCCGTCATCACCGACGGCGGGTTGGACGACATCTTCGGCCAACTGGTCGCCCTGCGCACCGCGGGCTTGGCCCACGGCGCACTCTCGACCCGGACGATCGTGGTCGACGGACTCGGCCGGGCAGGGCTCGTCGACTTCCGCATGGCGTCGACGGTGGCCACCGACGAGCAGCTCAATCGGGACCTGGCCGCGGCCCTGGCCGCCGCGTCCGTGGTCGCCGGGCCGGGCCGCACCGTCGCCTCGGCCATCCGTTCCGTCCCGCCGGACGCCCTGGTGGCGGCGCTGCCCTTCCTGCAGCGGGCCGCCCTCGATTCGACGGCGTCGCGGACCCTCCGGGGCAAGAAGGCCGTCCTTTCCGCCCTACGCGAACAGAGCGCGGCGGCGCTGGGCGTGGAGGTGCCCAAGCTCATTGAGCCGCGCCGGGTCAGTTGGGTCACCTTCGCGCTGGTGCTCGGGACGGTCATCGGGGGCTGGGCCCTGATCGGCGTGCTGATCAACGTGACCAAGTCGTGGAGCACGATCACCGGGGCCGCGTGGGGATGGGTGGCGCTGGTCTTCGTGCTGGCCCAGGCGGCCTACCCGGCCATCGCCGTGACCACCGTGGGCTCGGTGACCGACCCGCTCCCGTACGGGAGGACGGTGGCCCTCGAGCTGTCCGACACCTTCGTCGCCCTGGCCGGTGGATCGATGGCGGTGCTGGCCACCCGGGTGAGGTTCTTCCAGCAGGAGGGGTACACCCCGACGGTGGCGGTGAGCTCGGGCGTGTTGGCCAGCACGGCCAGCTGGATCGTGAAGGGCGCCCTGTTCCTCATCGCCCTGCCCCTGGCCGCCGGCAACTTGCACTTCAACGAGCCGACCAGCGACTCCAGCAGCGGACACTCCAATCTGGTGTGGCTCATCGTGATCGCCGTGGTGGTGGCGGGGGTCGCCGTCGGTCTGCTGTTCGCCGTCCCTCGGTGGCGACGGCTGGCGGCGGCCAAGCTGAGACCCAAGACGTCGGAGGTCTGGTCGCACCTGAGGATCCTGGCCGGGCATCCGAGGAACCTGGTCGAGATCTTCGGCGGTTCGGCGGCGGCACAGGTCCTGGTGGCCCTGGCGCTCGGCGCCTCCCTGCACGCCTTCGGGGACCATCTCGATCTGGCCACGTTGATCGTCGTGCTCACCCTGGGCTCGATGCTGGGCGGCATCTCCCCGGTGCCGGGGGGGATGGGGGTGGTCGAGGCCGGGATGATCATCGGGCTCACCGCCGCCGGCATCAACGAGTCCCAGGCGGTGGCGGCTGTGTTCGTCCAGCGCCTGTTCACGGCCTATCTCCCCCCCATCTGGGGTTGGTTCGTGCTGGTGTGGATGAGGAAGAAGGAGTACCTCTAGGCCGTCTCGCCGCCGACCGCGGCCGGGCCCGGGCCGCTCAGCCCCCGGCGCCGTCCGGTGGCGTGGTTCCGAGGGTGGTGAAGGAGCCGAGCCGTCCGAGCCGGCCCAGCCGGCCCACGTTGACCCCGATGTCCGCGGCCCGCAACAGCCTGAGGTCGCCGCGGCTGTTCCCGTAGGCCCACGTCGTCCCGGGGGCCGTCCCCGACTCGTCGACCCAGAGGCGCAGGCGGCGCAGTTTCTCCTCCCCCCGGCAGTTGCGTCCGTCGTAGTGACCGGTCAGCCTGCCGTGCTCACCCACTTCCAGGCGGGTGGCGATCACCCCGTCGGCCCCGAGCCAGTCCCCGGCCGCGCCCACGTAGGCCGCCGGGGAGGCCGACACGATGACCACCCGGTCACCCCGGAGCCGGTGCCAGTCGAAGCGGTCCCGCACGTCGGGGCGGAGGTGCCGCTCCACGTGCTGGCGGCCGTACCGCGTCGACACCTCCTCGAAGTGATCGACGGGCACTCCGGCCAGCACCCGCTCGAAGAGACGCTCCTTGGCCTCGTCGGCCGCGCTGCCTCCCACCAGGGCGGCCGCTGCCAGCCTGGGGGCCAGGGCCAGCGCGGCTGACTGCACGGTGTGCCGGCCGACGAGCGCGGACAGGAAGCCGATCACGCTGCCGCCGTCGGTGAGCGTCCCGTCGAAGTCGAAGGCGGCCAGGTCACCCATGGGGAAGCGCCGTCAACTGCCGCCGGCGTCGACCACCGCACCGCCCCGGCCGGCCCCCCGGGCGAAGCGGAGCGGTCCGGATGAGGCATCCGGCGACGTCAGGCTGGCCATGCCGAAGCGGAACTCGACCTGCATGGCGTCAGCAGTGGAGAGTCCCCACTGCTGAAGCGCGGACCGGCGGTCGTTGCGCAGGCAGTCCTGTGGCAGGGCAGCCAGCTGGTGGCCCCAGGCCCGCGCCTCCGCCAGGGTCGAGCCGCTGGGCACCACCCGGTTGACGAGCCCCATGGCCAAGGCCTCGTCGGCACCGACCTCACGCCCGCTCAGGATCAGGTCGAGGGCCCGCCCCTGGCCGATCAGGCGCGGGAGGCGGACGGTTCCGCCGTCGATGAGGGGCACGCCGAATCGTCGGCAGAACACCCCGAAGGTGGCGTCGGCGGCCGCCACCCGCAGATCGCACCAGATGGCCAGCTCGAGACCTCCGGCCACAGCAAAGCCCTCCACTGCGGCGATCACGGGCTTGGACAGTTCCATCCGGGTCGGTCCCATGGGCCCGGGCCCGTCTTCGGCCAAGGGGCGTCGCTCACCGTCGGCCAGCGACTTCAAATCGGCCCCGGCGCAGAAGGTTCCACCGCCCCCGGTGAGGATGGCCACCGACGAGCCATCGTCGGCGTCGAAGGCGGCAAACGCCTCTTGCAGGGCGGCGGCGGTGGCGGCGTCCACTGCGTTGCGGCGCTCCGGTCGATGGATGGCGACCACGGTCACCGGCCCCTCCCGGGTGACCTGCACGGTGGAGTTCATGGCCCCAGCATGGTGGAACGCCCCGACTCCTGCCAGGGCGCCCTCCTCCCCGTCAAAACTCGACTAACTCGGTCGACAATTGGGGCGGGTTCGTCTATCCTGGGTGGGCGACGAGACCACGGCGACGCCGGATGCGACTCGGGACATCGATTCACACCACCTAGTACACAGGACAACAAAGGAGCATTCCATGGCAATCCGTTTGGGCGACGTAGCCCCCGATTTCACCGCGGAGACCACCGAGGGGACGATCAACTTCCACGAGTACCTCGGGGACAGTTGGGGCGTGCTGTTCTCCCACCCCAAGGACTTCACCCCGGTCTGCACCACTGAGCTGGGCGCCTTCTCCAAGGCCAAGGCCGAGTTCGACAAGCGGGACACCAAGCTCATCGGCCTCTCGGTCGACGACGTCACCTCGCACGGCAAGTGGGCCGGCGACATCGAGGAGACTCAGGGCCAGGCGCTGAACTTCCCGCTCATCGGGGACGAGGATCGCAAGGTGGCGGACCTCTACGACATGATCCACCCCAACGCCAGTGACACGCTCACCGTCCGGTCGGTGTTCATCATCGGCCCCGACAAGAAGGTCAAGCTGACCCTCACCTATCCCGCATCGACGGGGCGGAACGTGAGCGAGATCCTCCGGGTCCTCGACTCGCTGCAGCTGACGGCCGACTACAAGGTGGCCACGCCGGTCGACTGGAAGGACGGCGAGGACGTCATCATCGTCCCTGCCGTATCGGACGAGGAGGCCAAGGAGCGATTCCCCAAGGGATTCGACACGGTCAAGCCCTACCTCAGGGTCACGCCGCAGCCCAACAAGTAGGACGACGAACGGGGGTCCCCGCGTGGCGCCCCCAGCCTCTGGGGGCGAGGGTCGGGTCTGGCCGACGGGCCCGATCCGACCCCTCGTCGGGTGGCGTCCCGGATCCGGGCATCGGGAGTGGGCACCCCCTGAACAGCGATGCTGCTAGGATTGGGGTGCTGGCGTGTTGTGTCCGTCGGCCGTCACCGAAGACATCAGAGGTCGATTCCCCCCATGCCAGACAAGCAGGCCACCATCTCCGAATACCGTCTCCACGAGACGGACACCGGTTCACCCGAAGTGCAGATCGCCATATTGAGCGAGCGCATCGTTCACCTGACCGAGCATCTCAAGGTGCACAAGGGTGATCACCACACCCGTCGTGGTCTCCTCAAGTTGATCGGCCGACGCCGGCGACTTCTGGACTATGTCCGCAACAACGATGTCGAGCGCTACCGGGACATCATCGGTCGCCTCGGCCTCCGCCGGTAGGCGGAAACCAGTCGCTCCGCCCGGCTTCGGCCGGGCGGTCGCAATTACTCCATCGGCGACTCGTCGATGGACCGCAGGTCGGCACGGTGCCGGCCTGCTGCAGGACCGGCAGGTCACCGCGGTGGCCGGCTGTGCACATCAACAGATTGGGCTCCCACCGAGGTCAGTCACCAGTTGCCGATCACTCCGCACCGTCCACGCGGGGTGGCCGACAACTGGGAACTGGCTCGGGGAGTCCCCGACCAACCAAGGAGCGTCATGTCAGACGCCATAACTGTGTCGGCGCCCATCAGTGGCACCGACCGCACACTTACATTCGAAACCGGCAAATTGGCCCAACTGGCCGATGGAGCGGTGGTGGCACGGATCGGCGACACGGTGTTGCTGGCCACGGCTACGGCCGCCCGATCGGTCCGGGAGGGAGCCGACTTCTTTCCGCTCACGGTGGACATCGAGGAGCGGGCCTATGCGGCCGGCAAGATCCCCGGATCGTTCTTCCGCCGGGAGGGCAAGTCCTCGGACCAGGCCATTCTCACCTGTCGGCTCATCGACCGTCCCCTGCGTCCTTCCTTCCCCAAGGGATTCCGCAACGAGGTCCATGTCGTCGGCACCATCTTCGCTGCCGACCAGGTCAACCCCCACGACGTCCTTGCCATCAACGCGGCCTCGGCCGCACTGATGATCTCGGGCATCCCCTTCGAGGGACCGATCGGCGCCGTGCGCGTGGCCTATTCGACCGACGGCCAGTGGATCCCGCACCCCAGCTTCGAGGAGGGCGACGAGTCGACCTTCGAGCTGGTCGTGGCCGGGCGGGCGCTGAGCGACGCCGACGATGCCGATATCGCCATCATGATGGTGGAGGCGGGCGGCTCGGAGCGCTCGTTCCAGTACTACGACGAAGGCGCCCCTCAGGTCACCGAGGAGGTACTGGCCGACGGGCTCGAGGCCGCCAAGACCTGGATCCGCGAGTCGATCGTCCTC
>DASZGT010000013.1:0-6400 GCA_035938575.1 Acidimicrobiales bacterium
TCGGATGTGAGCTCGAACATCTGGGCCACGATGCCGCCGATGCGGGCCAGCCGACCTTGGCTGCACAGGCACGCCTTGGGGGCCCCTGAGGTTCCCGAGGTGAACAGCAACAGACCGAGCGACTCCTCGGTGACCATGGTCACGGCAGGGTCGGGGAGGTCCACTCCCGCCACCCCGGCCAGCAGCGCGCCGTACGAGGTGTCCGGGTTGCGGTCGAGGTCTCCCGAGGGATCGTCGATGACCAGGATGCGCTCCGCCGGCAGGGCGGCGCCGAGGTCATACCCTTCGACCAGGGCCCGGTACTCGAGGTTGGTGACCAGGAGCTGGCACTCGGTGTGCGAGAGGTCCCGGGCCAGCTCGTCCCCGCGGTGGGTGGGATTCCCCCCGACCAGCACGGCGCCGGCGAGTGCCGCGGCGCCCATCCAGAAGACGTACTCGGGGACGTTGTCGAGCAGGAGGGCCACATGGAAGGGGCCGGGTCGCCGCAGCGAAGCCAGGGCGGCGGCCCGCTCGGCCTGGGCGGTCACCACCTGGCGGTGCGTCCAGGTGCGGTCGGACCACGTCAGTCCCACCGAGTCATCTCCTGCGCGCTGCCGGATCAGCTCGTCGATGGTCTGCATTGCATCCCCTTGGTTGAGAGGCCCGCCTCGGGCCCCGAAGACGGTCGGTCCGACGTGCACCCCATGGTGGCCCGGCCCGCCGTCGACGGGCCACCGGAGGGCGGTCGGAACCACCACCGGCACGACTCACGCCGACGACCGGCTCCCGCCGACGACCGGCCGCCAACCTCCGACAGTAGGTGCAATTGCCCTCCGGAGGCTGGAGCTAGGCACAAATCTGGAACACGTTGCAATTTATCAGATCATCGTGTTACCGTGAACGGCGCCAGAGCGGAGCGGGAGGAGCACCACCACCATGGAGTTCGGGATCTTTCTCAACGGCTACTTGCCCGGTCAGGCCGCCCACGATCCGGCCTGCGAGCACGAGATGTACCGGCGTGAGATGGCGTACGTCATCGAGGCCGACAAGTACAACTGGAAGTACGCGTGGATCGGCGAGCACCACTGCCTCACCGAGTACAGCCACATGTCCTCCCCCGAGGTGGTGATGGGCTACCTGGCCCATGCCACCGACCGGATTCACATCGGCACGGGCATCATGAACCTGTCCCCACGGGTCAATCACCCGGTGCGGTGCGCCGAGCGGGTGACCATGCTCGACCACCTGCTCGAAGGTCGGTTCGAGTGGGGGACCGGCCGGGGGGCGGGGAGCCACGAGATCGCCGCCTTCAACAACCTCGACAAGAACTCGACGAAGGCCGAGTGGAACGAGGTCATCCGTCAGATCCCCCGGATGTGGGAGGAGAAGGACTACATGTACGAGGGCGAGAGCTTCACCGTCCCGTACCCCCACAACATCCTGCCCAAGCCCTACAGGGGTCAGGGCCATCCCCCCATCTGGGTCGGGTGCGGCAACCCCGGGACCTTCACCCAGGCGGGTGAGTTGGGCATCGGCGCCATTGCCTTCAATTTCGAGCCCATCTACAACCTCAAGGGCCGGATCGATGCCTACAAGGAGGGCATCGCCAACTGCACGGAGCCCCTCGGCCAGTTCAAGAATGACAACGTGATGATGACCAACGCCGTCATCTGCCTCAACGACAGGAAGCGGGCGCGGGAGATCGCACTGCGGCGCGGCCGTGGCTATCTCTATTCGCTGGTATGCAACTACCACGACACCATTCCCCATCAAGAGGGTGTGCCCGTATGGCCCGAGCGGCCCCACACCGTGAGCGACGAAGGCATGCTCGACCACCTCATCGAAGAGGGGTGGATGCTGTGCGGCGAGCCCGACGAAGTGGCCGAACAGGTGGCCAAGTACCAGACCGTGGGGTGCGACCAAGTGGTCTTCGGGTTGCCGTCGGACTCGTTGATGGAGGACGAGGTCCACGAGATGCTCGAGGTGTTCGGGACCAAGGTGATCCCGCAGTTCGACGCCGATCCGCTGCACTCCACCACCCGGTACCGCCAGACGGCCCAGCGGAAGTACCAGGACTTCAACTTCCCGGTCCCGGACATCACGGTCGAAGAGCTGCCGACCAATGCCATGATCCAGTTGGACGGCACCCGGACGCTGTGACCGCCGGGGCCGTGCACCCGGTCCCGAGGATCACTCCACCCTGATCAACTCGCGATGATCAGGCCGGAGCTGCGCGACGATCACGCCGTCGCCGGACCCCACGCCTCGATCAGGTCGTCCACGGTGGTCAGTGTGGTGATGAGCGGGAACGTGTTGTCCAGGACGGCATCGGCGTAGGGCCGGGGGAGGCCCGCCACCGCGTCACGGGGCACGACCACCTGGTAGCCGAGGTTGACGGCCTCGATGGCCAGGCCGAGCACCCCGAGGTTGACCGAGACCCCGGTGGCCACCACGGTGTCCACCCGGAGACTGCGCAACCAGGTGTCGAGCGAGGTGCCGGTGAACGGTGACACCCCGTGGAGGCGTGGCGACACCAGGTCACCCGGCTCCGGGCCCAGCTCATGGATGATCTCGGTGGCGGGGGTGCCGGCCAGGAGATGGCTGGGATTGCGCACCACGGCGGCGATCAGCTGGCAGTTCACCGTGGAGCCGGCTCGATCGCCGCGGAATTCCGCCGTGCAGTGGACGACCCGCACACCGTGGGACCGGGCGGCGGCGAGGAGCCGGGCCGTATTGGGGACCACCCCGACGTGGCGGGAAGCCTCCGCCAGCTGGGGGAATGAAGTCAGATCCCCGACCACACCGCGCTGGATCTCCATGGTGAGCACCGCGCACCGCTCCGGTGCGACCAGCTCACGAAGGTCGATGGGCATGGCGCTCGTCTCGGGGTCCGCCCGACTTGGCCGCCCCCACCGAAGCATCTGCGACTCGGGAACGGGCCGGAGCGGGGCCGCACCCAGACGGACTGGACGGCGTGGGGATCACTGCCCCGAGGAGGTGCGGGCGCCGCCGCTGTCGCTCTCCTCGGGCACCTCGGCGACGATCTCGGCCGCCCACCGGTAGTCGGGCTTGCCGCTCGGAGACCGCAGGATGGTGTCCACCACGTGGAGCTGCCGCGGCACCTTGTAGCCGGCGATGGCATCGCGGCAGTGGGCCTGGATGTCCTCCAGGCTGGGATGGCCGTCAGCCCGGGGCTGGATGATGGCCGCCACCCGCTGACCCCATCGATCGTCAGGGGCCCCCACCACGATGGCATCGAACACCTCGGGGTGAGAGCGCACCGCCGACTCGACCTCTTCCGGGAAGATCTTCTCGCCGCCGGAGTTGATGGACACCGATCCCCGGCCCAGCAAGGTGATGGTCCCGTCCGCCTCCAAGGTGGCGAAGTCGCCGGGCATCACGTAGCGCGTGCCATCGACGGTGATGAACACCTCTGCTGTCTTCACCGGGTCGTTGTAGTAGCCCACGGGGATGTCCCCGCAGCGGGCGATCTTGCCGATCACTCCGGACCCCGGGGCCACCAGATGCATGTCCTCGTCGAAGACCACGGTGTTGCCGAGCACGGAGACGGTCGGCCCGCTCTTCATGGCGGTGTCTCCCTTGCTCACCGTGGCCATGCCGTTGTTGCCCGACTCCGAGGAACCCACGGCGTCGACGATCACGATGTTCGGGAGGTGGTTGAAGAACTCGTCCTTGACCGGGGACGAGAACAGGGCCGCGGAGGAGGTCACCGCCAACAGCGAGGAGAGATCGTAGGAGACGCCGGGGTCGTCGAGGGCCTCGATCAGGGGCTTGCCCATGGCGTCGCCGGTGATCATGATCGAGTTGGCCTTCTCGCTCTCCACCAGGCGCCAGACGGTGTGGGGATCGAACTTGGGGACGAGGATGGTCCGGTTGCCCACGAAGCTCTGGCCCATCACCGACCATTGGGTGGCGCCGTGCATGAGGGGGGCGATGGGCAACAGGGTGACCTGTCCGTTCCGCCCCTTCTCGACCATCTCCTCGGGCCGTTGGATGCGGGTATTGGTGGAAGGGTCCACGCCGCCGCCGAGGGCATAGAACACGTCCTCGTGCCTCCACACCACCCCTTTGGGCATCCCGGTGGTGCCCCCGGTGTAGAGGATGTAGTGGTCGTCGTTCGATCGGGGGGCGAAGTCCCGTTCGGGGCTTCCCTGCGCCAGGGCCTCCTCGTAGGGAACGGTGCCCGCGACCAGTGGCTCGCCGGACCCGTCTTCGATGGCGATGATGAGCCGGAGGTCGGGGAGATCGGGGAGGAGCTCGGCGACCCGCGGCCCGAACTCGGCCTGATGGACCAGCGCCACCAGGTCGGCATTGGTGAACAGGTACCGCAGCTCGTCCTTGACGTAGCGGTAGTTGATGTTGATCCACACCGCCCGCAGCTTGAACACCGCCCACGCCGTCTCGACCCATTCCACGCTGTTCAGCGAGTAGATGCCGACGTGGTCCCCGGGCCCGACACCCTGGCCGGCCAGATAGTGGGCGAGGCGATTCGCCCGCTGCTCCATCTGGTCGTAGGTGCGGCGCTCACCAGCGGCTACGAGGTACTCGCGGTCGCCGAACGCGTCGACGGCCGCCTCAAAGAGATCAGCGAGGTTGAACGTCATCGGGCCGTTAGTAGAACACGTTTCCATTCGGGCGGCAAACAGCGGCCCGGCCCCCCCGGCCCGGGCCCGGACGAGCTGGGAACGAGCTGGAACCATCGAGGAATACGACGGCGGATCAGTCCAGGACGTCCTTGGCCGCCATGGTCGCCGAGGGCGAGGATGATGCCTGACCGTCCGATGCCTCGACGGCCACGTTCCCGGTCGGTCCGCCCACCGACTCCCGAACAGAGCGGGCCAACCCGGGACCGTCGAGCCCGAGCCGGCTCAGGATGTCGGTGGGCTTCCCCTGGGTGATGTAGGCGCGGGGTATGCCGAGCGAGACCACCGGGGGAGCGGCGCCGCCGGGACAGGAGTGGCGGAGGGCGTCCGCCAGGAACATGCCGGCACCGCCTTGCCGGATGCCGTCCTCCGCCGTGATCACGACGGCGTGCCGTGCGGCATCGGCCATCATGGCCGGGTCGGGGTCTGACACGACCCGGACGTCCCACACCGTCACCTCCAGCCCGTCGGCGCTCAGCGACTCAGCGGCCTCCTCGGCTGCCGCCACCATCTTGCCCACGGCCAGGATGCATGCCGATCCGTCCCCGCTGCGGGTGCGCCGGGCCAGCATGCCCGAGCCGACCGCGCCCGGTGCCACCCATGGTGCCGGGGTCTTGGGGAATCGGATGACCGAGGGACCGTCGAGGGTGAGGGCCTCGGCCAGCATCACCTCGACCTCGGGCGCCGACGACGGTGCGAACACCGTCATGCCGGGGATGGACAGCGCCAGCACCATGTCCAGCACGCCGTGGTGACTGGGGCCGTCGTCGCCCGTGATCCCGGCCCGGTCGAGGACCATGACCACCGGAAGTCGGTGCAAGCCGACGTCGAGGTTGGCCTGATCGAAGGCCCGGCTGAAGAACGTGGAGTAGACCGCCACCACCGGTCGCATACCGGCCATGGCCATGCCCGCGGCTGAGGTCACTGCGTGCTGCTCGGCGATGCCGACATCCACGAACCGCTCCGGGAAGCGCGCCTGGAAGGGCAGCAACCCGGTCGGGCCGGGCATGGCCGCGGTGATGGCCACGATCCGGGGGTCGGATTCGGCGTGATGGAGGAGGGACCTGGTGAAGGCATCGGTATAGGTGGTCACCGGCAGTTGGGCCACCTCGTCGGGGTCCAGATCGAGGCCAGAAACGGTACCCGGAAGGATCTGGCCTTCCGACGCCGCTATACCCGCGGCGACCGCCGCCAACGTCGACCCCGCCGCGGCGGCAACTGCCGACCCAGCCGAGTCCGCGCCCTCGTCGACGCAGATCTCTGCGGCTGAGGGGACGGTGACCTTGACGTCGTGCAGCCGTTGGATCTCGTCCTCTTCGGCCGGTGCATAGCCCCGGCCCTTCTGGGTGAGCAAGTGGACAACGATCGGGCCCGGCCACTCCGCCGCGTTGGCCAGGGCCTGCTCCACTCCGGCGATGTCGTGCCCGTCGATGGGTCCGGCGTAGCGAATGCCCAATGCCTCGAAGAACGTGTGCGGTGTGACCACCTCACGCAGTGCGCTGGTGAGGCCGTGTACGCCCGAGTAGGCGAGGTCGCCGACGCCGGGGATCTCACGGATGAGGTGACGGATGCGCTGCCGAGCCTGGACGTAGGCCGGATTGAGCCGCAGATGGGTCAGGCTGAGCGACAGCCGCGACACGGTGGGCGCATACGAGCGCCCGTTGTCGTTGAGCACGATGACCACCGGCTTGCCCGAGTGGCCCAGGTTGTTGAGGGCCTCGTAGGCCATGCCGCCGGTCAGGGCGCCGTCGCCCACC
>DASZGT010000014.1:0-23211 GCA_035938575.1 Acidimicrobiales bacterium
CGTAACGACGCCAGCCGTCTGAGGAAGTCGGCAATCTCGGGGTCCTCCCACGCCATTTCGACGTTGCTGCCAAGCCCGTTGAAGAAGAGGAGGTCGGAAGGTCCCTCTCCGAGGACCTGGTAGGCAACGTCAGCATCCCCGACGGCCACGTACTTGGTGTCCGGACGGCTCATGAGGCAAACAGTCTGACTTCCATTTCAGCTCGATGTTGGAACTCTTCTTCGGCGAGGCCATGCGCGCCACGAGCCATCGTCCTCACTGCAGACGCCATGGACGATCCGCTGCCCGAGGCGATCGACCAGACCCATTGCGTTCATCAACCAATACGTCGAGCGCTGGCCGTCTGTCGGGCAGCGCTTGACCTTCTGATCGTCCGAGAGGTCGAGTCACGACCATTTGGCCTCGTTCGATGACCGCCGCTGACCCGGTGATCTGGGGCAAACTGGCGTCTGTGGATGCCAGCGAACGCGACCGTGTGGCAGCGCGTCCTCTGGCCGTGCAGCGTTCGAGGTTGTTCGACCAGAACGCCGAGGCATATGACCGGTTCCGGCCGACCTATCCCGATGCGGTGATCGACGAACTGCTCGGTCCGGTGCCTGCGGGCCTGGACGTTCTCGACGTGGGTTGTGGCACCGGGATTGCTTCACGGCAGATTGCCCAGCGTGGCGCCAAGGTGCTGGGGGTGGAACTCGCTCCGCGAATGGCGGAGATCGCCCGCGGTCATGGGGTCGACCTGGAGATCGCGGCCTTCGAAGCCTGGGACGCTGCTGGTCGCACTTTCGACCGGGTGACCTCGGCGCAGGCTTGGCACTGGCTCGACCTCCCTATCGCCACCGCCAAAGCGGCCTCTGTGCTGCGGCCGGGCGGCAAGCTCTGCCTGATCTGGAACGCGGGGTGTCAGCCCGATGATCTGGCCGATGCTCTGGAGGAGGCGTATGCGAGAGTCGTGCCGCCAGGCGGTCACCGTCTGTTCCGGGGGTACGCGGCCAGCCGGTCATCCGACGTGAAGACCGGACTCGACTCGGAGATCGACGCCATCTCAGCGGTGCCCGACTTCGGTGCGCCGACAGAGAAGTGGTTCCCCTGGACGCGGGCCTACCAGCGGGATGAGTGGCTGGACCAGCTCGTATCACGGAGCGATCACACCGCCCTCGAACCAGCAGTCCGAGACCGCCTGTTCGAAGCCATCGGCGCGGCCATCGACGATCACGGCGGCTCGTTCGTCATGAACTTCGAGACCGTGCTGATCACCGCGACTCGGCTGGGGTAGCCACAGGGCCGCGGTCCGGGAGTGGCACCCGGACACGGTGTTGTCGGGCAGTCCTACGACTGCTTATGGGTTAGGCATTCCTCTTTCGACCCACCAGCCAGTAGACCGCCGAGTTCCCCATCTGCAGCGGAGTAAACACCCGCCAGAACCAGCGTGGTCCACGAACCTGAGCATCACTTCGTTGACTGAGGTCACGCAGTGTGATCGTTGTCACGATGACGTGGAGAATCAATAAGGCTACGAGGACTGGGCGGCTTGGCTTCCAACGTCTCACGGCGGGATCGTACTTCCGAATGCCGCACCAGGGATCACCGCCATCGACCGCGCTGCCCCTGAGTGTGGCCAACGTGAACTTCAGCCACGTTCGATAACCGCCCGCTCCTGGTGGTAGGTGACGCTCTGGTCTCACCCTTAGACTCGCCAGGTGGTCCTCAGGATGGACAACGTCGGCATCGTCGTGGAGGACCTCGCAGTTGCGATCGAGTTCTTTCGTGAGCTCGGCCTCGAGCTCGAAGGCCGAGCCTTGGTCGAGGGCGAGTGGGCAGGGCGCGTCACTGGCCTAGGGGACCAACGCGTCGAGATCGCCATGATGCGCACGCCGGACGGCCACGGCCGGCTCGAACTCTCGCGCTTCCTTGCGCCGCAGGTGGTCGCAGATCACCGGAATGCCCCGGTGAACGCCCTGGGCTACCTCCGAGTGATGTTCGCGGTGGACGACATCGACGACACGCTCGACCGGCTGGTAAACCGGGGTGCGTATCTCGTCAGCAGTGAGGTGGTCCAGTACGAAACCGCATACCGGCTCTGCTACGTGCGCGGGCCTGAAGACATTCTCATCGGGCTCGCCCAAGAACTCGGCTGAGCCTGCGGCATATCCCCACGGTGCCATTGCGGGCGCATACAACTTCCGCGAGCCCGCTCCTGCCCACCGTGCCGCACCCCGCTCATTTCCGCAGGGCCGGTTCAACCCGTCATCACGCGCACGACCAGGCGCCCTCCGTGAACTGACAAATCGCGGATAACCAGTAGGCGCACACCTGCCCCTGGCGACTAGTTGTGGCGGACCTCGTCGAAGGGCTTGTCCCGATCGGCGGCGTACTCCCTGGGCATGCCCAAGACCCGCTCGCTGATGATGTTGCGCTGCATCTCGTTGCTGCCCCCGCCGAGGCTGCTGCCTTGGCGATTGAGGTAGACCTCCCCGAGGGGTGGGGCATCGTCGTCGATCCACGCACCGATGTCGGCTCCGGCGATCTCCAGGGCAATGTCCACACGGCGCTCGGTGTTGGTGGCGGCAAAGAGCCGGGGCAGTGCTCCGGCGGCGCCAGGAAACGCCCCGGTGCGTAGACCGGTCGTCACCCGCTCGATCAGCTGGCTCTGGATCCGCTCGTTGATCCTGTCCTCCGCCACCAGCTGTCGGACCCGGGGATCGCCGGTCTGACCGGTGGCCCGGGCCAATTCGAGCAGCTCCGACCGCTGGCCGCCCTGGCCGGCTGCCGCGATGACCGCTCCGCTGGCAAATGGAGACCCGCCCCCCACTGCGTTCCGTTCGTGGAAGAGGAGCCGCGAGGCCACCGTCCAACCGTCGTTGATCTCGCCCACGACGTCGGTGACCGGGACGGGCACGTCATCGAAGAACTCCTGGCAGAACTCGGCCGTGCGGTTGGACATCTTGATCTGCTGGACCTCCACCCCGGGCTGGTGGATCTTGAGGATGAACATGGTCAGGCCCCGGTGTTTGGGCACGTGCCAATCGGTCCGAGCCAGGCAGAGCGCGTAGTCGGATCGGAACGCGCCCGAACTCCAGATCTTCGATCCGTTGAGGACGAACACGTCCCCGTCCCTCGTCGCCCTGGTCACCAGGCCGGCGAGGTCTGAACCGCCACTGGGCTCGGACAGGAACTGGACCCACAACTCGTCACCCCGGAGCATGGCCGGGATGTGGCGGAGCTTCTGCTCCTCGGTGCCGAAGTCGAGGAGGGTCGCGGCCAGGATGGTGAAGGTCGGGACGTTGAAGACGGTGGGCATCCGGTAGGGCAGTGACTCTCGGGTGAAGGCCCGCTGGTGGGCGCGGGAAAGGCCCTGGCCGCCATAGGCGACCGGAAAGCAGATACCGGCGAACCCGCCGTCGAACAGGATGCGCTGCAGGCGGCGGGCACCCTTCCCCGACTCGTCCTCCCTGGACAATTGCTGATTGGTATATCCCTCGGGTAGGAGCGGCATGGACTCGGCCAGCCAGGCTCGCGCCCGCTGGCGGAATGACTCGACATCCTCTTGGGAGTCCACCCTCTGTTCGGGTACGTCGGTGCCACTGTGCGCGCTCATGGAACGTCCCCCTCCATCCCCATGGCCACGGCCACACGCTCCCGGTGGTCACGGGGTGTCCCCCACTGGGTACGGTCCACCACCACTCGGCGGAGGTAGAGGTGGAGGTCGTGGTCCCAGGTCACCCCGATGCCACCGTGGATCTGCACGCAGTCCTGCAGGATGACCGGGCCGCGGTCGCCGATATAGGCCTTGGCCACGCTGACCAGCTCGGCGGCAGAGGTCGAGTCCGAGTCCACTGCCCGAGCCGCGGCGCCGGCGGTGGCATGGGCCGCCTCGAGCCACACCTTCATGTCCGCGAACCGGTGCTTCAGTGCCTGATACGAGGCCAAGGGCCGACCGAAGGAGTACCGGTCGGCGGCGTACTCGACGGTGAACTCGAACACCCGGTCCATGGCCCCGACCATCTCGGCACACTGGAGCACGGCCACCGTCTGCAGCTGGTGCTCGATGTCGGCAACGGTGGTCTCCGCCACCCCGAGGGCGGCGTCGTGTCCCACCGCCACTTGATCGAAGCGGATCTGGGCAAAGCGTCTGACCAGGTCGAGGCTGTTCGCCGGATCCACCGTGACTCCCGGGCTGTCGGAAGGCACGATGAATTGAGCCACGCCGTCCTCCGTCGCCGCCGTCACCAGGTAGACGTCCGCCTGTCCCCCGGCCTCGACCGGACCAGAGACGCCGTCGAGGACCACGCCGGTGTCACCGAGCTTCGCACCAACCCTGCCTCCGGAGTCGATGCCCGCGGCGGGGGCACCGAGGCACCAGGCGGCCACCGAGGCGCCGCTCATCAGCCCGGGCAGCAGTCTCCGCCGTTGGTCGGCAGATCCCGACCGGGCCAGCGCCTCGGCCACCACATTGGTGGGCACCAGCGGCCCGGGCGAGACCAGGCTGCCCATCGACTCGGCCACCAGCACGAGGTCCAGCAGCCCGTGACCTGAGACGCTGCCCCCGCCGTCGGCTTCGGAAACCAGCAGCGACGTCCACCCCAGTTCGGCCCCGCTCCTCCACCAGTCCCGATCGAAACCTGCCGGCTCCTCATCGGCCAGGCGGCGGACCGTCTCCAACGGAGCCGTGCTCTCGAGGAACTTCCGAGTCGTCTCCAGCAGCAGCTGCTGGTCGTCAGTGATACGAAGGTCCACCCGGCCCTACCCCTGTGAGCCTGGCGCGGCGAAGACGAGTGGCAAGGTGTCGATCTGGCGCAGTCCAGCCTGGTAGACCAGCTCGGTCCCGGGGGCGAGCGAGTAGTCGGGGATCCGCAGATGCCACTCACGCA
Source organism: Acidimicrobiales bacterium (assembly GCA_035938575.1). GTDB lineage: Bacteria > Actinomycetota > Acidimicrobiia > Acidimicrobiales > RAAP-2 > Bog-756. The sequence goes on from DASZGT010000014.1 coordinate 4,866, forward strand.
GCGCAATGCGGAGCTCCATGCGGGCCAGATGCGAGCCGAGACACCGGTGGATGCCGCCACCGAAGGCCAGATGCTTGTTCGGGTTGCGGGCCAGGTCGACGGTGAAGGCATCGGGGAGGGCGTGCTCGTCGATGTTGGCCGCACCGATGCTGACTCCGACACTGGAGCCCTTGGACACCGGGCAGCCCTCGATCTCGACGTCCGCCACAGCGGTGCGGGCCACCGCGGTGACCGGCGACTCCCAGCGCAGGAGCTCCTCCACCGTCGACGGGATGATCGAAGGGTCGTCCACGATGCGCCGACGCTGGTCGGGGTGCTGAGCCAGGTAGGCGAAGAAGCACTCGAGGCTGTCGGTCACCGTGTCCAGGCCGGCCAGGATGAACAAGAAGCAAATCCCGACGATTTCGTCCACGGTGAGCCGCTGGCCGTCGATTTCGGCGGTGAGGAACAGGCTCAGGATGTCATCCTGAGTATCGGCGCTCGCCTTTCGCTCCCTCACCACCTCGGCGAAGTACTCCTCGATCTGCCGGGCCGCCACCTTCTGGCTGGCCTGGATCTCGTCGAGGTCCGACCCCGAGGGGCGCAGGATTCCGTCCTTCATGCTCAAGAACAGGTCGAGCTGGGACAGCGGCAGGCCGACCAGCCGCAAGAACACCGCCGAAGGGAGCGGCACCGCCAACTCGTCGGAGAATTCGCACCGACCCGTGTCGATGAACCCATCGATGCGCTCGTTGACCAACCGGGCAATGTCGGGCTCCAGAAGGTTCATCTGTCGGGGGGCGAAGATCGGATCGAGGAGGCGGCGGTAGTTCTTGTGGTTCGGAGGGTCGACCTGCAGGGGGATCAGTGGCACCGATTGCCCGAGGTCGACGGCTTGCATGGCCGAGGAGAACTCCTCAGGGTGCTGGAGGACGTACTCCACAGCCGATCGGCGGACGACCTGGGGCCCGAACGTACCTGGGACCACCGATCCCTCAGCCTGGGCCCGGCGGTAGTAGGGCTGGGGATTGGCGCTCACGTCCGAATCCATGAACCCCTCGGGTTCGAAGACCTCGGACTCTTGGGCCTGCGACATGGCTGCCTCCTTTGCAGAGCCCCGGCGCGGCGGACCCGGGGACGGCGAGGTGAGAATCGGCTTTTCAGTAGACTCTACTCGGACGGCGCCGCCCACCACATGTCCCTCGTGCCGCCTGGCCTCAAGGCCGGCACGCATCCGCTGGTGGGAATGGCCCGATGGATCGTCCTGCCCTCAATTCTCCACGATCTCATCGATCAGTCCCCACGCGCGTGCCGTGACCGCGCCGATGAAGTGGCCGGTGACAGCCAACCAGGCCGTACGGTGGCGTCCGATGCGCCTGGGGAGCGTTGCCGTACCGCCGGCCCCGGGGATGAGGCCCATTGCCACCTCGGGCAGCTTCAGCCGGGTGTCCGGTTCGGCCACGATCCGGCCCGCCATGGCGGGCAATTCGACGCCGGCACCGACACACGCTCCGTGAAGGTGGGCGACGACACGGTCCCCGACGATGCCGAGCAGGCGGGCGGCGCTGCGTGTGGTCCGGACCAGGTGGGCGGTGGCGGGATCGGTGAGCGTTCCGAATTCGCTGAGGTCGCCGCCGCTGCAGAAATCGGGACCCGCTCCGAACAGGTGCACCTCGAGGATGGAGGGATCGGCGCACACCACGGACAGGGCTTCGCACAGCCCGTCCCGCATGGCGCCGTTGTAGGCGTTGCGGACCCGGGGTCGGTTGAGGCTGATCGAGAGGCGGTCACCGTCCCGCTCGACCGCCAGGACGCCGTCCCCCGGCGATGGAGGGGAGGCCGGCGGCCTGGCCGCCAGCCACTGCCCGTACTCCGGCCCCTGCTGCAAAGTCGAATAGGCCAGGGACTCGAGGATGAGGTCGTGCTCGAGCGAGTCATGCCGCCCCGAGCGGAGGACCTGGACCAGTGCGACCGATGCGTTCGGAGAGCGGCGGGCGGCGGCCGTCATCGTCTCCAGCACGACGTCGAGGTCGGCCACCTGAACCCACGGGATCTCCCGTCGATCGGCTTCGGTGAGGGCGATGTCCACCCCCGAGAAGGATCCGTCGACCGCTCCGGAACGACTGACCCCCACGATGACGCACGGGAGCTGTGGGGGGATGTCGAGGCTGCCGACGTCACCGGCGCTGTCGAGGTCGACCACCAGCAGCGGTCGCTGGGCGAGCGCTCCGAGGACCTCGGCCCAACCACCTGCGGCCTGCTCGTACAGGCAGGCCAGCGCGTTGATGTCGAGCATGGTCGCACCGGTGGGCACCATCCTGCGAGCGTAACGTGCCCCCGTGTCGCCCCTGGTGGTCCAATCCAGGGGTCACGGACGATCATGCATAATGGCCGTCCATGACGCCGGGTCCGCACAGTGAGCGCTGACGGTCACCCGCTGCCCGTCACCGTGGGCATCGACATCGGGACCACCTCGGTCAAGGCCTTGGCCGTGACGTCGGAGGGTCAGGTGGTCGGGCGGTCGCGGATACCCCACCGGATCATCCACACGTCGGGTGACCACATGGAGCACGACGCCCTGGCCGCGTGGCGAAGGGGCCCACGCCGTGCCCTGGCCGCCGTCAGAGCGGCCATCACCGGTTTGGACTCCGCCGTGGGGACGAGGCCGGACGGGATCCGCATCGCGGGAATCTGCGTGGCCGGCATGGTCCCTTCGCTGACCGCCGTGGACCGTCGGGGCATTCCGCGCACCCCCGGACTCCTCTACGGCGACATCCGGGGGCGCACCGGGGGGACGAGGTCGGAGGACGGCAGCGCGGGGCCCATGCCCGATGCCGAGGGATTCCTGCAATGGACGGCCCACGAGATGCCAGAAGCCTTCGGGTACTGGCCGGCCCAGGCGGTGGCGACCCACGCCCTGGCCGGCCACGCCGTCATCGACACCGCGGTGGCGTCGACGCTCGGGGACCTCCAGCGCTCCGGACGCTGGAACGACGAGATGATGACCCGTCTCGGGGTGGATCTGAGCCAGCTTCCGCGAGTGGTGCCGACCGGCCAGTCCGCCGGTACGTTGCGTCCTACCCCCGGGTCCGTCTCGGGAACGAGCGCGGGGTGGGACGACGCCGAGGCGGTGGTGGCCGGCGGCACCATCGATGCCTTCTGCGACCAGATCGTCGCCGGGGCGGACCGGGTCGGGGACGTGATCGTCATCTTCGGCGCCACCCTGATCGTGTGGGTTGTGACCGACACCTGGGTCGAGGTCCCCGGGCTGTGGACCGTACCCCACACCGCGCCCGGCCTGGTGCTGATCGGGGGCCCGAGCAACGCCGGCGCCCTGTTCGTGGACTGGGCCCGATCCTTGCTCCGATTGGTGCGCACCAACCACGCCCACGGTGATGGTCGGTCGGGTGATCCGCGGCGGGTGCCGTTGTGGCTCCCCTACCTCCGTGGCGAACGGGTGCCGTTCCACGACACGACATTGCGGGCGGGGCTGTTCGATCTCGACATCACCGATGGGCCGTCGGGCGTGGCCCGCGCCGCCTACGAGGCCAGCGGCTTCGTGGTGCGGAGCATGATCGACCGTGCCGGCATCGCGGCGCGACGGATCGTGGCCAGCGGAGGCGGCACCCAGGTGCAGGCCTGGATGGCCGGCATGGCCGACGCCACCGGCCTGCCCGTCGAAACGGTGGCAGTTCCCGAAGGTGCCGCCCTCGGTGCGGCCTTCCTGGCCCGCATGGCTGCCGGGCTGGAGCTGTCGCTGGACGGATCGATGCGATGGGCTCGACGGGGTGGCCGGTTCGACCCCGATCGCCGGTGGCAAGAGGCGGCCGAGGGGCGCTATCAGCGGTTCATCGCCCTCGGGACGGGGCCCTAGCCGCCCGCCGGGCCCACCGCCGCGACCCGAGCCTGGTGGTCCGTGGCCCGCTCGCTCCTTGGCTACCCGGAGGTGGCCGGCTCGAAGGCCACCTTCACGGCCCCGCTCTCCTCCTGGGTGGAGAGGGCCCGGAGCGCGTCGTGCCAGTGATCCAGAGGGAAGCGGTGGGTGAGCATCCCGGTCAGGTCGACCCGGCCCGTCATCACCAGATCGAGATAGTGGCGCAGGGCGTGCTGGCGCACGCCCTCGACCTCCTCGACGCCGAACGCGTTGGAGCCGACGATGGACAGCTCCTTGAAGTAGATGGGCGTGTACTCCCATCGCCCGGGCGTGTGCACCCCGGTCTGCACCAGCGAGCCCCGCTCGGCCAGCACCCGGACGCCGACCTCGAGCGTCTCGGGACGCGCCACCGTGTCGTACACGACGTGGATGCCCCCCGGGTGGGCCATGGGCAACCCGGCGTAGGCGGTGTGTAGCACTCCACCCGACCACTCGGCCAAGGCCTCGACCAGCTCGAGTCGGGGCTCGTGGTCGAGCACCAGTGCGGCACCGAGCTTGGCCGCCAGGTCGGCCTGGGCCGGGAAGCGGGCGACCACCGCAACCTCCACCTCCGGGTAGAGGGCCGACAGGATGGCCACGCTGGTCACCCCGAGGGCGCCGGCGCCGTACACCAGGGCGCGACCAGCGGGAGGAGGCGGGCACCGGAGGATGGCGTGCAGGGACACGGCGAACGGATCGGCCAGCACCGCCTCCTCGTCGGTGATCGAATCGGGCACGGGGATGAGCATCGAGTCGTGAGCAGCCATCAGATCGGCCCAGCCTCCCGGGGCGTCGGTGGCCACGCCGACGTGGACCCCCGGGCCCAGGGCCCCGGCGGTGAAGCTCCAGCACAGGTTCAGATCCCCGCGCTGGCAGGCCGCGCACGGCGGATCCACTCCCCGGGGACCGCAGGTCAGCCAGGGGTTGAGCAGCACCCGCTGGCCGACCTCGAGACCGGTGGCCTCCGGACCGAGCGCCACGACCTCGGCCACCACTTCGTGGCCGGGGATGTGGGGAATGGATGAGAAGGCGGCCATCGGGTTGTCGATGTCGCCCGTGTCGAAATCGCCCAGCACCAGCTTGGTCTCCGACCCGCACACGCCGGACAGGAGGGGCCGGGTGATCACCCAGTCCGGCCGGACCAACCGGGCGTCATCGACCTGGTGGAGGCCGAATGGCAGTGTGTCCAATCGCCGGTCCAGGTCGTCGCCGGGCCGGTCACGCGTCTCCGAGGCGTCACGGGAGCGTCCGAACACAAGGGCCTTCATGAGCCCGCCCCTCCGAGCGGGTCCAACGATGCTGCCAACCCGATGCACCCGTGCCCGTTCATGATCGACACGGTAGCCAACCTGAGGGAGCCGAGCGCCCGGCCGTCGGTCAGCCGACCATGGCGGAGGCGGAGCGGGCCGCCAGGGCGGCCAATGTCAGCGTGGGCCCGTAGCCGGCGGAGGTCACGAAGACCGACGAGTCTGCGATGACCACGTTGGGCAACTGGTGAAGGCGTCCGCTGCTGTCAGCCACCGACGTGGCCGGGTCATCCCCCATCCGGGCCGTCCCCATCACATGGCGACTGATGGGTGCATGCTCACTGGTCCTGTCTCCTGGGCCCCCGGGGGTCCCCGGCGACGTGACGATCGAGGTCCACTCCGCGCCCATCTCCGCCAGGATGGCCGCCAACCGGGGTCCGTGGTGGGCCGAGGCGGCGAGCTCGTGAGGGTGGGGCTTGTAGGTGTAGCGGGCCACGGGGAATCCCCTCACGTCCCGGATGGTCGGGTCGAGGTCGATCCGGTTGGTGGGCACGGGGAGGTCCTCGCCCTGCATGGTGAAGGCCCACAGCCGGTCGCGCATGGGCGACGACCGCATGTTCTCCTTGTGGGAGCGGCCCCATCGGTAGATCTTGGCCTCGAGGATCGGGAGGGCGGGACCACCGTGCTCCACCATGCCTCCCCGCATCCACGGGAGGCCGGCTGCCTTGGCCGCAGCCCGAGCGCGCTCGTCGGAAACGATGGCGTCGTCGTGCACCTCGGTCACCGCTCGCCCCCGCTCACCGTGGAGGCGGAGATCGGCGAACCCGCCGACCACGATGGTCTGAAAGTGGGTCATGAGGTGCCGCCCGATGAGCGGATGCTCGAGCCCCGACAGCAGCAACAGACGCGGGGTCTCGACGGCCCCACCCGCCACCACCACGTAACGGGCATCCATGGAATGCTCGACGCCGTCCGGACCGATGAAGTCCACTCCGGTCGCCCGTTTGCCATCGGTGCGGATCCGGGACACGAACGTCTCCGGGCGCAGTTCGGCGTTGCCGCTCAGCAGTGCCTTCTGCAACATGGCCACCGGGTCGCCCTTGGCGTGGATGGGACAGCCGAAGTACGCGCAGAACCCACAATTGTTGCACGCCGGTCGACCATCGTACGGCTCGGAATTGGTGGCCCCGGGGGCCGCGTAGGGGTGGAACCCGAGAGAAACGGCTGCGGCCGCCGACAGCTTCGAACCGTACATGGACGGTCCGGGCGGCATCGGGTACGGACCCGATCGCCATGCGGCGAAGGGGTTGGCCCCTGCCTCCCCCGACACACCGATCCGACCCTCCACGTCGGCGTAGAACGGCTCGAGCTCGGCGTAGTCGAGGGGCCAGTCGGCGACCGAGGCGCCATCTTGGGGACCGAAGGCGGACAGCAGGGAGAAGTCCTCTTCCCGGAAGCGCGGGACCTTGCCGTCGGCATGGGTGCCTCCGCCCCCGACCGTCGTCGGGATGGAGTTGACCTCGCCCACGAAGGAATGATCACCCTCCTCCGGGCCGACCCGGAAGGTGCGCGGCTCGAGGAAGGGGTCGGGGCCGAGGAAGTACCTGTCGATGAACTTGATCTCGTCATTGGAGTAATCCGCGAGGAGCCGGCTCGGATCCTCCAGGTCGATGAGGTGGTTCCGGCCCTTCTCGAAGATCACCACCGACCAGCCGGCTGCGGTCAGCACGTCGGCGGCCGTCGACCCTCCGGGCCCGGACCCCACGATGATGGCGTCGACGGTCACGCCTCCGAGACCTCCTGGTCGGTCCATCCCCGGGGTTGGACGTCGCCGGCGAACCCGATGTTCGACCATCCGACGCCGTCCCGATTGCCCCCGTACTCCGGCGCGCCGTACATGCCCTCGCAGGCGTGCCCGTAGACGAGCTCGGTGAAGTCCGAGTTGGCGTGGAGCCGGCGGTCCTGTTCCTCCCCCTCGCAGCGGGCGAAATCGGATCCGAGCCTGGCGAGGCCGGAGCGGTACCGTTCCTGGAGGCCCACCACCGCTCCGTTGAATTCGCGCTCGGGCCGGCCGAGCGAGCCCTCGATCCGGGTACGCCAGGCCAGTTCGTCGAGGGCGGTCAACGGATGGAAGGTGGCGAAGTCCGGCGTCCCGCCGAACCGGCCCGAGGAGGGCCCGCCGGCCCAGATCCTCGGTGGATCGAACGAGAACGCCCCCAGCAGGCCGTCGATGTAGTCGACCACTCCCGCGTCTGTCGCACCCGGAGTGTGGTCGGCCGGAATGAGTCGCTCGCACATCGCCGTCAGTGCTCGGTACTCGTCCTCGGTCAACCAGGTGGGCATTGCCAGGGGAAACTAACAGAACCCGATGAACGCGGTCTTGGCTAGCATCCCCCGGGTGTACGCCAACGGCCCCGCCATCCGCCTGCTGCCCCGGCTCGATCCCGACAACGAGTTCTTCTGGACCGCGGGGCGTGACGGAGTCCTCCGCTTCCTGCGTTGCCGATCGTGCCGCCAGTTCATCCATCCACCGGTTCCTCGGTGCCCCGAGTGCCTCAGCGACGACCTGGGACCGGAAGCGGTGAGCGGTCGCGCCACCGTTCACTCCTTCACCGTCAACCACCAGCAGTGGATACCGGGATCGGATCCGTACGTCATCGGGCTGGTGTCCATCGACGAGCAGCCCGACGTGCGCCTCATGACCAACCTGGTCGACTGCGAGCCCGACGACTCCCTCGTCGGCAGCCCCGTCGAGGTCGTCTTCGAGCAGAGCGACGACGTGTTCCTCCCCCTGTTCCGACCGGCGTCCACCGGGCCGGATGGCCGGCGCGGCGACGGGGGCCGGCCGTGAGCCCGGCCCGGCCCGCAGAACGCCAGGCGGCTATCACCGGCATTGGCCAGTCGCAGGTCGGTCGGCGGCTCGGTCGCACCGATCTCGACCTGACCCTCGACGCCTGTCTCGATGCCATCGCGGACGCCGGTCTCACCAGGGACGACATCGACGGCTTGGCCACCTACCCCGGCGGAGGCCTGGGCGGTGGTGGATTCGCCGGGCCGGGGACGCCCGAGGTGCAGGACGCCCTGCGGCTCAAGCTCAACTGGCACGACGGTGGCTCCGAGGGCCCGGGCCAGATGCGGGCGGTCATCGCCGCGTGCTTCGCCATCGCCGCCGGGGCAGCCCGGCACGTACTCGTCTACCGGACCGTCACCGAGTCCACCGCTCAGGGCGAGGGCGGCCGGCAGGGGATCGGGGGCAGCGGTGGCGGGTCCGGTGGCGTCCCACGCTTCGGCGGCTTCCTCCAGTGGTCGCTCCCCTTCGGCGCTGTCTCGGCGGTCAATTGGATCGCCCTGGTGGGCCAGCGCCGGGTCCACGAGTTCGGGCTCACCCGTGAGCAACTCGCCCACGTGGCGTTGAACGGTCGGCGCAACGCCGCCCTCAACCCCAAGGCCATCTACCGCGAGCCGATGACCCTCGACGACTACATGGCGGCCCGGATGATCTCCTCGCCCCTGTGCCTGTTCGACTGCGATGCCCCCTGCGACGGATCGACGGCGTTGGTCGTCTCCCACGCGGACTACGCCCCGGACGCGCCGCATCCCGCCTGCCATGTCAACGCCGTGGGCACCGCCCTGCGGGGGCGTCCCAGTTGGGACCAGTTCGACGACATGACCTCCATGGCCGCCAGGGACGCGGCCGCCAGCATGTGGGAGCGCACCGAGCTGGAGCCCACCGATGTGGACATCGCCCAGCTCTATGACGGCTTCAGCGTGCTACCCCTGGTCTGGTTGGAGGCGCTCGGCTTCTGCGGGCGCGGCGAGAGCGGGCCCTTCGTCGATGGCGGTTCTCGCATCGCCCTCGACGGCGAGCTCCCGCTCAACACAGCCGGAGGTCAGCTGTCGGCGGGACGACTGCACGGGTTCGGCCTGTTGCACGAGGCCTGCGTCCAGTTGCGGGGCGACGGTGGTGAGCGCCAGGTCCCGGGCCGTCACGAGGTCGCGGCCGTGGCCAACGGCGGAGGACCCATCGCCGGGACCATGCTGCTCACCAGAGGGTCGGGCTGACCGTCCGTCGCCACCGGTCTGCCAGGTCGGACAGCTCGGCCTGCCGGATGCACGAGTCCGCCGCGCCGTGCTCTGTCCTCCGCAGCTCACCGATCAGAAGAGGTCGGCGTACTCACCCTTTCGATCGGACAGCAAGGTGGCGATGCGCTCGCGGTGGAATACGGCATCACCCCAACTCGACTGGTCGAGCTGGGACCGCTTGACGAACAGGTGCAGGTCGTGCTCCCACGTGAACCCGATGCCACCGTGGACCTGGAGGCCCGATGCCATGACCCGACGGGACGCATCCGAGCACCAGGCCTTGGCCGCCGACGCAGCCAGCGATGCCCCCGGCTCACCAGCGGCGATGCACCACGCGGCGTAGTAGACACTCGACCGCATTCCCTCCACGTCGACCAGGGCGTCAGCCAGTCGGTGCTTGATGGCCTGGAAGCTACCGATGGGCTTGCCGAACTGGATGCGGTCCTTGGCGTACTCGACGCTCATGTCCAGCACCCGGCCGGACGCCCCGAGCATCTCCGCGGCCAGAGCGGTGGCGGCGCGGTCGACCATGCGACGGGCCGCCGCCACACCTCCGATCCGACGCGCCGGGGTCTGCTCGAGCCGCAGCCACGCCAGGGGCCGGGTCCGATCCATGGCCGGCTCGGGGCTCGGGCCTTCCCCGGGAGCCAGCCTGACCTCGTAGACGGCGTCAGCGGTGACCACCGCGGCAACATCGGCGACCGAGGCGTACACCGTGGGCTCCGGGCGGGCGGTGAGGAGACAGGTGTCATCCCCCGCCACCGTGGTGGTGCCACCGGGAGTGGGCGACCACGCCAGGCACCCGACCGCCTCGCCGGTCACCAGCCGGTCGAGCCAGGCCGCGGCGCCGTCCCTCGTCTCGGGCGAGAGGGTGTCGTCGTCGGCGGCGGCCCGGAAGGCGCACTGGGCCAGGCTGGTCCCCGCGAACGGAGCGGGCGCCAGGCGTCGCCCGAGTTCCTCGCACAGGACGCTCACCTCGACCATCCCCAACCCGAGCCCGCCCCGGTCCTCGGACTGCTCGAGCGCCAGCCATCCCTGCTCCGCCATGGCGTCCCACAGCTGACGGTCGAAGGCCTCGGGCCCGGAGCGTGAGTCCGCCGGTCCGACGACGGCGCGCACCCGGTCGGGGGACGCATGGCGATCCAGCACGCGGCCGGCGGCGTCGCGGAGGCCCACCTGTTCCGACGACAGCTCGAAGTCCACGACCGGGCAGTCTACGGGGGCCGCAACCCCGTCACCGGGGCCGCCGGCCACCCTTGGCCCCGGCTCCGGCGCCAACCGGTGTGTCAAGCTGACCGGAATGGACCTGCGGATGACGCCGGCACAGCGGGACCTTCGCCTCCAGCTCCAGGAGTGGCTGATGGCCAACCTGCCCTGGGAGTACGGCGTCGGTATGCCACCCCGTTCCCCCGATCTCGACGAAGAGGTGGCCTTCGGTCGGCGGTGGCAGGCCTTGTTGGCGGCCGACCACTGGGTGGGGATCACGTGGCCCGTCGAGCTCGGCGGGCGTGGTCTCGGACCGACCGAGCATTTCGTGGTCACCGAGGAACTGGCCCGGGCCCGGGCCCCTGAACTGGTGGGCCGAATCGGCATCAACCTGGTCGGTCCCACCCTGTTCACCCACGGCAACGACGAGCAGCGCCAGCGCTGGCTCCCGCCCATCCTGGGCGCCGACGCCCTGTGGTGCCAGCTGTTCTCCGAGCCTGACGCCGGCAGCGACCTGGCCTCACTGACCACACGGGCCGAGCCGGTGGAGAGCGGCTATCGGGTCACCGGGCGGAAGGTCTGGACCTCCTACGCCCAGTTCGCCGATTGGGGGCTGTGCCTGGCGCGCAGCCACCCCGACGCTCCGAAACGGCAGATGGGCATGACCTGCCTGGTGGTGGACATGCACGCCGACGGGGTCGAGGTCCGGCCCCTGGTGCAGATCACCGGCGAGGCCGAGTTCAACGAGGTGTTCCTCGATGACGTCTTCGTCCCTGACGACCACGTGGTCGGTACCCCCGGCGAGGGATGGACGGTGGCGAACTCGACCCTGTCCCACGAGCGCGGGGTCAATCCGCGGCAACTCGGGATCCACTGCCAACTGCTGTTGGGTTTGCTCGAGATGGCCCAGGACAGTGAACGCGGGTTCTGCGACAGCGGCATGCGCCAACGGTTGGCCGAGGCGTACCTCGAGGTGAAGCTTTTCCAGCTGCACAACTGGCGGACCCTCACCCGACTGGAACGCGGCGAGCCGCCCGGGCCCGAGGGAAGCACGCTCAAGCTGTACTGGAGCGAGATGTCCAAGCGTGTGCACGAGACCGTGCTGGCCGCGCTCGGGCCGAGCGCGGGCCTGTGGCAGGGCGCGGCCGACAACCCCGGGGACGGCATGTGGCAGCGATCGTGGCTGTACTACCAGGCATCGTCGATCTTCTCGGGGACGAACGAGATCCAGCGGACCCTGGTGGGCGAGCGGGTGCTGGGCCTCCCGAGGGGATGACCATCCGCCCCGGGCGGCGAGAGGGCACCACCCGACGATCCACCGGTGCGTGGGGCCTGGTGCTCACATCCCGGGTTCGGGATCGCGGGGTAGACCGAGCAGGCGCTCGGCGATCACGTTGCGCTGGATCTCACTGGTCCCACCGGCGATGGTGAGGCACCTGGTGACCAGAAAGCCGTGCGCCCACCGCTTGGCGTAGCCGTCGAGGGCCGCGCCTTCGGGGCCGAACATGGCCAATCCCATCTCCTGCACCCGTTGCTCGTGCTCGGCCCCCAGCAACTTACGCACGCTCGTTCCCGGTCCGGGGTCGGTGCCGGCGAGGGTCCGCAGCATGGAACGGTGGGCGACGAGTCCGAGTGACTGCGCCTCGACCAGGAGCGAGGCCAGCTTGAGCATGGTGCCCGCCGACACCGGCTCGGCCTGCCGTTGGGTCAGATGGAGCAGGGACTCGACGCCGATGCCGAAGGTCGAACCCGACGACATCGACACCCGCTCGTTGGCCAGGGTGGCGCGGGCCATCTTCCAACCCTGGCCCTCCCCTCCGATGACGCAATCGTCCGGCACGAACAGGTCATCGATGAAGACCTCGTTGAACATGGCGTCCCCGGTGAGCTCCCGCAGCGGCCGGATGTCCAGCCCCGGGGAGCGCATGTCGACGATGAAGTAGGTGATGCCCTCATGCTTGGGAACGGTGGGGTCGGTCCGGGCCAGGCAGATCCCCCAGTCCGATTCGAGGGCCATCGACGTCCAGACCTTCTGGCCGTTGAGCAGCCATCCGCCGTCGGTCCGCTCTGCCCTGGTGGTCAGGCTGGCCAGATCGGATCCGGCGCCGGGTTCCGAGAAGAGCTGGCACCACTTCAACTCGCCGAGAAGTGTCGGGCGCACCCACCGCCGGCGCTGCTCCTCGGATCCGTGGGCGATGATCACCGGCAGCGCCCACGCCCCCACCCCGAGGTGGGGTCGCACGACGCCGGCCTCGGCCAGGTCTGCGTCGATCACCAGCTGCTCGACGGCGGAGGAGTCCCGTCCCCACGGGGTCGGCCAGTGCGGAACCACCAGCCCGGCATCCACCAGAGCCCGCCTCCGGTCCTGGCCCTCCGACTCCCCCAGCGACTCGAGCACCGGCGCCAACGTCGAGCGGACCCGGTCCGCCTCCTCGGGGAGATCGGTGGTGAGGACCCGACGCACGCCCCGGAGGGCCAGCCCCACGACCTCGGTCAGGTAGCCCTCGGGCCCACCCAGCAACTGGCGGGCGGCCACCGCCCGGCGCAGGTGGAGATGGGCATCGTGGTCCCAGGTGAAGCCGATGCCGCCCAGGAGCTGCACACAGTCCTTGGCGTTGTCGACGCACCCGTCGAACACCAGGGCGCCGGCGGTGCCCACGGCCAGCGCCGTCTCGTCGGACGGGCCCGACGCCGCGGCCAGGGCCGCGTCCCACGCCACGGCGGTGATCTGCTCGGTCCGGACCAGCATGTCGGCCAGTCGGTGCTTCACCGCCTGGAACTGCCCGATCGGGCGTCCGAACTGCTCGCGCACCTTGGCGTACTCGGCGGCTGTCTCGAGGCACCACCGCGCCCCGCCGGTGAGCTCGGCCGCGCCCAGGGCGATCATGAGTTCGTGCACCCGCTCACCGGTGAGGGACCGGAGCTGGCGTTGGGCGGCGATCGTCACCGACTCGGCCACGACGGTTCCCACCCGCCGGGTCGGATCGAGGCTCTCGAGCGGGCCCACCTGCGCCGCTCCCCCACCGGTGCCCACGTCGAGGAGGCACCAGACCGCCGGGTCGTCCCCGGCCCGTGCCGGCACCAGCACCAGCGAGGCCGTCGAGGCGCCCAACACCGGACGGAGGGCACCGGAGACCACCAGGCTGCCGTCGTCCCCGCGCCCGACGATGTCGAGGTGAGAGGATCCGATGTAAATGGCCCCGGCGACGCTCCCGTCGACCAGGCCCGGCAACAGGTCGGCGGCCTGGTCGTCCGTGCCGGCCTCGGCGAGGGCGGCGGACAGGGTGACGGTGGGGAGGAGCGGCCCGGGGAACAGGCAACGGCCGGACTGCTCGAGCACGACCGCCAGCTCGAAGAGGCCGTAGCCCTGGCCACCCCATCGCTCCGGGATGTGGAGTCCGAGCCAACCCTGGGCGGCGAACTCCTTCCACACCGGTTGCAGCTCCTCGTCCTCGGCATCGAGCAGGGCCCGGGGGACGTCGGGCGGGCAGTGGGCGTCGAGCCAGCGACGCGAGGTGGCCCGGAGGGCCTCGTGCTCCTCAGAGATGGCCAGTGACATGGTCGAGCCTTTCGAACCGGTTGATCGGGGGCCAGCATCCCATCGGTCCCATCGTCCCGCCGGGACAGCATGGCGGCGGTCGGCGCGGCCCACCTCGACGACATCCTGTCATCTGGGAGTTCACCGCGCACCTATGGCGACAGGGCGGCTCCGCTCTCGGGACGGTGGGCCTGGCGCAGCAGCCGCTTGAGGACCTTTCCGTTCTGGTCGCGGGGGAGCTCGTCGACCACCTCCCACACGCGGGGGACCTTGTAGGCGGCGAGCCTCTGGCTGACGTGGGCCTCCAGCTCGCCGACCTCGACGCTCCGGCGGAGCTGCACGATGGCCTTCAGGCGCTCGCCGTCGCGCTCGTCGGGGATGCCGAAGACGGCGCAGTCGACCACATCGGGGTGCTCGTAGAGGGCCTCCTCGATCTCACGGGGGGCGATGTTGACGCCTCCCCACAGCACCATGTCCGAGACGCGGTCGGTGATGGTGAGGTACCCGTCCTCGTCGAGATGCCCGATATCACCGACGGTGAAGGCGTCGTCCCGCCAGGCGCCGGCGGTGGCCGCATCGTCGTTGCGGTAGGAGAACCGGACGCCCCCCGCCGGGCGGATGTACACCAGACCGGTCTCGCCGGTGGCCTTGGCCGAACCGTCCTCCCCCAGGATGCGGATCTCGACGCCGGGCCACGGTCGGCCGACGCTGCCGGGATGGGCCCGCCACTCCTCCGGCGAGATCTTGGTGGCCCCGCCTTCGCTGGCTCCGTACAGCTCATGGATCTCGGTGTCGGGAAAGGCCTCCATCATCCGGGCCTTGACCACGATGGGGCAGGGCGCCGCGGCATGCACGATCAGCTTGAAGCTGGAGAGGTCGATGGCGGCCCGCTCCTCCTCGGGAATCTCGAGGATCCTGATGAAGTGGGCCGGCACCATGAAGGACCGGGTGCCGCGGGTCCGGCTCACCTCGGCCAGCCACGACCGCGCCTCGAAGTGATCGGTGATGACGGTGGCGGCGCCGATGTAGAGGGCGCACAGGGCCCAACCGCAGTGGGCGGCGTGGTACGACGGGCCGCTCATGACGTAGACGTCGTCGGGGGTCCACCCCCACAGGGCAACCTGACCCTCGGTCCCCCTGCGGCGGTCGGCGGCGTTGGCGATGGCGCCGTGCACCACCCCCTTGGGTCGGGCCGTGGTGCCGGAGGTGTAGAAGATCAGCCCGGGTCCGGAGCCGCTGTCGGCGTCGGGCAGCGGGGCCGCGGCGGCGATGGCAGGTTCGTAGTCCCCACCCACCAGGAGCAGGGGGAGGTCGCGCTCTGCCATGGCCCCGTTGAGGGCCTCTTCGAATTCGGTGTGACCCACGACCACGGCCACGTCGGCATCGGCGAAGATGTAGGCCAGCTCCCCGGCCTTCAGGTGCCAGTTGACCGGCAGGTACGGGGCGTCGAGCATGGCGGCCGCGATGGCCACCTCGAACTGTTCCGCCCCATTGGGGAGCACAGTGGCCACCGGGCGCCCGGGCCCGGCGCCCTGCTCGGCCAGGACGGAGGCCAACCGGCCGGCCCGGGCGTTGAGCTCGCCAAAGGTGTGGATGACGTCGCCCACGATGATCGCCGGTCGATCGGGCCCGTTGCGGGCGTGGGTGGTGACCCCGCGCGGCTCGGCAGAGGTCCGGTCGTCCATGGTCGGCGACGCTAGCGCCGCCAAGCTCACATGCGCGCGGAGCGCGGCACCACGGATCGGGGGCCCACCGGTCCGGTACGGTGGCAGCCATGACTGAGCTGGCCGGAGCAGTGGGTACCGCCGTCCACCCCCTCGAGCCCCTGACGGCGGAAGAGATACGAGCGTCGGTGGCGACGGTTCGGGAGGACGGTCGCCTCGACAAGCGGGCCCGGTTCGCCACCATCACGCTCGAGCCCCCTTCCAAAGAAGTGGTGGCCGCCCATCGCCCGGGCGACCGGGTCCGACGCCTGGTCCGACTCATCATCGTGCCCGGCACCGACAGCACCGTCATCGAGGCAGTAGTCGCCGTTCCGGCCCAGGAGCTGGTGTCATGGGTGGAGCGGCAGGATGTCCGCCCCGCCCTCCTGTTCGACGATTCGCTCCGCTCGATCGTGGCCCTGGGCGAGGATCCGGACTGGCAGGAGGCCATGCGGCGGCGGGGCATCACCGACTTCGACAAGGTCCAGATCGATCCGTGGCCCACCGGCAACTTCGGTCGGGCGAT
This sequence comes from Acidimicrobiales bacterium, assembly GCA_035938575.1. Lineage (GTDB taxonomy): Bacteria > Actinomycetota > Acidimicrobiia > Acidimicrobiales > RAAP-2 > Bog-756. The sequence continues at coordinate 21,061 of DASZGT010000014.1, forward strand.
CGAGGAGAACCGCCGCATCACCCGGTGTCTGTCCTACTACCGCGAGGACCCCACCGACAACGGCTACGCCCGGCCCATCGAAGGGGTGATCGCCACCGTGGACGGCGGTAGCGGCGAGGTCCTCGAGGTCCTCGACTACGGGATCGTCCCCCTCCCCGTCGAGACCGGCGGCTACTTCGCCGAGGACCACCAGCCGCTGCGCGACGACCTGCGGCCCCTCGAGATCGTGCAGCCCGAAGGGCCCAGCTACACCATCGAGTCCAACCTGATCCGCTGGCAGCGCTGGTCCCTGCGGGTGTCGATGGATCCCAACGACGGCTTGGTCCTCCACACCGTCGGCTACCTCGACGGAGACCGGGTGCGACCGGTCCTGAACCGGGCCTCGATCACCGAGATGGTCGTACCCTACGGCGATCCGGGCCCACTCCACGGATGGAAGAACGCCTTCGATGCCGGCGAGTGGGGCCTCGGCCGGATGGTCAACTCCCTCGCCCTCGGCTGCGACTGCCTCGGCGAAGTGTCCTACCTCGACGCCACGTTCGCCACCGAGCACGGGGAGCCGTACGTGGTCGAGAACGCGGTGTGCATCCACGAGGAGGACTACGGCATCCTCTGGAAGCACCAGGACCAGCGCATCGGGCGCACCGAGGTGCGGAGGTCGCGGCGTCTGGTCGTCTCCTCCATCTCCACGGTGGGGAACTACGAGTACGGCTTCTACTGGTACTTCTACCTCGACGGCAGCATCCAACTCGAGGTGAAGCTGACCGGCATCCTGTCGACGCAGGCCATGGCTCCCGGTGAGCGCTCTCCCTTCGCACCGGCGATCGCCCCGGGACTGGCCGCCCCGGTGCACCAGCACCTGTTCTGCGCCCGGCTCGACGTGGAAGTGGACGGGCCAATCAACGAAGTCTTCGAGGTCTCCACCGAGCCACTCCCGACCGGGGATGACAATCCGTGGTCCAACGGATTCGTCCCGGTGGCGCGGAGACTCGACTCCGAGCTCGAGGCCCGGCGCGACATCGACCCCGCCTCGGGCCGCTTCTGGAAGTTCGTCAACCCCGGTGTCCGCAATCGGTTGGGCGAACCCGTCGCCTACAAGCTGCTTCCGTCATCCACGCCCACCCTGCTGGCCCACCCCGAGTCCAGTGTGGGCCGGCGAGCGGGCTTCGCCCGCCACAACCTCTGGGTGACGCCGTTCGCCGCTTCCGAGCGCCGAGGGGCGGGGGACTACCCCAACCAGCACGCCGGGGGTGACGGGCTGCCTCGTTGGACATCGCAGGACCGCCCCCTGACCGATACCGACATCGTGGCGTGGCACACCTTCGGCGTGACCCACATCCCCCGGCCCGAGGACTGGCCGGTGATGCCCGTCGAGTACTGCGGGTTCCACCTCATCCCGGTGGGATTCTTCGATGCCAACCCCGCCCTCGACGTCCCTCCGCCCGAAGCCTGCCACTGAGCCGGAGCCCGCTCGGCCGCTGGCGTTCCGAGCGGGTCAGTCCGCGTCCACCAACATCGCCGCCAACCGCTTGCGGTGGCTGGCGTGGCCACCGAGCAACACGTCGTTCTGCTTGGCCCGCTTGAAGAGGAAGTGGGCGTCCGACGCCCAGGTGAAGCCCACTCCCCCGTGGAGCTGGATGTCCTCCCCGGTCACCTTCACCGCCGCCTCGGTGGTGTAGCCGGCGGCCATGGCCGCCGAGCGCGGGCGACGGGAATCCTCGGCGTCGGACGCCCAGGCCGCGAACTGGACTGCCACCCTGGCCATCTCGATCTGGTGGAACATGTCGACGATCTTGTGCTTGACCACCTGGAACGACGCCACCGGCCGATCGAAGACCACCCGCTCCTTGGTGTAGCCGATGGCCAACTCCAACGCCCGGTCTGCCGTCCCCAGTGTCTCCGATGACAGTGCCACGGCCGTGTCGTCCATGACGCGGCGCCAGATCGAGGTCTGACTCCCTCCCGGCCCGATGGGTATGCACGGACGATCGTGCAGCTCGAGGCGCGCCACCTTGCGGAGCGGGTCGAGCGCCGGGACCGGCTCGCCGTCGGGATGCTCGACCAGGAAGGCGCGCCGACCCTGCTCGGAGCCGGCGACGACGATGACCCAGTCCGCGGTGTGGCCGTCCAGCACCAGTGGCTTCAGCCCGT
>DASZGT010000015.1:0-2372 GCA_035938575.1 Acidimicrobiales bacterium
TTCCATCCTGTCCCAGCAGCTGTCCGACTCGTCCAACGGCTACCGCGCCTTCAAGGTCGAGTTGCTCGACGACATCCTGCCCCGCCTGGTGCAGAACCAGTATCAGACCTCCGAGGTGCTGATCACCGCGGCCAGCAGAGGTTGGCGGATCGCCGAGCGGCCCACCGTCTGGCACCCGCGGGCGTCGGGGGTCTCGAAGAAGGGCGGCAACCTGGTCTTCGGGGCCCAGTACGCCCGGGTCATCGCCACCACGTGGTGGCGGGTGACCTGGGGCAACCGGCGCCGCGGCTGACGGCCACGGTCGACCGGCGGTGCACGGCCTCGGGCTGCGTCAGTAGCGACCCACCGCCGCCACCGAGCGGTCGTAGAGATCCTGGAGGGATGCGGCCAGCCCCTCGGTGAGCTGATGGGTCCGGCTGCGGGAGATCCGCCCGCCACCCGTGCGGGCCGGCGGCGGAATGGGTTCACCCACGATGAGGTGGATGTGCCGGGGACGGGGGATGCGGGTGCCCTTGGGCATCACCGAAGCCGAGCCACCGATGCCCACCGGTATGACCGTGGCCCCGGTCCGGGCGGCCAGGAAGGCCACGCCCTCGTGGAGGTCCCCGATCACTGGCCCCGATCGACGCTCCCCCTCCGGGAAGAGGATCAGCACCTCGCCGGCATCGAGGACGTGCTGGGCCCGGCGCAGGGCCTCGCGATCGGCCGACTCCCGATGGACGGGGAAGGCGCCGATGGGAGGGAGGATCCTGGCCAGCCAGCGGTTCTTCCACAGGCTGTCCTTGGCCATGTAGTGGAGCTTCCGGCTCGTGACCTCCGAGGCCACAAAGAAGTCGATGAACGAGCGGTGCACGGGCGCGATGATCACGGGACCGACGGCGGGGACCTGGTCGGCACCGGTCACGGTGGTTCGGAACAGGAGTCGGTTGAGCCCGTGGACCAGCACCCGCAGGAAGCGGTAGATGGGGGTGAACCCGGTGTCGACGCGGACTTCGATCCCCTCGGACCGGTCCTCGACCCCGGCTCCCCCGCTTCCGCTCACAACCACGCCACCACCTCCTCCACGATGTCCTCCACCGGCCGATCGGTGGTGTCGATGACCCGGGCGCCGTCGGCCACCCCCAGCGGGGATGCGGTCCGGGTGCTGTCCAGCCTGTCACGGCGGGCCACGGCGTCCGCACCCTCCTCGGGCCTCCGGCGGGCGCGCTCGTCGGCCGAGGCCGTCAGGTAGATCTTGACGTCGGCCTGGGGGAAGACGACCGAGCCGATGTCCCGTCCCTCCACGATCCCCCCGCCTCGCTCGGCGACCCACTGGCGCTGGCGCTGCACCAGCACGGTGCGGACCGCCGGGTTGGCCGCCACCGCCGACACCGCCCGGCTCACCCGGGGGCCACGGATGGCCTCGGTGACGTCCGTTCCGTCCGCCCACACCCGCTCGCCGATGCGGATGGTCATGGCCCGGGCCAGTTCGGCCACCGAGGCCCGGTCCGTCGGCTCGATCCCCCGTTCGAGGGCCGCCCAGGCCACCGCCCGGTACATGGCCCCGGTGTCCAGGCGGTCCACGCCGAGGCGCTCCGCCAGGGCGCGCGAAACGGTGGACTTGCCGGATCCGGCGGGACCGTCAATGGCGATGACCGGATGGGCCCGGGTGCGGGTGCCGTGGGCGCTCATCCCGGGGCCCCGGCGGCTCCTCGCAGCCGCTCGAGGTCGTCGATGAAGCCCGGATAGCTGGTGGCCACCGACTCCCACCCGGTGATGGTGGTCACCGAGCCGGGTCGGCACGCCGTGCCGGCGATGGCCGCGGCCATGGCCATGCGATGGTCGCCTCGGGCCTCCACCCGGCCGGGCTGGAGCTCCGCCCCCCTTCCCTCGACCACCAGGTCGTCGGCTTCCGCCTCGGCCTCGGCCCCGAAGGCCCGGACCAGCTCCACCGTGCCGGCGAGGCGGTCGGACTCCTTCACCCGCAGTTCGCCGACGCCGCGGAAGCGGGTGGTCCCGTGGGCCACTGCTGCCGCCACGGCCAGGATCGGGACCTCGTCGAGTGACGGGATCTCGGCCGCCTCGACCACCGTGCCATGGAGGGCACAGGTGTAGCTGGTCACGGACCCGGTCCCGTTGCCAGACTCCTCGATCTCGATGGTGGCGCCCATCCGACGGAGCACGCCCAGATAGCCGAGCCGCTCGATGCCCAGCTGGATGCCGGCCACGGTGACCAGGCTGCCGGCCACGACCACACCCCCGACCACCCAGAAGGCCGCCTGGGATGGATCGCCCGGCACGGTGAAGGACCCGGCCTCGAGGGTGCTCCGCCGGATCCGCACCACCCTCCCGCCACCCACCCGCTCGAAGGTGATGGCCGCGCCGGCGGCCGC
>DASZGT010000016.1:0-10845 GCA_035938575.1 Acidimicrobiales bacterium
GCAGAGGCGCCCACCGCCGCCGAAACCGACTGGGCCCAGATCGTCGCGCTCTACCAGGTACTCGAGGCCATCGCCCCCAACCCGATGGCCTCACTCGGGCAGGCGGTCGCCCACGCGATGCTGCACGGTCCGGAGGCGGGCCTCGCCAGGCTCGCCCTTCTGGACGACGATGAGCGCCTCATCGCCAACCACCGGTTGCACGCGGTTCGTGTGCACCTGCTCGAACTGCTCGGCGACGACGAGATCGCCGGATCGGTCTACCTCACGGCTGCAGAACTCACCAACAGCGACACGGAGAGGGTCTATCTGACGGACGCGCCGCGCGGCTGTCAACGGAAGCGAGAGGCAGGACAGGGTGCTAGCTCGGGGCCGCAGGCCCCACGGATTCGTTCGATCGCCGAGGCGACGTCGAAGGGCCGAGACCCATTCGGGGTCGATGAAGTCCCTTATTCTGTCTGTCGGTGGCGCCGCACGCTGAAGAGGGACACCGTAGGGCTGTCCCATACGGTCCGCCATACGATCCGCCCGTTGGCGATTTCGGGACGAGGCGTGACGTCCGAGGGGCGCCAAACGCGCCCTCGGTTGCGTCGATCAGCCTTGGGGCGAAGTGGCTGCCAGACTAGGGAGGGATGGTATCCGTCACGGTTAACTGGGCGACGATCGCTTCACTGGCCACCGCGGCCGGCACCTTGGTACTGGGTCTCGCCACCTTCGCCGCAGTGCGATCTTCGAACCGGTCGGCACGCATCGCCGAGGCCGCGCTGCAAGAACAACGACGACCCCTCCTGGCCCCCTCCCGCCTCGAGGATCCGATGCAGAAGATCATGTTCCTCGAGGGAAACTGGGTGACCGCTCCTGGTGGTCGTGCTGCGGTGGAGCACATCGATGGTTCCGTGTATCTGGCCATCAGCCTCAGAAACGTTGGGAGCGGAATCGCGGTCTGCCAGGGCTGGGCCGTCAGGCCAGGGGTGGGGTCATCAGGCAACTTTCCCATCCACGTCCCACTGGAGGACTTCCGCCTCCAGTCGCGGGATCTGTACGTCCCTGCTGGTGACATCGGCATGTGGCAGGGGGCACTGCGTGACCCGGATGATCAAATCCGGGCGGACATGGTCGAGGCGATCGAAACGGGCCAGCCGGTCATGGCCGAGATCCTCTATTCCGATCAGATCGGCCGCCAGCGGACGATCTCCCGGTTCGGCCTCTACCCTGCGGGCGACACATGGATCGCGAGCCTGAACAGGCACTGGTATCTCGATTGGCAGGGACCCCGCCCGGAGGATCTGGCGCTCGCCGCCACCGAGATGATCCTACGCGAGCAAGAGGCCGCGGCCCAGAGGCGAGAGGAGAGTGCGGAGTCGGATGGTGGCGGTTCCGTGGGGGGTGACGGCGCCCGCTCCGACGCCCGGCCAGCGGATCCGATGGAATAGCCCGTTGACAGCCCTTCTCAGGGCCCCGGGCTGCTTCGGTTGACTCAGGAAAGCGTGATCCGCCGGCTGGCGCTGTTCCCGAGCTCCCGGGCCACCGACGGGCCGTTGCGCGCCAGCAGCAGCTCCCGAAGCTGAGGCCGATGCCTACCTCGAGCGCATGAAGAAGGGGGAGCCCATCCCGGGTCTTCGGGCTCAGCTCCGCAAGCTCCTCCCCGGGACCCGCGGCTGAGCGGGTTCAGCTGAGGGCCTTCCCGCGGCTTCGGCCTCGGCGAACAGTCGGCGAGCCGCCCACCGCGGCGTCAGCCGTTCTTCGGTAGCTCGTCGAAGGGAAGATCCTTCTCATTGCCGGGCTCCTTGGGCAGCCCGAGGATCCTCTCCCCCAGGATGTTGCGTTGGATCTGGTCCGTTCCGCCGTAGATGGGCGGCGCCTGCGCGTAGAGGGCGCTCAAGGTGACCGCGGCCAGGAAGGGATTGCCAGTGGCCTGGTCGAGGGTCTTCTGATCGGCGGGATCGTAGGCGTGGAGCATGCCCTGGGCCCCGACGATCCGTAAGCCGAGGTCTCGCTGGAGCCGGACGATGGTGCTCATGGACAGCTTCGCCATGTTGGCCATGCCCGGGACGTCGCCGCCCGCGGCGCGGACCGCCTTCACCCGCTCGGCGTTGAAGCGACCCAGCTCACCGAGGACGTGGAGCCGCACCAGGTCCTGGCGGATCGTCGGATCGGCGTTTGATCCATTGCCCCGTGCGAGATCGACGAGCAGGTCCGGCGGCGCGGGCCGGGGGCCACCGTGCCGGTCCGAGGTGGGCGTCGTCTTCTTGCCGTTGCGGGAGCGCTTGACGAAGTCGCCTGCCCTGCGAGAGAGGTTGCCGGCGACGGTGCCGGGCGTGGCGATGGCGACCGAGCCAGATCCGCCTCCGGCCCCGAGACCGGCGCGCTCGTGGCCGAGCGTGGTGTTGGCCACGGCCCACCCGTTGTTCAAGCCGCCGATGACCGCCGAGCCGGGGGCCCTGGCATCGGAGAGGAACACCTCGTTGAAGAGCGCGTGCCCAGTGAGCTCGCGCAGCGGGCGCACGTCCACGCCCGGCTGGTGCATGTCGAGGGCGAAATAGGTGATGCCTTGGTGTTTGGGGACATGGGGCGAGGTGCGGGCGATCAGCATGCCCAGATCGGCACTCTGCCCGAGCGAGGTCCACACCTTCTGGCCGTTCACGATCCACTCGTCGCCATCCTGGACGGCCCTAGTGGTCAGACCGGCGAGGTCGGAACCCGCTCCGGGCTCGCTGAACAGCTGACACCAGGCACGCTGGCCGGTGACGATGTCTCGGACGTAGGTGTCGATCTGGTCCTGGGAGCCGTGGTCGGCGATGGTCGGCGCCGCCAGCAGCAGCCCCAGTCCGTTCGGCGCCCCGAGAGCACCGAAGGAGGCGATCTCCTGGGCGATCTGGACACCGACACTTCGGGCCACGCCGCGCCCGTAGGCGGTCGCCGGGAGCGTGGGTGCAGCCCAACCCGAGGTGCCGAGGAGCTCCCACCAGTCGGCCACGGCGAGATCCGGGTCCCAGTTCTGAGCCAGCCACGACCGCAGCTCATTGAGGATCTCGTCACTGCTCAGCGCCGGTAGTGATTGTTCGATCAACACGGCTCCTCCTGCCTCTCTCCAGCCGGCGGCGCGACACCGCTCCCCCACGGCTCCCGCAGGGCACCGGGGATCCCGGTACGTTCGTCGAGCCTCCGAAACAGTACCCCTTGGCGTGCTCCGGGTCCCGACTCCGGGTCCGCCACCGGGCGCTCGACGCAAAACCTGCTCCACCCGGAATGAAGGGCCGCTCAGACGGCGCCGGCGGTACGGTCCTGCACGGCCGGCGCCCGCAGCCAGGCCAGGGCGCCGATGAGCAGGGCGGCCAGGGCGCCTCCCACCACCACCGTCCTCACCGATGTGGCCGACGCGATGGCCCCGCCCGCCATCAGGCCGAACGGGACGGTCCCCCCGAATCCCATGATCCAGAGCGCCATCACCCTTCCGCGTACCTCGTCGGCGATGTGCGCCTGGATGGCGGTCGACAGAGACGTCACCATGACGAAGTAGGCGTAGCCGACGACGAGCACGATCGGGTATGCGAGCCAGATGTCGCGGATCAGCCCGAATGCACCCAGGCTGAGGGCGAACCCGGCCAGTCCCACCCGTATCAGCAATGTGCGGTCGACACCGACGAAGATGGTTCCGACGGATACCGCTCCGAGCGCGGCGCCGAGGCCGAACAGCGCGTAGAGCCCTCCATAGACGGCCCCGGCAGGATTGATGTGCAGGTCGCGGGCCGCGATCACCGGCATCAATCCGATGAAGGGGAGGCAGAAGAAGGAGACACTGAAGATCGTCACCAGGCAGTACCGAACCAGGGGGTCGGCCCGGGCGACGGCCAGACCTCCGAGCAGCCGCTGAATCCCCGAGACGGGCCTCCCCTGGTCGCCCGCCACGACCACCTTCGGCATCGCCGCCCGGGCGATCACATAGATGGCGAACCCATAGGTGCCGGCGTTCAGGATGAAGATCCCCCAGGCGTCGATCACCGGAAGCAACAGGCCGCCGATGGCCGGACCGATCACCCGCGACAGGTTCAACTGGACGGATTGGAGCGAGACGGCGCCGGGCATGTCTCGCTTGGGGACGAGCACGGGGAGGACGGCGGAGAGCACGGGGGCATTGAGCGCATTGCCGATGCCGATGGCCAGCACGCACAGGAACACCAGGAGCGCGGAAGGATGGGGCCGGGACGCGGCCCAGGCCAGAACGAGCGAGAAGGCCAGCTGCTCCACCTGGCAGCCGATCAGCAGCCTCTTGCGGTCGACGATGTCGGCCAGCAGACCTCCCACCATCGCCAACAGGAACAGCGGTCCCAGCTGCGCCAGCCCGATGGCCGCCACATAGGTGGCCGAGTGGGTGAGCTGGTAGGCGAACACCCCGAGGGCGATGTTCTGCATCCAGGTGCCGATGTTGGAGGCGAATGTGCCCAGCCAGACGGATCGGAAGGCCCGATGGCTCAGTGCGCCCCGGGCACTCCCCGGGGTGTACGGGAGGTCGCCGTCGACCTGGGCGTCGTCGGCCTGGTCGAGCTGCGCCTCAGGCGCCGAACGCCGCAGCCGGCGTTGGGGCCGCGGCTTCGACGGCAGCGAGCCCTCGGCCTCGGTCATCCATCGATGATGACACCCCGACGAGCCGATCGTCGCCAGCAGGCGATGCCCCACCTGCCGATGATGAGCCCGCCTCCCATCCCGGGCGCGTACCCGCCCATTGCCGCCACCGGCACCTCAGTCGACGAGGGCCTGATACACCAGGGCGCGGAGCTGGGATCGGAAAGGGTAGGAGATGGACGGAATGAGCTGCGTCATGAACACCACGGTGACGCCCTCGGAGGGATCGACCCAGAACGCCGTACTGGCCGCTCCGCCCCAGTAGTACTCGCCGACCGACCCCGCCGTGGCGGTGGCTGCGGGCCCCTTGCCGATGGCGAATCCGAGCCCGAATCCCACGCCGGTGAACTCGGCTTCGCCGAAGCCGCCGGTGGCCAACTGGGCCAGCTCCCCATCCTCGGGCAGGTGGTTGCAGGTCATCAGCTCGAGGGTCTTGCGGCCGATGATGCGGCGCCCGTCGAGCTCACCCCGGTTGAGCAGCATCTGGCAGAAGCGGAGATAGTCGCCCGAGGTCGATACCAGACCACCGGCACCCGAGAGGTACGAGCGCCGTCGGCGATACGAGCTCCGCTCGGGGTCGTCGATGAGCAGAGGCGGACCCCCTGCCTGATAGCCGTAGCAGGCCGCGAATCGATGGGCCGAGGCGTCAGGAACCGAAAAGCCCGTGTCGACCATTTGGAGGGGCTCGAAGAGGTGGGCGTGGAGATAACGGTCGAAGGGCTCGCCCGAGAGGATCTCCACCAACCGGGCGCAGACGTCGGTGGAGAGCCCGTAGTTCCAGTGTGCACCCGGCTGGAATTTGAGCGGGTAGTCGGCGAGGAGCGAGCACAATCCTTCGAGGGTCATGCCCTGACGGTTGGCGCGCAAGGCCTCGTTGAACCGGTCGTCGGTCGGATGGCCGGGGAAGAGGCTCCCGGCCAGACCGGTCATGTGGGTGAGCGCGTCGCGCACCGACACCGGCCGGAGCGGGTCGGCCATCCGCACGGATCCGTCGGACTGCAACTCGCCCACCTTGAGGCCGCGCCACTCGGGGATGTAGCGGTGGATCGGGTCGGTCAGTTGGAACATGCCCTGCTCGTAGAGCTGCATGAGGGCGATCGAGGTGATCGGCTTGGTCATCGAGTAGATGCGCCAAATGGTGTCGTCCTCGACTGGCTTCGATCGCTCCCGGTCCATCAGGCCCAACGACCTCGCGTAGGCCAGCCTCCCCCCGCGGGCCACGGCGATCTGGCAGCCGGGGATCTTGCCCGTGGCGACGTACCGGTCCGCAAAGTGCCCGGTGATCCGTTCGAGACGGGCCTCGTCGAAACCTGCTCCGTCCGGGTCGACCTTCACGGCCTGGCCCGGTCCTTGGCCACTTCGTCGTAGGAGTCGTAGTCGGAGAGCGTGTCCTCCTCGTGCTCGAATTCGAGCAGGCCGGCCTCTCCCCAGCGTTCCCGCAGGTAGCCGCGGTTGGCGTCGAGGAGCCCGAGCTTGCCCACGTTGGGCACCAGCTTGGCGAAGAACCCACGCTGGAATCCGGCGTAGGGGCTCGTCTTCATCGTGCCGGCGGCCGCGGCCAGATGGGGCATGAGGGCGTGGAGATCGACGCCGAGACGCTCCCACACCTCGGGTGTCGTCGACCTCGACCGGTTGCGCAGCGTGTTGTCGAGCAGGAACTCCTGGCGGTCCTTCAGCTCGGGGTCACTCAGCCCTGCGTAGAACTCCTTGAGGGTGAGGACCCCGAAGGCCACGTGGCGGGCCTCGTCCGACATCACATAGCGAAGCAGCTTGCGCAACAGGGGCTCGGTGGTGCGGCGGAGCATGTCCCCGAAGGCGGCCAGGGCCAGGCTCTCGATGACGATCTGCATCCCCAGATAGGCGATGTCCCACCTGCTGTCCTCCAGCAGCGCGGTGATCTGCTCTTCGAGGAACGGGCTCATCGGGTAGGCCTCTCCCACCTTCAGATCCAGGTACTTGGCGAACACCTCGGTGTGCCGGGCCTCGTCCATCGTCTGGGTGGCCGCGTAGTACTTGGCATCGATCCACGGCACCGTCTCGACGATCTTGGCCGCGGTGAGCATGGCCCCCTGCTCACCGTGCATGAACTGACTGATCGACGCTTTGAACATCTCGACGCCGAGCGCCGTGAACTCCCGATCACTCCAGCTGGCGATGGGCGAGCCGGGCTCATCGGAAGCGAGACGGACCACCTGCATCATGGGGCCGTCATGGTCGACCAGTCGCTCGGGGTCGACGTCGGTGTCCCAGTCCAGATCGGCGACGCTGTTCCACTGGGAGCCCATGGCCTTGTTGTACAGCGTGACCAACTGGGTCCGGCACCGCTCGTAGTCCCACAGGTAGATCCGCTCGGCGTGGTCGTGGACGATCTTGAACGTCGTTGCCACCTCAGAGTCGGAGACCGGGGACGGCGCACCTGCCGTCACCATCGGCCGCGTCCTCCCACCATGTCGGCGGCGGGTACGGGTCTCGCACCCGGCGGGCCAGATCGGGCGAACTCCATGGCGCGGCCCCGACCGATGCCTCGACCGGCGCCGTTCCCCGTCACGACCCTCCGTGTACTGATCCCAGCCATCGTCTCTTCCCCCCGGGACCGTCGAAACGAGCGCTGCGGTCCTCGATTGCCGTCGAGAGCGCTCCCCGAGCACTCGTTTGCAGGTCTGTCCGCGTCCTCCTGTGGGGACGAGTCTACGAACTCCTCGGTCCGGGGGCACTCGAAAGGTCGGCTGTTCCGCTCCGCGAGCCTGTCACGCCGGCCGCAGGACCGATTCGATCTCCTCCAATTCATCGTCGGAGAATCCCAGGGTCCCGATGGTGGCCACGTTCTGCTCCAACTGGGCCACGCTGCTGGCCCCGATCAGCGTCGATGTCACCCGGTCGTCCCGCAACGTCCAGGCCAATGCCATCTGGGCCATGGTCTGGTTGCGTTGCCGGGCGACTTCCTGGAGGGCCCGCACCCTGGCCAGGACGTCGGCGCCGAGATGAGCCGGGTCCAGCGTCCCGGGGCGGCTGGCCCGCGAACCGGGGGGCACACTGTCCAGGTACCGGTCGGTGAGCAGGCCCTGGGCCAATGGGGAGAAGACGATGCAACCGATTTGGAGGCGACCGAAGACATCCAGGAGGCCCTGCTCGATCCAGCGGTTGAACATCGAATACGGAGGCTGGTGGATGAGCAACGGGGTACCCAGTCGCGAGAGGATGTCGGCGGCCGCCTCTGTCTGCTCCGGCGGGTAGGAGGAGATCCCCACGTAGCGCGTCTTTCCCTGGCGCACGGCGGTGTCGAGCGCCCCCATGGTCTCCTCCAGCGGCGTCTCCGGGTCGAACCGGTGGGAATAGAAGATGTCCACGTACTCGAGACCCATGCGCGCCAGGCTGGCATCGAGGCTGCCGAGGAGGTACTTGCGCGAGCCCCCGTCGCCGTAGGGGCCCGGCCACATGTCGTAGCCGGCCTTGGTCGAGATGACCAACTCGTCCCGGTAGGGAGCCAGGGATCCATTGAGCACCTGGCCCACGCTGCACTCGGCCGCCCCGTACGGCGGCCCATAGTTGTTGGCCAGGTCGAAGTGGGTCACGCCGAGGTCGAACGCCCGGGTGAGCATCTCGTCCACCTCGCCGGGCGGTCGGGCGTCGCCGAAGTTCTGCCACAGACCGAGGGAGACGAGAGGGAGCTTGAGCCCACTCCGCCCGCATCGGCGGTATTCCATCCCGTCATATCGGTCCTCGGCCGCGCGGTGGTGCATGGGGTCACGCTAGGCGAGTCGTCCAGGTTCGGGCCGGGTCGGCACCACCGCTCGGTCGGGGCCATGCGCCCGCCGGATCGGCGGTGCCCAACGAATGGGGATCAGATGCCGAGCGAGGCGGCCCGCAGTTGGGCGGCCAGTTCAGCGTCGCCGGTCATCTCCACGCGTGCTGCACCTTGTCGACCGGCGCCGAACAAGGTCAGCTCACCGGGATCGCCGGTGATGACGACGCGCGGCCCGGTGCCGCTCTCCTTGGTGCCGTGTCCCGCGGAGGCGAGCTCGACGGTCCCGGCAATACGCTTGGCCATCGCCCCCGCCCCGACTCGGGTCCACAGCGCGTCGGCCATTGCCGCGGGGAGCGGGCGGGGCTCCCAAACCGTCTGGGCGCGGCGGACGTCCTCCACATGGATGAAGAACTCGATCGTGTTCATCGGGCCGTCAAAAGGCCGGAGGAGCAGCGGAGGCCCGCGGCGCACCTTCTCGACCAGGTCCGGCCACGGGGTGCGGTCACGCACCGACCGGCGAACTCGGTCGGTGTGGCCGGCGAGCGCGGGCCAGACCAGGCCGGGGCCGCTGTCGGGCCGGCGCTCTCGCGCCACCAGATGGGCAGCCAAGTCGGCGTTGACCCACCCCGCACACAGGGTCGGGGCCTCGGGGCCGAGCTCGAGGAAGAGGTCGCAGAGGTGCCCCCGTTCCTGCTGGGCGAGGGTCGGCGTGCTCATGAGCGAATCCTAAGCCGACCGGCTCCGCCGGGACGACGGCGTCAGGGCCCAGCCGGCGCCGCCACCGGACCATGGGGTTGCCCGGGTCGCAAGCCCAGGAGCCCGGCGGTGACGGTGATGGCGTGCTCGAAGAGGACCTCGGGTTGCTCCACGATGCCCTTGAGCTGTCCGAAGAGCTCGAAGCTGATCTGCCCGAACAGCGAAGTCCAGGCCACCAGTCCTCCGGCCACGGTGGCCAGGGGCACGTCCGGCAGGGCCAGGTCGGCCAGCCGGCGGGCCTCGGCGGTCATGGCACGGGAGAGCGGCTCCCGGTCGACGTCGGTGAGCTCTCCAGCTCGGTGAGCGTCGACGAGCAGTCCGGCCAGCACCAGGGTGACCCGGCTGGCCGGGCCCACGGTCAGAGTGGGGGCTTCGTAGCCCGGGACCGGTGAGCCGAAGATCAGCGCGTACTCGTGAGGGTTCTCGAGCGCCCAGCCACGGATGGCCCGACACACAGTCCGCCAGCGCTCGAAGGCCCGACCTCCCGACGACGCCGCCGTCTCGGCCACCGCCCCGAGACCGTCGTACGCCTCCACGATGAGGGCGGTGAGGAGCTCGTCACGGGACGGGAAGTAGCGGTAGACGGCCGATGAGGCCATGCCGAGCTGGCGGGTGACGGAGCGAAGGGAGAGGGCGGGAGCTCCCTCGTCGGCCAGCTGGCGACGGGCCTCGGCGATGATCTCGGCCCGAACCTCGGCCCGTGCCCTCTCCCGGGCGGTGGCGATGGCAGTTCCCACCCACCAAGTCTCGCACACCGGCGAGAGCAATACCCACGACTGTGAGCACTGCTCTTGACATTGAAGGTGCCTTGCGCGAATAATGATCACAACAGAGAGCACTGCTCACAGCGGGAGCCGACAAGCACGGAGGAGTCACCATGGACCAGGTCATCGTCGGAGCAGGAACGGTGGGGTCGGCCACCGCCCTCCTCCTGGCCGAGCAGGGCCACCGTGTGCGCCTCGTCTCCCGGCACGGACGCGGTCCTGGGCACGACGGCATCGAGCGGGTGGTGGCCGACGCCACCGACACCGCGGCCCTGGTACGTCTGTGCCGGGGAGCTGTCGCCCTCTACAACTGCGCCAACCCTTCCTCCTATGCGGGGTGGGCTGCCGAGTGGCCCCCGATGGCAGCCAGCATGCTGCGTGCAGCGGAGCATTCGGACGCGGTGCTCGTCACCATGTCCAACCTGTACGGCTACGGCCCGGTCGACAGTCCCATGAGGGAGGACACGTCTCCCGCCGGCCCGGGCAAGAAGGGCCGGATCCGGGCCATCATGTGGCAGGACGCCCTGGCGGCCCACCGGGCGGGTCGAGTCCGAGTGACCGAGGCGCGGGCCTCGGACTATTTCGGGCCGGGTTTCACCGACACCGCTCACCTGGCCGACCGGGTGGTGCCCCGGGTCCTCAACGGGCGGACCGTCCGGGTGCTGGGTGACCCCGATGTGGCCCACACGTGGACCTACATTGACGATGTGGCCCGCGCCCTGGTGGTGTTGGGCACGGACGAGCGGGCCTGGGGACGCGCCTGGCACGTGCCGAGCGGTCCCGCCCGCAGCCAACGCCAGATGGTGGAGGCCTTCGCCCACGCCGCCGCCGTCCCGACACCCAGGGTGGTGGGCACGCCCACCTGGGCCTTGCGGGCCCTCGGCTTCCTGTCGCCGACGGTGCGCGAGCTCCACGAGATCCGGTACCAATTCGAGAGGCCCTTCGTCATGGAGTCGACCG
>DASZGT010000017.1:0-9972 GCA_035938575.1 Acidimicrobiales bacterium
GCGGTGCCGCCTTCGGCCGGTTGCCACACCATCTCGCCGGCCTCGTTCTGGATCCACTCGCCCTCGGCCCACTCCTCGCCGGCGTAGCCCGACTCCTCCTCGGCCAGCTGTGTCTCGCTCTTGATGTCGATGCGCCAGCCGGTCAGTCGGGCGGCCAGGCGGGCGTTCTGGCCCTCCTTGCCGATGGCCAACGACAGCTGGTAGTCGCTCACGATGACCGTGGCCGTACCGGTGTCGTCGTCCAGTCGCACCTCCCGCACGCGGGCCGGGGCCAGCGCCGACTGGATCAACTCGACGGGATCGTCGGAGAACGGCACCACGTCCACCCGCTCGCCCCGGAGCTCGTTGGTCACCATGCGCACCCGCGAGCCGCGGGCGCCGACACAGGCGCCGACCGGGTCCACGTTCGGGTCGTTCGACCATACGGCGATCTTCGTGCGGTGACCGGGTTCGCGGGCGGCGGCCTTGATCTCTACCGCACCGGAGGAGATCTCGGGCACCTCCAACTCGAACAGCCGCTTGATCAATCCGGGGTGGCTCCGGCTGACCACGATCTGGGGCCCCTTGGTCGTCTTGCGGACCTCGACGATGTAGGCCTTCAGCCGTGCCCCGTGCTCGTAGCGCTCGTAGGACACCTGCTCCGCCTGAGGAAGCAGGGCTTCGACCTTGCCCAGGTCGAGCAGGGTGTAGCGATTGTCGGTCTGCTGGACGATGCCGGTCACGATGTCGCCCTCCCGGCCGGCGTACTCCTCGTACTTGAGGTCACGCTCCACCTCGCGGATCCGCTGCAGGATGACCTGCTTGGCCGTCTGGGCGGCGATCCGGCCGAAGTCGTCCGGGGTGTCGTCCCACTCGCGGATGACGTTGCTGTCCTCATCGAGCTCCTGGCCGTAGACGCGGATCTCACCCGACTCGGGGTCGATGGTGACCACGGCCTCCTCGGCGGCGTCAGGCCGGCGCTTGTAGGCGGCCACGAGGGCGTTGGCCAACGCATCGAGAAGGGTCTCGACGGAAATTCCCTTGTCACGGGCGATCTGGCTGAGCGCATCCAGGAACTCGAAGTTCGGCTTGCTCATGGTGTTGCGACCTGCTTCCTCTTCTTCTGCGTCTTCTTCTGCGTCGTCGTGGGCGCCACTCTCTCCGGCTGGGTGGTAGCCCGGGGCCGGCGTCCGCTGGGGCGAGGATCGGGTCCCCACACGAAGACCGTCCGGGCCCGGTCGATGTCGGAGTAGGCCAGCCGCATCCGCCCCTCGGCCGAACCCTCCACCGCCAGCTCCAGTCCGTCCTCGTCGGCAGCCAGCAACTCACCCCGCAGCCGGCGATCCCCGGGCACCTGGGGACGCGTCTTGACCGTCACCGTCTCGCCGATCGCCTTCACGAAGTGCGCCGGCGTCCGCAGTGTCCGCTCGACCCCCGGGCTGGAGACCTCGAGGGTATAGGTGCCCGGGATGGGGTCGAGGTCGTCGAGCATGGTGGACAACGCCCGGTTGGCGTCGGTCAGCGCCTGGAGATCCACCCCGCCGGTCCGGTCCACGGTGACCAGCAGGACCCCCGACCGCAGTTCCACATCGACCAGTTCGAGATCGGCGGCGCCGACCACCGGCTGGAGCAGGGCAAAGAGCTCGTCGGTCATCTGCGCTGCCTCCTCCCGGTTCGGTCTGGTCAATTTCGGTGAACGTCGTATGTTTTCAGTCCGGCTACTGCCTGCTCTGCACCTTCTTCGGAAGCGTTTCGGACCAAAACAAAAGCGTGGGCTGTCCGCCCACGCTCCATCAGCGTCACCTCACTCCAACCGAACGGCAGGTGCTCAAGTATAGCAGCGCGTGTTCCACACTGTAAACGCCTTGACGTGCGAACTTACCCCGTTTTGCCTGTGGACAACCATGCATGGGGTGGACCGCCGACGGGCCACTGGTGGACCGGACCGGGTCAGCCGCCGGCGAGGGTCGCCACCACGCTGTCCGTGGCCAGTTCACGCTCCTCTCCTGTGGCCCGCGATCGCCACTCCACCACCCCCCGGGCCAGCCCCTTGGCCCCGACGACGAGACGGACCGGCGCCCCGAGCAGGTCGGCATCGGCGAACTTGACCCCGGGGGACACGTCGCGGTCGTCGTAGAGGACCTCGACCCCGGCCGCGATCAGCTGCCCGTAGAGCTGGTCGGCGGCGGCGCCGACCTCGGGGGACCGACCGGCGCCCAGTGCGGCCAGGTGCACCTGGTAGGGCGCGATCTCCGGGGGCCAGGCCAGGCCGCGGTCGTCGTGATGCTCCTCGGCCACCACGGCCAGCAGCCGGCTGACGCCCATGCCGTAGCAGCCCATCGAGAAGGTGGCCTCGCTCCCGTCTGCGGCCACGAAGGTCGACCCGGGCATCACCTCGGAGTACTTGTGCCCGAGCTGGAAGGTGTGAGCGGCCTCGACCGATCGGACCAGCTCGACGGCCTCATCGCAGTGGGGACAGGCATCGCCGCTCACCACCTCCGCGAACGAGCCCCAGGCATCGACGGTGAAGTCGCGGTCGAGCACGGCCCCGGTCAGGTGGTGGTCGGGGCGGTTCGCCCCCGTGATCCACGGGCCGGGGCGGCTGACCCCCACATCGGCGACCACCCTGATCCCACGCTCCTGCTGGCCCGAGGGACCGATGTAGCCCTTGACCAGACTCGGATGCGCATCGAAGTCCGCGTCCTCGAACAGCCGCCAGCCGCTGGGGAGCCGCGCCTCGCGATCGCCGGGCAGGAGAAGCAATGTCGGTCGCCCGTCGGCGTCGAACACCGCCAGGCTCTTGAGGAAGTCGGCGGCGGTCGCCCCCTGGTCGGCGAAGAACGCCACCACGTCGGTGATCCCCGGACGGCCCGGCGTGTGGTGCTCGACCGCCGGGACGGCCGACGTGGCCCGCCCGCCGCCCGCCGCCACCCTGGCCACCCCGCGGGTGGCGGCCTCGACGTTGGCGGCATACCCGCAGGAGGCGCAGGAGACGAAGTGGTCCTCGCCGACGGCCGAGGGCACCATGAACTCATGGTTCACGTCCCCGCCGATGGCACCGGACTCCGCTTCGACCGGTGTGACATCGAGGGCCAGGCGCTCGAAGATCCTGAGGTAGGCGCCGAAGACGGTCCGGTAGGAGGACTGCATGGCCTCCTTGTCCACATCGAATGAGTACGCGTCGGCCATGATCAGCTCGCGGGTGCGGAGGAGGCCGAACCGGGGGCGGGCCTCGTCGCGGAACTTGACCTGGAACTGGTAGACGGTCAGGGGCATCTGCCGGTACGACTCGACCTCTGCGCTCACGGTCACCGTCACCACCTCCTCGTGGGTGGGGCCGAGCACGAAGGTCCCCCCGCGGGCCTCGACCGTCATGGCGGGGAGGGCGTCGCTCCCGAACATGGCGGCCCGGCCCGACTGCTCCCAGAGCTCGATGGGGTGCAGCGCGGGCATCAGCAACTCCTGGCAGCCGACGGCGTCGAGCTCCTCCCGGATGACCTGCTCGACCCGGTGCAGCACCCGCAGACCCAGGGGGAGGAAGGTGTAGACCCCGGAGGCCAGCCGGCGGATGTACCCGGCCCGGATGAGCAGCTGGTGGCTGGCCACCTCGGCCTCGGCCGGCGCCTCTCGGAGGGTGCGGACCAAGAGCCGGGACATGCGCATGGTCGGCGATCCTACTGGTCGCCTCGGCGGCCCTCGGGCTGCTCCGCCCCCCGCCGGGTCGGCTCAGGAGGCCTCGTGGTCGGGGCCGTACTTCTTTCGGATCAGCTCCACCTTGGTCTCCGAGGCATTGACATCGGCACCCTGAGCATCGATGAGGGCCCGGCGGTCAGCGTCCGCCTCGGCCTCGGCGCCCGCGTCGGCGGCGGCCAGGCGGGCCTCCACACCCTCGGCCACCAGCTTCTCGGCCTCGGCCACCAGTGCCTCGACCATGTCGTCCTCGGGGACGACGCGGATGATCTTCCCCTTGATGAACAGGTGGCCCTTCTTGCGGCCGGCGGCGATGCCGAGGTCGGCCTCACGGGCCTCGCCCGGTCCGTTGACGACGCAGCCCATGACCGCCACCTGAATAGGCAGGCTGCGGTCCTCGAGGGCGGCCTGAGCGGCGCCGGCCACGGCGATCACGTCGATCTCGGCCCGGCCGCAGCTCGGGCAGGCGATCAGGTCCAGGCCCTTGCGCTCCCGCAGGCCGAGGGCCTCGAGCAGCTGCCGCCCGGCGCGGGCCTCCTCGACCGGATCGGCGGTGAGCGAGTAGCGGATGGTGTCGCCGATGCCCTCGGCCAGGAGGGTGGCGATGCCGGCGGTTCCCTTCAGGAGTCCGGCAGGCGGCGGACCGGCCTCGGTCACCCCGAGGTGGAGGGGGTGGTCGAACGTCTCCGAGGCCAGCCGGTAGGACTCGATCATCAACGGGACCGACGAGGCCTTGACCGAGATCTTGACGTCGTCGAACCCCACCTCGGAGAAGAATGCCAACTCCATGCGGGCCGACTCCACCAGCGCCTCGGGCGTGGCGCCGCCGTACCGCTTGTACAGGTCCGGGTGGAGCGAACCCGCGTTGACCCCGATGCGGATGGGCACACCCCGGTCCTTGGCCTCGGCCGCCACCTGCTTGATCTCGACCTCCTTGCGGAGGTTGCCCGGGTTGAGCCGCAGGCCCTGGACCCCGGCTTCCAGGGCGGCCAGCGCCATCTCGTGGTGGAAGTGGATGTCGGCGATGATCGGCACCGGCGACCGGGGCACGATCCGGGCCAGGCCCTCGGCCGCCGCCTCCTCGTTGCACGTGCACCGCACCAGGTCGGCCCCCGCCGCGGCCAAGGCGTAGATCTGCGACAACGTGGCCTCGGCGTCGGCCGTCTTGGTGGTGGTCATCGACTGCACGGTGACCGGGGCGCCACCCCCGACGGCCACGCCACCCACGTGAATCTGACGGGTGGGCCGCCGTTCGGTGGTGGTCCAGGCCGTTCGTCCCATGGTGGCCATGCTACCGGCGTGCCATCGCCCTCCCCCGATGGCCGACGATCAGCCGAATGGGTTGGCCATGGGATGGAGGATGTCGGTCAGGAGCGAGGTGGTGAAGAGGACCCCGAGGAACATGAGCATCAGCCAGGTGAAGGGCATGAGCTTGGCCACATCGGCGTGGTACATGACCCGGCGCCGGCCGGTGCGGATCTTCTCGTAGACGGCGATGGCCACATGGCCGCCGTCGAGCGGGAGCATGGGGAAGAGGTTGAAGATCCCCACGAAGATGTTGATGGAGATGAGGATGAGCAGCAGGTCGCCGACCCCGGCCTGGAGCGCCTGGACGGCCGCCCGCCCCGCCCCGTAGGCCGAGGAGACCCGGGTGCCGTTGGCCGTGGCCTGGTCGGCCGCCTTGGCACTGCTCAGCTGGTCGAAGCGCTGGGCCACCCCGCCGGGCGAGAAGAGATGTCCGACCCCGACCACAGAGGCCCAGGTGAAGTGGACCAGGTCGGTGCCGGTGGAGGCCACGGCGTGGAGGGGCGCCGCCCGCTGCACCGGCGACCCGAGGCTCACACCGATCAGCCCGAAGGGGGCGGTGCCGGCGGGTGGGGCCGCACCCTGCTCGCGCAGCACACGTCCGTCGGCCGGCGTGACGGTCAGAGGGATCTTCCGCCCGAGACGGTCGACCACCACGGCCACCGGCACGCCGGGGTGATCGTGGATGGCGCTGGTCAAGGCGTTGACGTCCCCGCCGATGGGCTTGCCGTCAACGGTCACCACCACGTCGCCCGCCCGGATTCCTCCCGCCGCGGCCGGGCTGGTCTGACCCCCCACCCGACTCAACCCCTGGATCTGGACCTGGCCCGCATTGGGCACGCCGACGAAGGTCAGCAGGACCCACAGGAGGACGAAGGCCATCAGGAAGTGCATGGCCGAGCCGGCCACCGCCACCAGCATCCGCGCCCCGAACGGCTGCTGGCGGTAGGTACGGGGCTCGTCGGCGGGGTCGACCTCTTCGAGGTTGGTCATCCCCGGGATCTTCACGTAGCCCCCCAGGGGAAAGGCCTTGACCCCGTACTCGGTCTCGCCCCGCCGAAAGGACCACAGTCGCGGGCCGAATCCGAGGAAGTACTCGGTCACCTTCATGCCACTGCGCTTGGCCGCCAGCAGGTGGCCGAGCTCGTGGACCATGACCATGACCACGAGGCAGGCCACCACGATGAGCAGATCAGTGGCGCCGGCAGCCACGCACAGGCCCACGATGACCACGACGGCCGCGATCAGCTCGCCCGCTGATCGCTGCGGCGATTTCACCCCATCGGCCACGCGGCCCACCGGAGCCGGCTCCGATGCCGCCGCCCTGGAGGGCCGGGTGTCGGTGGTGCTCACGCTGCCTCCTGCCCCGCCACCACGGCCTCAGCCACCCGGCGGGCCGCGGCATCGGCCTCGAGCACCTCGTCGACGGTGCGGGGCGCCGCCGTCCCGCCCGCACCGGGCCGCCCGGGGGGGTCGTAGCGATCGAGGGTGCCCTCGACCACCGCGGCGATGGCCGTCCACGTGACCCGACCGGCCAGGAACGCCGCCACCGCCACTTCGTTGGCGGCGTTGAGCCACGCCGGGGCCAGGTCCCCGGCGCGGCCGGCCCGGTAGGCCAGGTCGAGGCAGGGGAAGAGCGTGCGATCGGGCTCCTCGAATTCGAGCGAGGACAACGCGGTCCAGTCGATGGCTCCGAAGGCCATTGGGAGCCGGTCCGGATAGGCCAGGGCGTACCCGATGGGAAGGCGCATGTCGGGCATGGACAACTGCGCCATCGCCGCCCCGTCGGCGTACTCCACCATGGAGTGGACGACCGACTGGGGGTGGACCACGACGTCGATGGCGTCGTAGGGCAGCCCGAAGAGCTCGTGAGCCTCGATCACCTCGAGGCCCTTGTTCATCAGCGTCGACGAGTCCACCGTGATCTTCGGGCCCATCGTCCACGTCGGATGGGTGAGGGCGTCAGCCACTCCGACCTGGGCCAGCTCCGCTCGGGAACGGCCCCGGAAGGGACCGCCCGAGGCCGTCAGCAACAGCCGGGCCACCTCGCCGCGGTTTCCCGCCCGCAGGCACTGGTGCAGCGCGCAGTGCTCCGAATCGACCGGGATGATCTCGGCTCCCTCCGTCCTCCGGGCCTGCTGCACCACCGGAGCGCCGGCGATGATCGACTCCTTGTTGGCCAGGGCCAACCGGCGACCCGCCTGGAGGGCGGCCAGGGTCACGGACAGGCCGGCGAAACCGACCACGCCGTTGACGGCCACGTCGGCCACTGTGGCGATGGCGGCCAGGCCCTCCACCCCCACCACCAGTTCGACACCGGCGGGCAGCATCTCCTTCAGCCGGACCGCGGAGCCGGCGTCCCCGATGGCCACCACCTCGGGGTGCAGCCGGTGGGCCTGGTCGGCCAGCAATTCCACCGATCGATGGGCGCCGAGCGCCACCACGTCGAACCGCTCCGGGCACGCCTCGATCACCTCGATGGCCTGGGTGCCGATGGAGCCGGTCGATCCGATGAGGCTCACCCGCACCGGTGCATCGCCCGAGCTGGTCATACCACTAGCCTGCCCGAACTTCAGGCAATATTCAGGGCACGGACCAGGTAGTAGGTGGCGGGAAGCACGAACACAAGTGCATCGACCCGGTCGAGGACACCCCCGTGGCCCGGCAACAGGGTGCCCATGTCCTTGAGCCGCAGGTCCCGTTTGAGCATCGACTCGCACAGATCCCCGATGGGAGCGACGATCGCCACGACCACCCCGAGGAGGGCGGCATTCGAGGCGCTCCAGGGGTGGATGTTCCCCACCACCACGGTCGAGGCCAGGATGGAGAACACCGCTCCCCCGAACAGCCCTTCCCATGTCTTGTTGGGGCTGATGTTGGGGGCCAGAGGGCGGCTGCCCAGCCAACCGCCGATCACGAGCGCACCGACGTCGTTGGCCACCGTGGCGATGATGGCGCCGAGCAGGAAGGCGATCCCGTGCCGGTTGGGGAAGGACGACGGCGACAGCAGGAGGCCGGCGTAGGCACCGAGCAGCGACACCCAGCCGACGGTCAACAGCGTGGCTGCGGTGCCGGCCACCGGTGACCCTCGCTCGATGCCGAACAGGTACCAGATCAGCGTGAACACGGTGATCAGCACCAGAATCAGCGGCAGGGCCGCCACCCCCTTGGTGTACGCACCGACCATCAAGGAGATGGTGCCGACGAGGCCCAACAAGGTGGCCGGGTGGTACCCGGCCCGCCGGAGTACTCCGAAGCACTCGCCGGCGGCGAAGGTCACCACGACGACGCTGAGCACCAGCGAGGTCACCGTGCCCAGGCGGAAGGCGAGCAGGGCCACGACCGCCGCAGCCACCCCGGTCCCGACCCGGATTCCGATCGGGCTGGCGTCCTCGTGTGGGCCCGGGCCCACGACGTCCGACTCGCTGGCCGGCGGGCGCGCCCGGCGGGGCGACGGAGGACCTCCACCGGTCGGTCCGTCGACGACCGCCCCGACCCGCGGTGACCTGGTGCGATCAGAGGGTGCCCCCCGGTGCAACCGACGACGACCCCCGCCCGCCGGGGCTGCGCCCCCTTCCGGAGCGGCGCCGGTGCCCGCGTCCCCATCCGTCTCTCCCCGGCCGCCGGTGTCCATGGGGCTCTGCTCTCCCTCCCGAACTGCGGTGCGGTCCGCCGCGGCCAGGCTGGCCAGACCCCCGCGCCGGCGACCGGCCCCGGGCACATCCGTGACCGACGCCCCGGGTGGTTCTGCGGCCAGCGGTGTGTCGGTGAGGGCGGCGACGTCGTCGGGGCGCTTGGCCCGCATGCGCGCCGGCCGCAGTCCGTTGCGACGGGCGCGACCGAGGCGCGCCGATCCGGTCGGGCGCGGCTTTTCGGGCTCTCCCCCACCCTCGACGACAGGATCCCCATCGGTTGCGGAAAGGATCGGCTCCTTGACCACCGGCCCCGGTCGTTCCTCCCGCCCAGCCGCTCCAGCCTCGGCGCCGGCCACCGCAGCGCCCACAGCAGGTGGTCTGCCGACCACCGGCCCAGGGTCGGGGGTGCGTCCGGGCTCGACAGGGGCCCCGCCGCGGTCGCCGGCGTCAGGGCCGGCGGGCGCCGATGCCACCACGTCCGTCGGTTCGGTGATGGGGTCGTTGGTGGTGTCGCTGGTGGCCGCGGTGGCGCCGGCGGCGTCAGGATCATCACCCCGGTGGGGGCTCGGCGATCCGGGCTTCACCGAATCGAGGTCGAACTCCCAGGGGCGGCGTTCGACCTGGGAGCGGTCCGTCTCGTCCAGGGAGCCGAGGGCGGCCTGGTCGCTGCCGAACATGGCCGGCTCGAACTCTTCGTCGTGGGCCACCCAGTCCGCGTCCTCCTCGCGCCAGGTCGGCGGCACGATCGCTGATCCCGAGCCCTCGTCGGCGGCATCACGCGACAGCACGGCCGGAACCTTTCCGGTAGGAGGCTCGGTCCAGTGCGGCAACTCGGTGGCCGCCGGGGTGCCGGTGGGCACCGCGGTCTCGCCGGGGGACACCGGATTGACGGCAGGGATGGTGTGTCCCGGGTCGCCGGGCTCATCCGTCAACCGGACCGTGGGTTGATCGAGGCCGTATCCACCGGCTTCCGCGGCAGGATCGATGGCGGTCGGACCGAGGAGCGATCCCGCAACCCCGGGAGGTGATCCTGCATCGGGAGCCTCGGCGTCTTCCGGCACGACACCACCGGGGACCGCCGGGAGTTCGTTCGTGGCTTCACCGGCCGGCTCGGCGCCCACGATCCGGACGCGATCGCTGGCCGGACCGGACGATTCGGGGCGCGTCACCGGAACATCGGTCCGGGTCACATCGTCCTCTCGCCCCTCAGGGACGTCGTCCACAGTTGTTTCCTCTCGTCAGCCGGGCCACGGAGGTCCCGACCATCTGTCAGATCTCGAGGAGCTCCTGCTCCTTGTGGGCCAGCAGCTTGTCGATCGATGCCACATGGTCGTGCGTGATCTTGTCGAGGTCCTTCTCCACC
>DASZGT010000018.1:0-7448 GCA_035938575.1 Acidimicrobiales bacterium
CGACGCCCCGGTGGGTGTCGTCACCAGGGGAGGACGACCCAAATGAAGATTCGCGCTGCTGTCTGTTCCGGGCTCCACGAGCCGTGGAAGGTCGAAGAGGTCGATGTCGAGCCCCCCGGACCTCACGAGGTCCTGGTGAAGATGGCCTATGCGGGCCTGTGCCACTCCGACGAGCACCTCCGCACCGGCGACATGAGCGCGGCGCCCGAGGTCCTCCAGGTCTTCGGTGTCGAGTCGATGTTCCCGATGATCGGCGGCCACGAGGGCGCGGGAGTCGTCACCGAGGTGGGGCCGGGCGTGGAGACGCTGGCCGTGGGCGACCATGTGGCCTCCTCGTTCATCCCGGCATGCGGTCGTTGCTTCTGGTGCGCCTCCGGGCGTCAGTACCTCTGTGACATGGGCATGGCCATCCTGGCCGGGCCCATGATGAGCGACGGACAGTGGCGCCACAGCCTCGACGGCCAGCACGTCAACCGGATGACCCAGCTCGGCACCTTTTCCGACTCGGTGCTGGCCAACGAGGCGTCGTTGGTCAAGATCGACCCGGGTGTGTCCCTGAAGGCCGCGGCCCTGATCAGTTGCGGCATCTCCACCGGCTTCGGTTCCGCCGTGGACCGGGCCAAGGTGAAGCCGGGCGAGACGGTCGTGGTCGTGGGCTGCGGCGGCGTGGGATCGGGTGCCATCCAGGGAGCGAAGATTGCCGGTGCCCGCTACGTCATCGCCGTCGACCCGCTGCCCTTCAAGGTGGAGAAGGCCAAGGAGATCGGCGCCACCCACGGAGCGGCCTCGATCCTCGAGGCCAACCTGATGATTCCTGAGTTGACCGAGGGACGGATGGCCGATGTGGTGATCCTCACCCCGGGCGTCCTCACCGGTGACCTCGTGGCCCCGGCCATGCAGCTGGCGTCCAAGGACGGCCGGGTGGTGGCCACCGCCATCGCCCCGTTCAATCAGAACGAGGTGAGCCTCAATCTGTTCAACTTGGCCATGTTCAACCAGGCGCTGCTCGGGACCGTGTTCGGCTCCTGCAGCCCTCGGGTGCAGATCCCGAACCTGCTCCGCCTGTACCAGGCCGGCCTCCTCGAAGTGGACAGCCTCGTGACCCAGGAGTACAGCCTCGATCAGGTCCAGAACGGCTATGACGACCTGGCGGCTGGTTCCAACGTCCGCGGCGTGGTGAAGTTCGACACCTGAGTCGGGGTGCGCCCTCCGGTCGCCCTATCCTCCCGAGGGAACAGCCGCGCAGGCCGCGCTGCCGCACGGGTCGGTGACCAGCCCCGACAACAGGAACGTGGCCCCTTGCCATTGGGCACCCGGCTGGGCGCGGGGGACACCGTGGGGATCGGGGCCCGCCCGATTGGGGGTGTTGGTCAAGGGCGGCGTCGGTGTGCCGCTGTCCCAGACGAACAGCGCCGAACCTTGGAAGATCGGCGTGGCGATCGGCGTGATGCCGTAGAACGGAACCGCGTCGGGTGAGCGACCGGTCGCCAGCGCCGGCTGGTGGATAGGAGCGCCGATGGTCCGGGCCTCGGTCTCCGTGGCGATGTTGGCCACCTGGTGGTCACCGAACGCCTCCTCCAACAGCACCTGGTGCGCCGGAGTACCGGGCAGGGGGTGGTCGGTCATGAACTGGGCATAACCATCGGCTTCGGAGCGATCCCAGAGCATCTGTATCAGGCCGAGGTCGATCTGTTGGACGAGTTTGTCGGGATAGCTCCCGTTGAGCACGGACTCGAAGGGATCGAAGTCGACGCTCCGGTTGAGCAGCAGTGAGTAGTCCATGCCCGGCACCCCGAGGACGGAGCGCGTGAACTCCTGGGACACCGCGGTCAGGGCTCCTCCCTGGATGCCACCCTGACTGTTCCCGTAGTACGAGAGGCTGCTCGAGGTGTCGATTACCGGATGCGAGGAACCGGCCACGAAGGCAGGGCTCGACACGAACCCGGCCGGGCTGGTCATCAACCGCCCCAGATACAGGAAGTCCAACATTCCCTGTTGGCCGCGGTCGGGCAGGATGGGGAACTGTGAGAGATCGGTGAGGATGTTCGCATCGGTGGCGATGTCCTGACTGGCCAGGCCCAACCAGTCCGTTCCGCACACGACGAAATTGCCCACCGTGGCCATGTTCTCGACCACCGAGGCATTGACCTCGTCGGCGCCGCCGAGGAGACCGTGGCCGTAAAGCATGGGATGTCCCGGGTAGACGGTGGCGGTGGATGACGAACCGTCGGCCACCACCGAGCGGGGGACAACGCACTCGAAGTTGGCCGTCTGCACGTTGCCGGGAATCTGGGCCGGGAGTCCGTCGGGTCCCAGGTTGAACCGTGAACCGGGGGGACCGCCCGGTTGGTCCAGGTAGCTCGGGACGGAGAACGTCCCTGCGATGTGACGGGCCACGCGCGGGTCCTGGGCTGTGGTGAAGTTGGTCACGCTGTCGACCTGAAACGCAGGCGCTCCGCTCCCCAGCTTGTTGAAGGCGTCATTGCGGATGTGGAGCATGGGACCCGTCAGGCTCTGCTGGCTGGCCACCGTGAAGTCCCAGGCCAGGTACAGGCTCCGCCGATCGACTCCCCGGGACTGCAGGGTCTGCAGGATGGCCTCCATGTGCGGACGGCGACGTTGGTCGGCCGGGGTGGGGGTCGGTGTCCCGTCGCGGTAGTCCTTGAAGACTGCGTTGGGTGGGATGACCTGACCGGAGCTGTCCTTGAGGTTGCGCAGGGCGACGATGTAGCGGTGGCCGTCCCGGTAGTCGGCGGCGGCATGGATGATGAGCGCCTGCTCGGCCGGGTTGGGGTCGTTGGCATCCAACTCGGCCCAGTAGGCCACCCGCTGGCCCGTCCGGGCATCGAGGATCACGATCGGAGCACCGGGGTCCAGCGACGCCCCGATGTCGGTAATGGGAGCGATCTTGCTCTGGGACAGGTCGATCCCGTTGACATGGAGCAGCACCGGCGTCCCTGGGCTGAAGCCGTCGTTGCGGTTGAAGGCTGTCGGGTCGATGGGCACCCCACTGGCATTTGTGGGCATGGCCGAGATGGGAAAGTCGACGCGGTGCCCGGTCGGAGTCGAGCGGTCGCGGACGGTGAAGTAGTCGTCGGGATAGGGCAGGAGGCACTGGGTGGGGTCGAGCGGGTCACAGCCGGTGGGCGCCCGGCCCGTCCGGGGCTTCCGCTGGGTCGATGCGTCCGTCGGGCCCGGGGAGACGCTCTTCGTGGCCACCCCGGTCCCGGTCGCTACGCCTGGGCCGGTCCGGGAGAGGTTCGGCGCCGCACCGGCGAGCGCCGGCGCCCCCACCGTGCTCACCATCAACGCGCCGACGAGGCACAGTGCAGCTGTGGACGGGGCTGCGGCCCGCCGGGACTCCGCTGGCGGAGCCTCGGCTATGAGCTCGGTCCGGGACCGACCTCGCCAACCGGTGATTCCGAACGACCGCGATCCGATGCGCATACCGCGTACCTCCCCCTGGTCCACTGTCGCCCCTGGTCCACTGGCGGTTCCCGGCCGGATCGTAGCAACGCGACGAGCACGTCGCGGCCGGTGCTCCCGCGCTGCAGACCCGCCACCCTGGGCCCGCCCGTTGCTCGTGCCGTCCTACGGCACGAGCCGTGCGCTCTGGGCCCTGAGCGGCCGGCGGGTGGCCACCACGGCGACCAGGTCGTCCGGCTCTCGTGTCCGGCGAGGGAGCGAGGGTGCGGACCGTGACCACCGGTTGCGTGACAGGTACGCTGATTGCACCCAGACCGACCGGAGAGTGACTGTGCCGTTCGACCTTGCCGCCCTGTTGGCAGCGCACCAGGGTGAGAGTTTCGAACTCCACTCGCAGTTCATGAATCCTCAACTGGTCAAGGTTCTGACCGCCCTCGGGTTCGATCGCCAGTACGTCCGTGCCGATGGCGCCTACCTCATCGACGATCGTAGAGACCGCTATCTCGACTTCCTCTCCGGGTTCGGGGGGTTCGCCCTCGGTCGCCGCCATCCGGTGATCAAGGCAAAGGTGACGGGGCCTGCCCGATGCGACTCGTAATCGGTTCCGACCATGCCGGGTACGTGCTGAAGGGTGCGGTGATCGGGCACCTCGAGGAGGGCGACCACGAGGTGGTCGATGTCGGCACGTTCTCCGAGGTCCCCGTCGACTACCCGCCCATCTGCGCCGATGTCGCTCGTCGAGTGGTGCAGGGCCAGGGCCGCCTGGGCATCGTCATCGGTGGCAGCGGGCAGGGCGAAGCGATTGCCGCCAACAAGGTCCACGGGGCCCGTGCCGCCCTGTGCCACGACGAGTACACCTCGCGTTTCGCCCGACGTCACAACGACGCCAACGTCCTGTCCCTCGGGGCGCGGGTGGTGGCCACCGAGCTGGCACTCGACATCGTCGACGTGTTCCTCGCCACCCCGTTCGACGGAGGGCGGCATGTGGCTCGCATCGAGGAGCTGGCGGTCATCGAGGCCGAGGAGTCCGACCGTGCCGGTGGTTGATCCGTCTCCACCGATCGGCCCCTGAAGTGCCCGACTCGCCCGGAGCCGGGACGGCTCCGCCCGAGACCCTGCGTTACCGGGCTGATGCGGTGGTGCCCTGCGACGGTTCGGGCCAGGTCCTTCGCCCGGGGGTCGTGGAGGTGTCGGGATCGACCGTCACCCACGTCGGACCGGTCGGCCTCCGAACCTCGGGGACCGGCAGTCACCCGGCGCGGGAGGTGCGGGTGAGGGGTGCGCTCCTGCCCGGTCTGGTCAACGTGCACTGCCACTCCCCGATGACCCTGTTCCGCGGTTCGGGCGAGAACTTGCCCCTCGACCGCTGGCTCAAGGAGGTCCTCTGGCCTCAGGAGGCCCACCTGACCCCGGAGGACGTCTATTGGGGAATGACCCTCGCCGCGGCCGAACTCCTGTGCTTCGGCGTGACCACCACCTGCGAGGCCTACTTCCACGAGGATGCCCTGACCGATGCCGTGGTCGACGCCGGCTCCCGCGCCGTGGTGACGCCGGGGGTGCTGCAGTTGCCGGGCACGGGCTCCGGCGACGACTGGTGGGAGGGCCGGACGGCCGAGATCGTCGCCTTCCACGGACGACGACACGGCCAGGAGGGTCGCATCGAGGTGGGGTTCGCCCCCCATGCCCCCTACACCGTGCCCGTTCCCGTTCTGGCCGATATCGCCAGGGCCGCCCGCGGGCTCGACGCCCTGTTCCACATCCATCTGGCCGAGACCGAGGCGGAGTGCGCGCTGTTCGCCGCCGAGCACGGCAACTCTGCGCCGGCGCTGTTGGCGGCAGCCGGTGTCCTGGACGGACGGGTCCTGGCCGCCCACAGCGTCTGGCTGTCCGACGAGGACATGGCCATCTACGAGCGTCACGACGTGGCGGTGGCCCACTGTCCCCAGAGCAATGCCAAGTTGGCCTCCGGAGTGGCCCCCCTCGTCGAGTTCCTGGCCCGGGGTATCCGGGTCGGACTGGGAACCGACGGACCGGCCTCCAACAACGACCTCGACCTGTGGGAGGAGATCCGCCTCGCCGCCATGGTGGCGAGGATCAGGGAGAAGGACGCCGCCGCCCTCCCGGCCGGGGCGGCGCTGGACCTGGCCACCCGGGGCGGGGGCCTGGCGCTCGGGCGTCCCGATCTGGGCGTGTTGGCCGCGGGCTCCCAGGCCGACATGATGGCGGTCGATCTCGACAGCCCGGCCTTCGTACCGTTGCTCGACGACGCCCAGCTCATCGAGCACCTCGTATGGTCGGGATCGAGCCGGCTGGTGACCGATGTCTGGGTGGCGGGTACCCGGCTGGTGGAGCACGGCCGCTGCCTCACGGTCGACGTCGAACGGGCCAGCGCCGAGGTGAACACGAGGGCCCGACGACTCATGGCCGCGGCCGGGTGACGGCGCCGAATTGAGGGGAGACCTCGATCCGGGCCGCAGGGCGGGGATGCGTGCACGCAGGTCGAGGCGAGGGAAGGATCCAACCTTGGAAATCGAGCCACCGCTCGACCCGGCGAGCCACCGGCGGCAAACGAGGGACGCCTACGACCGCCTGGCTGCCGTATGGTCGGTGACGACGGATAGGGGCCCGTTCAACGGATTCCTCGAGCGACCCGCAGTTCGGGCCCTCGTACCCCGGCCGCTGGCGGGGTCGACCGTTGTCGATGCCGGATGCGGTTCCGGTGCCCAGTGTGCGTGGTTGCTCGACCAAGGGGCCGACGTGATCGGCATCGACCTGAGCCCGGCGATGGTCGAGGAATCGAGACGACGATGTGCCGGCCGCGGACGACTGCTGGTCGCAGACCTCGCCCACCCGTTGCCGCTGGAACCACGATCTGTCGACGGGATCACCTGCTCCCTCGCCTTGCACTACCTCCGAGACTGGGAGGTGCCGCTCCGGTCGTTCACCAGCTCGCTGCGCCCCGGAGGCTGGGTGGTGATCTCCTTGGATCACCCCTTCGCACCACCACTCGGTCACCAGCGCGGGGGCTATCTCGATATCGAGCTGGTCAGCGACACCTGGACGAAGGCCGGAGTCGAGGTGACACAGCACTTCTGGAGGCGTCCGCTGGCCCAGACGGCCAATGCCTTCGCCGATGCGGGACTCCTGATCGAGCGGATTGTCGAACCTCAGCCGTCGGCCGAGGCCCTGGAGCGATTCCCCGTCGAGCTCGGACCTCTGGTCGGGACCCCTTCGTTCATCGTGTACCGCCTCCGGCTGTCTGCGTAGCCGTGCTCGCGGATCGTTCCGCGCCGCGGCACGGGGTGCACCCATCGGACCGGCGGTGCGGTCGCCATTCCGGATGGCCGGTCGGGCTCAACCCGCGGCGAACGTAGTCAGCGACAGGGTGTTGCCGTCCGGATCGGTGAACCACGCCACCTGGTCGCCTCCCGGCGTCGTCCAGATCCCCCGTTCGTCCTGCCCCATCCCCTCGTAGTGGGTGAAGGTGACACCTCGGGCCGAGAGGGCGTCGATCACCGTACAGACGTCCGGCACCTCCCAGCCGGCGATGGTGAAGGGCTGGACACGGAGCTCGTCGACCTGGGTGAGGCGCAGCATCGTCCCCATGGCGTCCACCACCACCGCGTACGGATTCTCCTCGGCCACCGCAAGCCCCAAGGTGGACCCGTAGAAGGTCCGGGCCTGGGCCAGGTCGCGCACCGGGATGAACGCCATCAGCGGTGCCTCGCGCAACATGTCAGCGCGCCCGACCGTGGAGCTGGTCCGCGTAATCTGCCGCACCGGTAGCGAATCGGTTGATCGTGCGGCCGAGTACCGCCGTCATCAGGTGCCCGGTGCCCGGGATCTTGGTATCGAAGGTAGCCGACCAATGGATCAACGTCCCCGATCCATCAGGGGTGCACGTCACGTCGGCCCGGTAGTTGCGCACGGGGAATCCCTTCAGCATCGTGTAGCCGAGGTGGTTGGGCGGCTCCCATGCCACCACCTCCTCCTGTGAGCCGACTCCGAACCGGGTGAACCGT
>DASZGT010000019.1:0-3377 GCA_035938575.1 Acidimicrobiales bacterium
CTGGGCGTCGTCGGCGGTCAGGTACACCCGGCCGACGGCGGCGCCGGGTGACGCCCCGAGGCCCCGGGCCAGCACCGTGTGCCCGGACCCCGTGAACTGCGGGTGGAGCACCTGCTCGAGATGCTCGCCGGTGATCCGCTCGAGGGCCTCGGCCCTGGTCAGATGGATGGTCTTCTCCGCCGCCATGTCCACGGCCATCCGAAGCGCGGCCCGGCCAGTCCGCTTGCCCACCCGGGTCTGGAGCATCCAGAGCTTGCCCTGCTCGATGGTGAACTCGGTGTCGCACATGTCCCGATAGTGGGCTTCGAGGCGGGCGAAGATGGAGAGGAGCTCCCCGTGGATGTCGGGGAATTTCTCCTTGAGGGCCGACAACGGCTCGGTGTTCCGGATGCCGGCGACGACATCCTCGCCCTGGGCATTGACCAGAAAGTCCCCGTACTCGCCCACGGCCCCGGTGGCCGGGTCACGGGTGAAGCCCACGCCGGTCCCTGAGGTGTCGTCCCGGTTGCCGAACACCATGGCCTGCACGTTGACCGCGGTGCCGAGGTCGTGGGCGATGCGCTCGCGCACCCGGTAGGCCACGGCCCGGGGGCCGTCCCACGAGGCAAAGACGGCCTCGATGGCCCCGCGGAGCTGCTCATCCGGGTCCTGGGGGAAGGGTCGGCCGGTGTGGCGCTCGACGATCTGCTGGTAGGCATCGACGAGGTAGCGCAGGAGCTCCACCGGGACGCCGGCGTCCGAGGTCGTGCCGGCCAGCTCCTTGGCCGCCTCGAGGAGGGCGTCGAACTCGTCCCCGGGGATGCCCAGCACGATCCGGCCGTACATGGCCACGAACCGGCGGTACGAGTCGTAGGCGAATCGTTCGTCGTCGGTCTGCTTGGCCAGGCCCTCGACCGATTGGTCGTTGAGACCGAGGTTGAGGACCGTGTCCATCATTCCTGGCATGGAGAACTTGGCCCCCGACCGCACCGACACCAGCAGCGGGTCGCCCGGGTCGCCGATGCGCTTGCCCATCTTCTTCTCGAGCCTGGCCCTGGCCTTGACCACCTCCCCGGTCAGCCCGTCAGGCCAGCCCCCGTCCATGTAGCTCCGACAGGCGGTGGTGGCGATGGTGAACCCCGGAGGCACCGGCAGGTCGAGCACCGACGTCATCTCGGCCAGATTTGCGCCCTTGCCGCCGAGGAGGTCCTTCATCTCCATCGGGGGCTTGCGATGGGCGTGGTCGAAGTCGTAGACGAATGGCATGGGGACGGGGTCTCCTGGGGTGGAATCGGCGTTGCGATCGGGGCGGCACGGTCGCACCGGGGCGACCATCCAGCCTACCCGGCGGTCGTCGAGGCCAGAGACGACGGAGCCGTCACCATCATCGGGCCGACGAGGCTGCGCGGCTCCGACGGGGTCGGGGTCGAGACCCGGGCCCGGACGGGGCGGCCTCGGCGACGCCGAGGGCCTGGGGCCACCAGCGGTAGAGGAAGGACCGCTCCTCGTCGTCGGTGCGCTCCTCGATCGGCTCCCGGCTCACCAGCGAGATGATGACCCGCGCCGCCAGCTCGGAGGCCTCGTCGATCCAGGCACCCAGTTCCGGCGCCAGCTCCACCACCGGGCCCAGGCAGAGCGCGGCGTAGAACAGCTCGTCGCGGTTGAGGGGGCCGCTGAGGAGCTGACCGCGGCGAAAGCGAATGGCCAGCGCCGGCTCGGCCCGGATGCCCCTCACGGAGAACAGGGTGGCCTCGACCAGCCGCTCGGCGGCCGAATGGAATTGGCGGCTGTGGGCGATCACCCGCTCCACGAAGGAGTCGCTGGCGGCGATGGCCGCCTGGTTGACGATCTCGTCGCGGTTCTCGAAGTAGGCGTACAGCGTCGGGCGGGACACCCCGGCTTCCGAGGCGATCATGGCCACGCTGGTCCGATCGATCCCGTGCTGCTGCACGCAGCGGACAGCCGCGTCCATGATGCGCCGGCGGGCATCGACCTCGTTGGCGGGGATCTGCCCCGACCATGCGACCCGTCTCACCGGCCACAATTTACTGATTGACACATCGGTGTCAAACATATAAAAGAAGGGGATGATGCTCAAGGGGAAGACCGTAGTGGTGACCGGGGTGGGAGGGGGCTTGGGCCGCGAGTGCGCGGCCAGCGCCCTACGCGACGGGGCCAACGTGGTGCTGGCGGCGAGGACGGCCGAGACGCTCGAGGCCACCGCCTCGGAGCTCGACCCGAGCGGCGAGCACGTCGCCACCCAGGTGACCGACATCACCGACGCCGACTCCTGCGCCTCGCTGGTGGAGCTGGCCCGGCACCGGTTCGGCTCGGTGGACGCCCTGATCCAGGTGGCAGCCTACGAAAACGTCTGGGGCGGCCTCTACGACCTCAAGTTCGAGGCCTGGCGCAAGGCCTTCGAGACCAATGTCATCGGCGCCCTCACCGTCATCCGCCCGGTGGCGGAGGCCATGAAGGCCGGGGGCGGGGGCTCGGTGGTGCTCATCGGCTCCCAATCCATGTTCCAGCCCGCGCTGCCCCAGGGCGGCTACGCCGCATCCAAGAGCGCTCTGCTCTCGGCCATGTACTACCTGTGCGACGAGCTCGGCCCCGACAACATCCGCTGCAACATGGTGGTCCCGTCGTGGATGTGGGGTCCCAACGTCGAGATGTACGTGACGGGCACGGCCAAGAGCCAGGGCCGCAGCACCGAAGCGGTGCTCGAGGACATCGTGGGCAAGTTCCCGCTGCGCCGGATGACCGAGGACGGCGAGGTCGCCGACGTGGCCGCCTTCTTCGCCTCGGACCACGCCAAGGCGGTCACCGGCCAGTACCTGCTGGTCAACTCCGGCGAGATGCTGCGATGACCGCCGCGCCGAAGCGGGTCGTGATCTGGGGGACCGGGTTCGTGGGCAGGATGGTCATCCCCGAGGTGCTGCGCCACCCCGCCTTCGAGCTGGTCGGCGTGGGCGTGAGCAACCCGGACAAGGTCGGCGTGGACGTGGGCCGTCTCTGCGGCATCGACCCCATCGGCATGGCCGCGACCGACGACCGGGAGGCACTCATCGGCCTCCGACCCGACGCCCTCGTCCACTTCGGGCCCACCGCCGCCCACGCCAACGACAACATCCGCGACATCGGGACGTTCCTAGGGGCCGGTATCGACGTGTGCTCGACGGCCATGACGCCCTGGGTGTGGCCGACCATGACCCAGAACCCACCGGCGTGGGTCGATCCGATCACCGAGGCCTGCGAGGCCGGCGGATCGTCGTGCTTCACCACCGGCATCGACCCCGGCTTCGCCAACGACCTCCTCCCCATGACCCTCATGGGCCTGTGCGGCGAGATCCGGCAGGTGCGGGCCCTGGAGATCCTCGACTACATCAACTACGAGGGCG
>DASZGT010000020.1:0-2094 GCA_035938575.1 Acidimicrobiales bacterium
AGGCTGAGCGACAGCCGCGACACGGTGGGCGCATACGAGCGCCCGTTGTCGTTGAGCACGATGACCACCGGCTTGCCCGAGTGGCCCAGGTTGTTGAGGGCCTCGTAGGCCATGCCGCCGGTCAGGGCGCCGTCGCCCACCACGGCGATCACCCGCCGGTTGCTGCCCTGGAGCTCGAAGGCGCTGGCCAGACCGTGGGCGTAGCTGAGGATGGTCGAGGCGTGGCTGTTCTCCACCCAGTCGTGCTCGGACTCGGTGCGGTTCGGATAGCCCGAGAGCCCGTCGGCCTGACGGAGGCTGGAAAAGGCCTCTCGCCGACCGGTGACCAATTTGTGCACGTAGGCCTGGTGCCCGGTGTCCCACAGGACCACGTCCCTCGGTGAGTCGAACGTGCGGTGAAGGGCCAGGGTCAGCTCCACCACGCCCAGGTTGGATCCCAGATGTCCGCCCGTGGCGGTGACGGCATCGACGATGAAGCCACGGATCTCGGCCGACAACGTGCTCAGCTCCTCTGGCGAGAGCGTGCGGAGGTCGGCGGGGCTGTCGATGTGTTCGAGGATCATGAGCGAAGAGTGGGCCTTTCGGCCAGGCTACCAGCGCACAGGGTTGCGGCCCCGATCCGCCGGGCGCTCCCTGTGGCCGGGGCCAGGACCGCGGATCGGCCACGGCGTTGTCCTCGCCGGGCCTGCCGAGGCGCCCGGGCACCCCATGCTCGAGCACGTACTCGAGCACGTGGTCCAACGCAGCATCCTCGTTCCCCGGGGCCGATCCGAGCAAGATAGCGGTACCCAACTGGAGCCGGGCGCCACGCTCCCGGCCACGAAGGAGAGACCATGCAAGCCGAAGTCAAGGGCACCACGATGCCGCTCCTGGAGATGATCCTCGAGTCGGGTGAGTCGATCATCTCCAGCCACGGCGAGTTGTCGTGGATGTCGCCGAACGTGCAGCTGTCGCAGACCACGGCCACCGGCGGCCAGAAGGGTCTGATGAGCGGGCTCAAGCGGGCCATCGGGGGCGGCGGGATCTTCCTCACCAAGTACGAGGCGCAGGGCGGCCAGGGCATGGTGGCGTTCGGGGCCAAGCTTCCGGGCCGGATCTTCCCGGTGACCATCGAGAATGGACGGGGCTACCTGGTCCATCGGCACGGCTGGGTGTGCGGCACCGACGGCGTGGTGCCCACCGTCGGCATGCAGCAGACGATGCGTGGGGCGTTCTACGGCGGTGACGGCTTCATCCTCCAGCGCCTCGAAGGCCAGGGTCAGGCCTGGATCGAACTGTCCGGCGAGATCACCACCTACGAGCTGGCCCCGGGCCAGAGCATGCTGGTCCACCCGGGGCACGTCGGGCTGTTCGAGGACTGCGTGAGCTTCACCATCACCCGGCTGTCGGGCATCAAGAACATCGCCTTCGGGGGCGACGGCTATCACCTGGTGTCGCTGACCGGCCCCGGGACGGTCTGGCTGCAGAGCATGCCGGTGCCGGTACTGGCGCAAGCCATCGCCCCCTACCTGCCACAGGGCGACAACCACCCGGTCGCCGACGCCGGGATCGGCGGGGTGCTGGGGGGGATGATCGGCAAGAACCTCTGAGCGCAGCCGCACCCGGCACTCGCCCTCCGGGTTCGGGGCTCCGGCTGCGGTTCGGGCTTCGAGCGGACGCCGAGGTCAGCGGACGTTCGACAAGAACGCCGTCCGGTCCACGACGACCCGGATCAGCTTGCCCGCCGCCACCAGGCCGGCGCTCTCCGAGACCGAGAGGGTGAAGACGAGGCGGCGACCCTCGATGCGGTCCAGGGTGGCCTCGGCCCACACCGTTCCTCCGACCCCTACGGGCACCAGATGGTCGAACTGCACGCGTTTGGCCACCGACGTGCAATTCCCCGGGAGCGACTCAGCGATGGCGGAGCAGCTGGCCTCCTCGCACAGCGCAATGAGCCGGGGGGTCGCCAGCACGGGGACGGAGCCCGTGCGAAAGGCCTCCGCGGTGTCGGCCTCGGTCACCTGCAGTTCGATTCGGGCCGACAGACCGGTGTGAGGCGCCACGCCGGTACGATAGGTGACCCAACAGGCGTCGGCCACCGAGCGCCGAGCGGTG
>DASZGT010000021.1:0-4983 GCA_035938575.1 Acidimicrobiales bacterium
CTACGCCATCGTCCAGGGCGTGGACCAGATCGTGCCGGTCGATGTCTATGCCCCCGGGTGCCCCCCGACCCCCGAGACCCTCATCCACGCCATCCTGACCCTCCACGAGAAGGTGCGGACCAACGACATCACCCACCGTGAGCCGGCACTGGGACCGGGCGCCGTCAGCCTGGCCGACGATCAGGGCGGCGACACCGACGACGGCCGGACCCGGGGTGACGAGACGACGTCGGGGTGGACCCCGGACCGACCCGATGCCGTCCACCTGGGCA
Source organism: Acidimicrobiales bacterium (assembly GCA_035938575.1). Lineage (GTDB taxonomy): Bacteria > Actinomycetota > Acidimicrobiia > Acidimicrobiales > RAAP-2 > Bog-756. Next base: position 273 of record DASZGT010000021.1, read on the forward strand.
CCCCCAAGCGCAACCCGGTGATCGCCCGCAGCGTGGGTGAGCCGCTGTGACCGTGGCCGGCGGGGCCGAGGTGGCCGACGGGCCCCGGGACGTGAGCGAGGCGGGCGGAGGCTCCTCGCGGGTACCCGGCCGACCCCCCCAAGAGGTCGTCTTCCCCACCCGCGAGCAGTACGTGGCGGTCGTGAGGGAGTACCGCCAGAGCGGGTTCGAGATGTGCGCCGACCTGTGTGCGGTCGACTATCTGGCCCATCCGGGCCGCCGGCTCCCCGAGGGGGTCGATCCCGAGCGGTTCGAAGTGGTGGTGAACCTGCTGTCGCTCAGTCAGGCCCGTCGGGTGCGGATACGGGTACAGGTGCCCGAAGCCGACTGTGTGGCCCCGTCGCTCTTCGACCAGTATCCGGGCGTCGAGGCCATGGAGCGGGAGGCGTACGACCTGTTCGGCGTGGTCTTCGAGGGCCACCCGGACATGACGCGGATCCTCATGCCCGAGGACTGGGAAGGGCATCCCCTCCGCAAGGACTACGGGGTTGGTCGGGTGCCGGTCCAATTCAAGGAAGCACCCGGGCCGCGATGAGCGATGTGACGGCCACTCCCCGGGCCGACGGTGCCGCGGCGCCGGAGCCCCATCCCGACACCGTGCTGGATCCGCCCGTCTCGGGCGACGAATTCCTGAGCCGCGGCCCCGGGGGCGAGGCCAAGGGACTGAGGGCGGAGACCTCGGAGGGCGTCCAGGAGCTGTCGGGCCGCTCGGACACCGATCCGGGGGAGCTGCGCCGCGAGGTCGGCGCCGTCCTCCGGCTCCCCGAGGGCGTGGCTGTCGACCCGTCGGACATCGATATCGAGCGGTCCGACGACGAGACCATGATCATCAACATGGGGCCCCAGCATCCCTCCACCCACGGCGTGCTCCGACTGATGCTCGAGCTCGACGGTGAGACGGTGCTCAGGACCAAGCCGGTCATCGGCTACCTGCACACCGGTATGGAGAAGACGGCGGAGGAGCTCACCTACGTCCAGGGATCGACCAACGTCACACGTATGGACTACCTGGCCCCGCTCCACAACGAGTTGGTGCTGTCGCTGGCGGTCGAAGCGCTCCTGGGGGTGGAGATGCCTCCGCGCTCGGACTGGATCCGCATGCTGCTGGTCGAGCTGAACCGGGTGTCCTCCCACCTCATGTGGATGGCCACCAACGGGATGGACCTGGGATCGACGTCCATGATGATCTACGGGTTCCGCGAGCGCGAGATGGTGCTGGCCTTCTTCGAGAAGGCGACGGGGCTGCGGATGAATCACAACTTCATCCGGCCGGGAGGCACCGCCGCCGACCTGCCCGACGGATGGGAGGACGACGTCGCCGTCATCTGCGACACGGTGATGGCGCGGACCGACGAGTACGACGAGCTGCTCACGGGGCAGCCGGTGTTCCGCCAACGGCAGGAGGCGGTGGGCGCCCTGTCGGCCGAGGAGGCGCTGGCGCTCAGCCTCACCGGTCCGATCCTGCGGTCGACGGGAGTGCCGTGGGATCTCCGCCGGTCCATGCCCTACCTCCGCTACGACGAGGTGGAGTTCGACGTGATCGTCGGGACCTACGGCGACAATTTCGACCGGTACTCGATCCGACTGAACGAGATCCGCGAGTCGGTGAGGATCATCCGGCAGATCGTGGAGAAGATGCCCGCCGGCGACTACCGGGTGCAGGACAAAAAGGTGACACCGCCGCCGCGGGGGCGCATCGACGAATCGATGGAAGCGCTCATTCACCACTTCAAGGTGTTCACCGAGGGCTTCAAGGTCCCCGAGGGCGAGGTCTACGTCGCCGTCGAGTCCCCGAGGGGCGAGCTCGGTTGCTACCTGGTGTCGGACGGATCGCCCAAGCCCTACCGGATGCACATCCGGGGGCCGAGCTTCGTCAATCTGCAGGGCCTCCCCCTCATGATGCGCGGTGGGCTGGTGGCCGACGCCGTGGCGGTCTGCTCGACCATCGACCCGGTGATGGGGGAGGTGGATCGATGAGTGCGGAGGCCGGCACCCCGATCGGGACCCCCCGGCGTCTCGGCGCCCCCGACGCGTGGTCGGTCCGTCATCTGTCTACGGACACGTTGGATCAGGCCCGACAGGTCATCTCCCTGTACCCGGAGCCCCGATCCGCGCTCATCCCCCTCTGCCACCTGGCCCAGGAACAGGACGGATGGCTCACGCCCGCGGCCATGACCGACATCGCCGGGCTGGTCGGCGTCACCCCCGCCGAGGTGCTCGGCACCGCCTCGTTCTACGACATGTTGCACACCGAGCCGGTGGGCCACCATGTGGTGGCGGTGTGCACCAACATCGCCTGCCTCCTCAACGGGGCGGCAGAGCTGCTGGAGCACGCCGAGGCGTCCCTGGGGGTGAACGCCGGCGGCACCACGGTGGACGGGAGCGTCACGCTGGAAGAGGCCGAGTGCCTGGCCGACTGCGACCGGGCGCCGTGCGTGCAGGTGAACCACCGCTTCGTCGGCGCCCAGACCCCGGCCTCGTTCGATGAGCTCATCTCCGAGCTGCGCACGGGGGCCCGCTCGGAGGACATCCCCGACCATGGCACCTTGGTCCGGGTGCGCCGCCGCACCGGGCTGCAGGCGGATCCCTCCCGGGTGGCGGCGGAGCGGGCGGCCATGGCCGAGGCCCAGAGCCGACGGAGTGAAGCGGCGGAGGCCGCCAAGACCGCCCCTGACGGCGCCAGGGGAAGCTCGTAGTGGCCGTCACCGAAGCACCGAAGATCATCACCGGCCGACTGGGGTATCCCGACTCGCACACCCTCGAGCGTTTCCTGGCCACCGGCGGCTACGACGGGCTTCGCCAGGCATTGACCATGACCCCGGAGGCGGTGGCGCACGAGGTGGACACGGCCAGCCTGCTCGGTCGGGGCGGGGCGGGCTTCCCCGCCGGGCGCAAGTGGGCCATGCTGCGCAAGAACCCGGTGACCTATCTGGTGGTCAACGGAGACGAGAGCGAGCCGGCCACTTTTAAGGACCACCTGCTCATCGAGCGGGACCCCCACCAGCTCATCGAGGGCGTCCTCATCGCCGCCTTCGCCCTCCAGGTCACCCAGGTGTTCATCTTCGTGCGCGGCGAGTTCGCCCTCGGCCTCGAGCGGGTGCAGGCCGCCCTCAACGACGCTTACACCTTCGGGGCGGTGGGTGCCGACATCTTCGGCTCGGGCTTCTCGGTCGACATCGTCGTGCATCCGGGCGCCGGCGCCTACATCTGCGGTGAGGAGACCGCACTGTTGGAGTCGCTGGAGGGAAAGCGCGGGTTCCCCCGCATCAAGCCGCCGTTCTTCCCCGCGGCCATCGGCCTGTACGGCGAGCCCACCGTGGTCAACAACGTGGAGACGATGTCCAACCTCCCGTGGATCGTGCTCCACGGTGGGGCGGCGTTTGCCTCGCTCGGAGAGGGCCGGTCCACGGGCACCCGCCTGTTCGCCCTGGCCGGGCACGTCAACCACCCGGGCGTGTTCGAGCTCGAGATGGTCAAGACCACCTTCCACGACCTCATCCACGCCCCGGTGCTGGGCGGCGGCATCCCTCACGGCCGGGCCCTGAAGGCATTCATCCCCGGCGGCGTGTCGGCACCGTGGTTCGGACCGGACCAGGTCGACCTTCCCCTGGGCCAGGACGAGGTGGGCTCGGCCGGCTCCATGCTGGGCTCCGGATCGGTGGTGGTCATGGACGACCACACCTGCCCGGTGCGGGCCTCGTGGCGGATCACCAAGTTCTTCGCCCGAGAGTCGTGCGGGCAGTGCACCCCCTGTCGCGAGGGCTCGGGCTGGCTCGAGCGCATCATGGCCCGCATCGAGACGGGCTACGGCCGCGAGCAGGACCTCGACCTCCTCCTCGATGCGTGCGACAACATCGCTCCCGGTCTGACCTGGCCTCCCCAGCAGACCACCATCTGCGTGCTCGGCCCCTCCATCCCCTCGTCCATCGCCTCGGCCATCGAGATGTTCCGGGACGAGTTCCTCGTGCACATCAAAGACGAAGGCTGCCCCTATGAGTGAGCGGACGACGGCTTCCCCCGGCAGCTCTTCCCCCGGCAGCTCTTCCTCCGGCGCCGGCCCGTCGGTGGCCACCGGCGTCGACGGCGCGCCGGTCGAGACGGTGACCTTCACCCTCGACGGACGCGAGGTCAGCGCCCCCAAGGGCGAGATGCTCATCGCCGCGGCCGAGCGGGCAGGCACCTTCATCCCCCGGTTCTGCTACCACCCCCGGATGAAGTCGGTGGGTGTGTGCCGGATGTGCCTGGTCGAGGTCAGCTCACCCCGGGGCGCCTCCCTGCAGCCCAGCTGCTTCATCGAGGTGCAGGCGGGAGCCTCGGTGGTCACCGACTCCGACAAGGTCAAGAAGGCTCAGGACGGTGTCCTCGAATTCCTGCTGATCAACCACCCGCTCGACTGCCCGGTGTGCGACAAGGGCGGCGAGTGCCCCCTGCAGGATCAGACCCTGGCCTACGGTCCGGGCGAGTCGCGTTTCGTCGAGGAGAAGCGTCACTTCGAGAAGCCGATCGCCATCTCCGAGTTGGTGCTGCTCGACCGGGAGCGCTGCATCCAGTGCAGCCGGTGCACCCGCTTCGCCGACGAGGTGGCGGGCGAGGCCCAGATCGACTTCATCGGGCGGGCGGAGGCCCTCGAGGTGAACACGTTCCCCGAGCTCCCCTTCACCTCGTACTTCTC
>DASZGT010000022.1:0-5854 GCA_035938575.1 Acidimicrobiales bacterium
CCGGCCAGCGGGGACGTGTTGATGCCGATGGTCATGGACAGGCTGGGCTCGTCGACGGTGATGACGGGCAGGGGGCGGGGATCATCGGGGTCGGCCAACGTCTCGCCGATGGTGATCTCGGCCATGCCGGCCACGGCGGCGATCTCGCCCGGCCCGGCTTCGGCGGCATCCACCCGATCGAGGGCGTCGGTGATGTACAGCTCGGTGATCTTGGTGCGCTCGATGGTGCCGTCGAGCTTGCACCAGGCCACGGTCGACCCTTTGCGCAAGGTGCCGTTGTGCACCCGGCAGATGGCCAGGCGACCGAGGTAGGGGGAGGCGTCGAGGTTGGACACGATCGCCTGCAGGGGCGCGTCGGGGTCGAAGTGGGGGGCGGGGATGCGATCGACGATGGCCTGGAACAGCGGTTCGAGGTCGGTCCCCTCCACGCCCTGTTCGGTGGCGGCCCAGCCGGCCCGGGCGTTGGCGAACAGGATGGGGAAGTCGATCTGGTGCTCGTCGGCGTCGAGGTCGAGGAACAGCTCCTCCACCTCGTGGACCACCTCGTCGATGCGGGCGTCGGCCCGGTCGACCTTGTTGACCACCAGGACCACCGGCAGCCTGGCCTCGAGCGCCTTGCGGAGCACGAACCGGGTCTGGGGCAGGGGTCCCTCGGACGCGTCGACCAGGAGAAGGACGCCGTCGACCATGGTCAGGCCCCGCTCGACCTCGCCCCCGAAGTCGGCGTGGCCGGGGGTGTCGATGATGTTGATCTTGACCCCGTTGTGGAGGACGGCGGTGTTCTTGGCCAGGATGGTGATGCCCTTCTCACGCTCCAGGTCCCCCGAGTCCATGACCCGCTCGTTGACCGACTCGTTGGCCCGGAAGGCGCCGGACTGCCACAGCATGGCGTCCACCAGGGTGGTCTTGCCATGGTCGACGTGGGCCACGATGGCCACGTTGCGGATGTCGTCGCGGGTCTGCAGGGGCATGGGTTGTGCAGGCTACCTGCCGGTGCCGGGGGCTCTGACGCGGGTCGGGCCGCAGTGAACGACGCGTCCCTGTCGACCTATTGCTGGTCCAACGGTGCCGTCAGGGTGCCGGGACGACCGGGCACGCTGTGGTGCCCGCCGTGCCATAGACGTTCTTCAGGGGGGGGCAGGTGATCTGGGGTGAGATGGACGATGAGTCGACGGCATAGGACGACGTACCGGGATTGAGATAGCTGGGGGGGGCGGCCAGCTCCAGCCGCGGGTCCCAGGTGTAGAACTTGAGGAAGCCCGAGTTGCCAATGAGGCCGACGGCACCCCGCGCCTCTTGCTGCAGGGAGCCGTAGAGGATGATGTCCCCCAGTTGGCTACCGGTCGCGTAGTTGTTGGCCCCGAACGACTGGTTGAGGGCCAGAACGGCGGCGTCGATGGTGATGTTGTTGGAGGAGTCGAGCGGCTGGCATAGAGGAGCGACCAGATGCGGGGTGACTGCGTTGGCCTGTGCCGAGCCGCACACCGGGAGCAGCGTGTTTGCCGGATTCTGGGGATCGATGGGGTGATTGACCTCGACGTAGTGCTGGGCGATGAGGCCGAGCGCGTCGTTCTTGCCGTCGGTGCGGTAGTTGCAGGCGCTCTCGTGGGCCGTGCCTTTCCAGTTTCCCGAGCAGTCCGAGTAGGTCAGATTGCCATCGATGATGATGTCGTTGGATGTGCCGATGGTCAGGGCCCCGAAGACCGACGCGCTCCCCGCCAGGTTCCCGCTCACGAAGGCGTCACCTTCGGTATCCTGCTTGGCCGAGCCGGTCCAACCGAAATAGCACGGCATCGAAGACCCACTCGCGTTGTTGTAGTTTCCGCAAGTCTGTGCGTATCGGCCGTTGTGAGCCGAGTCGTCGAACGGGTTGGTTCCGGCCCCGTGCAGCTGGCTGTTGGGGTTGACCGCGGTGGCGACGGCATCATTGACGTAGACGACACCGTTCGGCGGGAGGCTTCCTGATGCACCGTTGTTGGGGCAGCCGGTACTGGCCACCTTGGTGTCGGGGCTGGTCACCGTCATCGTCGATCCCGTCAGGGTGATGGTGGTCGGGCCGTAGTAGACGCAGCCGTTGTTCGGTGCTGCCAGTGCCGCCACTTGGGCGAGCTGGGCGTCGTCAACTGGGGCGGTCTGGTGCGGCTGGTTGTCGGCGCTCAAAGGCGGCGCCGCATAGTGGCCGACATTGGTCGGGTCGCTCATCGGGCAACTCGGATCGGTGAAGATGCAGTTTGGATCGTGGGTCTTCACCGATGCCCACGGCGAGGCGGCGCCGAAGTTGGGGCCATTCGGGCCGCCCCCGTTCGACACGTAGATCGAGTCATTGGAGAACACGGGGCCGTTGATGGTGTCCGCCGGCCCGAAATAGACGGGGCCACAATTCGGTCCCGCCCCGTTGTAGCCGTTGTTCCAGTCATACTGGCAGAGGTTGCCGGAAATGTAGTTGGGGTTGTTCACGGCCGGGTCCGAGGCTTCGTAGTCGCTCCACCACACCACCGTGAGGAAACCGTTGACCGGTGCGAGGTTGGCTACCGAGGACTGGTAGGCGTAGTGACTGGGGAACCCGGCGACGCCGACGATCTGTACCTGGAGGGTGGCCAGTGACCCGTCGGCGTTGAACACGGGCTGAGGGTTGTCGAACAGGTACCACTCGGGCACCACACCACCGCCACCGTCGGTATTGGAGACCAGGTTCCACTTTTGGTAGCGAGCGCCCACGCAGAGGGCGCTTCCATTGGTGGAGGTGTTGCAGTTGGCCAGATTCGGGTTGGTGTTGACGATGCTCTGATAGGTGTTCATACCGGCCTGTAGCGCCCGGTAGGCATAGTGCTGCACGCTGTCCGCCTGCAGGAGGGGAGCCGTCTGGATGGTCTGTTGGACCATCATCGCCCCGATCGTCATCAACAGGACCGACAAGCCCACCACCATGATCAGGGCGGCCTGCCCGGCATCTCGCGCCGAGCGACGCCAGCGCCGGGTGCAGGCCCGAACAAACGGGCTCCTCTCGGCGATATCGATCCCAGTACGCCTGCGGTTGCGCATTGCCGTCACCCCACCGTCGGGCTGTAGAGAAAGGAATTCGACGAGAGCCGATACACGGTGGTGTCGTCCTCGGCGGGAGCCAACGACCTGGAGCCGGGACTCTTGATGACCAGGTCCATCTCCACGCCCTGCACGGCATCACCCGGGCATGAGACGGCGAGATCCGCCGACGCCGTGCATGAGTTGAAGACCGAGGTGTTGGTGACCGTCTGCTGCACCCCAGCCCCACCGCCCGAGGTGTCGAGCAGGGTGTAGGTGAACACCGGCGTGGGGGAGCCCACCGAGGGCCAGGACGCATTGACGACGTTGGCCATTGTGGCCACCGGTTTGGCCGGGTTCACGGTGAACTTGCAGGTGAGCGCCGAGGCCGCACTCAGAGGACAGGTGCCGGGGTCAGCAACCTGATCTGTCACCTTGAAGGTAGTGCCGGTCAGTGTGGCCACCACCTTGGCCGGTTGGCCGGCAACGCCGACGTTGGCGTAGAAGGTGGCCGAGGTCCCCGTCACGGCCCCGACGGCGAACGGAGGAACGGGCACTCCCGTCGCCGATGGAGGGCCGGGCTCCACCTCGGTCCTGATCAGGCGCTGGATGCTGGTAGTGACCGGAAGGATCTGGTTGGCGTTCGTGTAGGACGATTGGACCTGATTGCTCACGCCCAGAAACGTGTCGATGGAGATGGCCACCAGCGTGATCAGGGTGGCGAAGGTGGCGAAGGCGATCATGAGCTCGACCAGGGAGAACCCGACATCGTCTCTGCTCTGCACCCGCAGTCGGAAGCCGCTGAGCAGCGCTGGCCCCGATCGGGCCAATGGCATCTGCTGTCTCATGGACCGACCACTGTTGCGGGCTGGGGCAGCAGGTGTTGCGTGCCGATGGTTACCTTGCCCGGCGCCACGACCACGGCGTAGGTGGTCGAGGTATTCCCCACCGGCAACTTCACCTTCAGCGTGTAGGTACCGAAGGGGACTTCGGTGCGACTCACCCCGTCAGGTCCGGTTGACTGGAGGGCATATGTGTCCGCCGCACAACCACCAGTGGTGGCGGTGAGGGTCAGGATGTCACCCGACTCGGGAACGCCAACGGACGAGTAGACCTGTATGGGCAGGACGGCGAGGGGGACGGTCGTGCTCGGGGAGACGAAGGTGTTGCCCGGAGTGGTGGCTGCGGTGGTGGTCCCCGGGCCGTTGGTGGTGTCCTCGGCGGTGCAGTCGCCGGCGAACACGCCGTAGCCGGAAGCGAAGGGATAGATGTCCGGGAGCGAAGTGGTGTTGGCGCTACCGGAGGGTGTCGCTGCCACCGGATTCCAGGCGCCGTTCGCACCGCTTTGATTGGTGAGGGCGCTGTTGGTGACCTCGATGGGAATGTTGGACGTGGGGCTGCCGTTCAAGCTGACAGCTGCATCGGCGGTGTCGTCGTTCCAGGTCCCGCCCGGACCCCCCTTCGACATCATGATCACCGCACCGGTCGAGGACGTGCCCACCGCCGAGCAGGTTGCGGTGCCGCCCGTCGGGGTGCAGGCAATTCCGGTCAGGTACAGCGTGCTGGCATCCACCGCGGGGATGGCGGCGCTCGACCACGTCGCACTGGGCCCTGGCGAGCCGGAGAGGATGGCCGCCAGCGGGTTGTTGTTGGCATCGTTGGTCGAGGCGGCAATGGCGCAGGAGGTGGCGTTGGGGCAGGAGACGGCCGACACCGCGGTGATACCACTCGGGATGCCGAGGGCAGCCGGGGATGACCAGGTGTCCGGGGTGCCGATGGCACCGGACAGGACCACCGGTCCGCTCGTGCCGGATCCGATGGCCACACACACGGTCCCGGACGGACAGACCACCTGGGACAGCGATTGCGTGCTGGCCGGAACCGGGTCGCTGGTCAGGGTGGCAACGCCGGGTGCCCCCGAGTAGATGATCGCCTGGGAGGCATTGGCTCCTGTCACCAGGCAGGTAGTCGCGGACGGACAGATCAGCTGGGAGAACGAGGTTGGGGCGGGGGTCGGATTGGCATCCCGGGTCCAGTTGAGGACCGATCCGAGCCCGTTGGCCGGGACGGCCGGGCTGCCCGAGGTCACGATCAGCCCGGCGACGCCACCGACCGTGCCGGCGCCAATGGCCATACAAGCCAGGGCGGCGGGGCACGCCACCTGGGAGAGGTTGGTCAGGGTGAACCCGGATGGCGGGTTGCTCAGTACCCACGTACCCGCCGCGGGTGCACCCCCGGCGCCGTAGATCGGCCCGGACGCGGCCAAGCCCGTTCCGCCGCCGTTCCCGACGGCCACACATGCCAGTGCGGCGGTGCAGGCCACCTGATTGAGGGTGGTTATGGTGGCGGGCAGGGACACCGCATTCCACGTGTCACCTCCGGCCGAGATGGTCCCCGCCAACACCACGGGCCCGGCGCTTCCGGTTCCCCATGCCACGCACGCTGTCGAAGACGGGCACACCACCTGGGACAGTGAGGTCACCGTGCCCGGCAGGCTGTCCTCGGTGATAGTGCCAGGGGTGGTGGCGTTGTCGGCCAGGATGACGCCGTGCGCGGCGGCCCCGGTGTATCCATAGCCAACCCCGATGCACGCGGTGGTCCCTGCACAAGCCACCGAGGCGATTCTGGTCACGGCCGAGGGGCTCGACGGGACCGATGCCGATGACCAGTTCGACCCGGACGTCCAGGCCAGAGTGGCCGCTGGTGGCGTGCCCCCCAGCGATCCGGTCGTACCTTCACCGGCGGCGATGCAGGTGATCTGACCCGCCGCCGGGCACGAAACTACGTCGGCCGTCGCCGTCGAGGACGGATAGCTCAGACCCACCGTGCTGCC
>DASZGT010000023.1:0-2618 GCA_035938575.1 Acidimicrobiales bacterium
ATTCTCGCCTCCTCGGCGGGCACGCCCGTCCTCATCGACGCCGAGATGGCCCGCATGACCGAGGGCCAGGTCGGCTCCCACCTGGCCGGCTGGTTCAGCTTCCAACCCCTGTTCGATCGGATCGTGCGCGAACAGCCAGACCTTCTCGACTGAGCGGCTCGGGACTGGTCCCGGGTCTCGAGGGAGCGATCAGTCGTCCGTCGGGTCGGGGTCTCGCTCGAGGGTGATGACGACCACGGGGATCTCCCGTTGGGTGTGTCGTTGATAGACGTCGTAGCGACCGGTCACCCCCCGATGGAAGAGGCGAGACATCCCTCGATTGGTGCGGTTGACCAGGGGCCAGAGCTGCGCCCGCTCATCGGCGTCGGCCACCCGTGCCACCGCCCGCGTCACCTGGCGGCCGAGGCGAACGGTCACCGCGGGATCGGCTTGGAGATTGAGGAGCCATGCGGGAGGTCGGTCGCTTCCTCCATTGGAGGCCACCACGATGACGTCGCCGCGGTCGCGACAGTAGGTGAGACCGTTGGTGCGGGGCAGCCCGGACTTCCGTCCGGTGGTGGTGAGCAGGAGTGCGGGGACCCGGTTGCTGTGCTTGCCGAAGCGCCCATCCGTCTTCTCGTAGATGAACTTGTGGAACTTGAGATAAGGGTCCACCAGGCGGGTGGTGAAGATGCCGTCCACGGATCGCCGGCGAGGAGCTCAGCCCCTGGCGTCGAACGTGGGGACCAAGGTCCGGGCCGCCTTGGCCTCGTCCACTCTCCGCACCGGGGTCTCGTGTGGGAATTCCGCCATCCAGCCCTCCTCGTGGGTGTTCGCCTCGTAGGCGATCCGCTCCAACGATTCGGCCAGGGCCTCCAGGGTCTGGGGGCTCTCGGTCTCGGTGGGCTCGATCATGAGCGCCTCGTCCACGATGAGCGGGAAGTAGACGGTCGGAGCATGGAACCCCTCCTCGAGCAGCCTCTTGGCCACGTCGAGGGCGCGTACGCCGTGGGCCTGCTTGAGGGTGCGAACCGAGAGCACGACCTCGTGCATGCACGGGCGGTCGAAGGGAACGTCGTAGGTGCCGGTCAGCCGCTGCCGGATCCAGTTGGCGTTGAGTACCGCCGTCTCGGCGATGTGACGGAGCCCGTCTCCCCCGTTGGCCAGGATGTACGCCAGCGCTCTGGCCAGGACCAGTGCGTTTCCGTGCCAGGTGTGCATCCGGCCGATCGACTGGGGCGGCATCATCCATTCGTAGACGGGCGACTGGTCAGCCGACTCCACCCGCACGGCCCGGGGGCCCGGGAGGAACGGGACCAGACGCTCGGAAACGGCCACCGGCCCCGCTCCGGGGCCTCCCCCACCGTGGGGAGTGGCGAACGTCTTGTGGAGGTTCATGTGCACGATGTCGAAACCCATGTCGCCGGGGCGGACCACGCCCAGGATGGCGTTGAGGTTGGCTCCGTCGTAGTAGAGCAGTCCTCCCACCTCGTGGACGGCGGCGGCGATGGCGGCGATGTCCTCTTCGAACAGTCCCAGGGTGTTGGGGTTGGTGAGCATGATGCCGGCCACGTCCTCGTCGAGCACGGTGGCCAGCGCCTCCATGTCGACGCAGCCTCGGTCGTCGCTGGGGACGGTGACCACCTCGTAGCCCCCCAGGGTGACCGATGCCGGATTGGTGCCGTGGGCCGAGTCGGGGATGATCACCTTGTGCCGTACCGATCCCCTGGCCTCGTGCCACGCCCGCATCAGCAGCAGTCCGGTGAGCTCGCCGGCGGCGCCGGCAGCCGGCTGCAGGGTGGCCGCAGCCATTCCCGTGATCTCGCACAGGGTCTCCTCCAGCTCCACCAGCAGCGCCAGCCAGCCCTGGGTCAGGGATGCCGGTGCGCCCGGGTGGACTCCGGCCAGGCCGGGCAGCCCGGCCACGCTGTCGCACATCTTCGGGTTGTACTTCATCGTGCAGGAGCCCAGAGGATAGGCACCCAGGTCGACGGAGAACTGCCGGTGGGACAGCCGGGTGAAGTGGGCGACGAGATCGCGCTCGGACACCTCGGCCAGCGGGACGGGCTCCTCCCGACGATGGCCCTCGGGCACCAGTTGGTCGATGGGGACGTCGGGAATGCCCGACGTGCGGAACGACCACGCCCGCCTGCCCGGGTGGGACAGCTCGAAGAGGGTGGGTTCCGCGGCTCGGCCCAAGAGGGGCGCGCTGTTCGCCTTGCCTCCGGGCGCTCCCCCGTCGGTGGACACGGTCGGTTCGGTCATGACGCCACCGCCTTGTCCAGAGCGGTGACGTAGGCGTCGATCTCCTCGCGGGTCCGGCGCTCGGTCACCGAGATGAGCAGGCCGTGCTCCCCGTCGTCGAAGTCCTCGCCGAGCGGGATGCCGGCCAGGAAGCCGGCGTCGGCCATCCGCTCCACCGCCACGGCGGCCGGAATAGGCAGGCGGACGGCGAACTCCCGCAGCACCGGCGCGTGGGCGAATGCGGTGACGCGGTCCAGGGCCAGGAGGGCGTCACGGGTGTATCTGGTGGCCTGCGCACACCGCCGGGCCAGTTCGACCAGGCCGGAAGTGCCCAGCCACCCGAGCTGGACGGCGGCCGTGACCGCCATCAGGGTCTGATTGGTGCACACGTTGGA
>DASZGT010000024.1:0-12511 GCA_035938575.1 Acidimicrobiales bacterium
GCGCACGCATCCCGACCCGTTCGTCGTCAGCCACCTGGGCCACCACATGGGCGTGGACGAACATCCGGTCTACCTCCGCCTGGGCCAGTCGAGGATCGAGCGGCACCGCCACGCCGCCGGCCTTGTGGATGGCTGCGTAGGCAATGACCCAACGGAGGGCGTTGGCCGCGCTCAGACGGATGGCCACGCGGTCACCGTGAACGATGCCTCGTGCGGTCAGGCCCCTGGCCAGCCGGTTGGCCTCCCCGTCCCAGCGGGAGAAGGTCAGTTGCCCCTTGCCCAGCACCCGGTAACCGATCTCGTCGGGGTAGGCCTCCGCCATGATCCTGAGTTGGTCCACCTGCAGCGCCGAGCGACGGCCCCTCGATCCACTCACTGATCTCCATCCCTTCCCGTGTTGTCCGACGCAGCCCGGACCACCACTCTGGTCGAACCCGCCGTCATGCGCTCAACCCAACGCCCGGCGCAGGAATCCGACCATACCCACCGCGGTGAGCACCACCAGCGATCCGATGGCAGCCACGAAACAGATCCACGTCTGAATGTGGGGCACGTTCGGGGCCATCAGGCCCCGGAGTCCCTCGCTCACGTAGGTCATCGGATTCAGCGCCGAGACGATCTGGAACCAGCGGATGTGGGTGAGCGAGGGCCAGGGGTACTGACTCGACCCGGTGAACAATAACGGAGTTGTGACCAGGGCAAACGTGAGATTGATGCGGTTGGGCGAGACGAAGGTACCCAGCACGAGGCCCATGGCCGCTCCGATGAGGGCGCCCAACACCGTCATCACCGACACGCCGACGGCGGCTCCGGCGCTCCATGGGATGGACCCGAGCAGCCAGAGCCCGATGGGGAACATGACGGCGGCGGCGATCGCTCCCCGCATGGCCGAGACGACGACCTTCTCGAGGGCAACCGCCCCGATGGGGAGGGGTGCCAGCAAGCGGTCCTCGATCTCGTTGCTGTAGGAGAACTCGATGACCAGAGGGAGCGCGGTGCTCTGGAACCCGGTGAGGACGGCCGACAATGCCACCAGCCCCGGGAAGAGTACGTCCACGTAGCCGGGCCGTGCGTACCCGAGCTGGGTGAGGACCTTTCCGAATACGAAGAGGAGGAACAGTGGCTGCAGGATCACCTGGGCCAGGAAGAACGGGAACTCGCGGCCCGTGACGTAGAGGTCCCTCCGCAGGATGGCCAGGAAGGCCCGCCACGGGCTCCACGGGCGGCCGCGTCCGGCGCGCACCGTGGCCATTGTCCCTCTCTCACTCGCCACGGTTTTCATCGCAACGACCTGCCCGTGAGGTGGATGAAGACGTCCTCGAGCGTCGGCTCGCCCAGACGGACATCGACCAGGCGGGCACCGGCGTCACTGATGACCTGCGCCACCAGCGCCACCAGCGAGGCCGGATCGGACTGGACGTAGACCCGGAAGCGCCATCCGCTCACCTCGGGATCGTCGAGCTCCTCCACCCGGTCGACGGCGGCAAGTCGATCGAGCGGCCCATGGACCGCGGCTGGGCTGGTGGCATCCTCCGCCTCCACGAGGCAGTCGAGCGTGCGCTCGCCAGCCATGCCCTTCACCAGGGCGTTGGGCGTGTCGAGGGCCAGGAGCTTTCCGTGGTCGATGATCGCCACCCGGTCGCTCAACGTCGCGGCCTCCTCCATGTCGTGTGTGGTGATCACCACCGTGGTCCCCTCCTCCTTGAGCTGGGCGACCCGCTCCCAGGTGAAGAGCCGGGCGGCCGGATCGAGGCCGGTCGACGGCTCGTCGAGGAACAGCACCGTGGGGTCGTGCATGAGGGCCCGAGCGATCATCATCCGTTGGATCTGGCCTCCGGAGAAATCATCCGGCCTCCCGTTGGCCCGGTCGGCCAGCCCGAACTGGGCCAACAACTCGTCGGCCCGTGTCTTCCTGAGTGCCCGGGGCACACCGTGGTAACTGGCGTGGAACAGCAGGTTCTGCCGCACCGACAGGGAACGGTCGAGGTTGTTCTGCTGGGGGACCACCCCGAGCACCCGCCGGGCACCTACCGGGTCGGCCATGACATCGACGCCGGCGACCCGGGCGCGCCCGGCCGTCGGTCGGATCCTGGTGGTGAGGATTCCGATGGTCGTGGTCTTGCCGGCGCCATTCGGCCCCAGAAAGCCGAACACTTCGCCCCGTCGGACACCGAAGCTGATGCCTCCCACCGAATCGACCGGCGCCCTCGGGTACCGCTTGACCAGGTCTGCAACCTCCACGGCCACGTCGGGGTCCTTGTCGTCGACATCCATGGGCACCGTTTCTTCTCTGCCTTCTTCTCTGCCTGGGCAATCCGCTGTCCGCACCGACCGGCCACCGGGGGTTCAGCAGAGCGTTGGTCAGGTGAAGAGGGTGTCGCCCCAGTTGAGCTACCTTCAGCACCGCGAACTCTGACACGGTTATCATACAAAGCACATCGGACCGGTTTCGGTTACCTTCGTCATTGACACCGCAACCTGCGGACCGATGAAGATGGCGCTGACCAGTCCTGGGGGCATGCCGAGAGGCACGATAGGTTCCGATCAGCGGCAACAGGCACAGAACATGGGGGATATATGCGACACCGCACGGGTGGATCAAAGGTACGAGTTCCGGCTGCCATCGGCGCCGTATTGCTCGCCTCGGCGCTGATCGCCAGTTGCTCGAATTCGACCTCCCCGAGCACCACCACCAAACCCTCCTCGGGTTCGTCGTCCACGGCCAGCACCGCGACAGGATCAGCGGCGCCAGGTGTCACCCCCACCCAGGTCAGTGTGGGCTCGATCGCCTCCCTCACCGGGGCCATCTCCGCCGACTTTGCCTCTTTCGTCCCCGGGATCCAGGCCTACCTCAACACGGTGAACGCCCAGGGCGGCGTCGGCGGACGCAAGATCGTCCTGACCGCCAACCTCGATGACGCCGGTACCTCCTTCAACCAGCTGTCCCACACATTGATCCAACAGGACAACGTCTTCGCCGCCTTCATCTCCACCTTCTTCTTCACCCCAGGTCTCTTCGTCCAAACCAAGACTCCGACCTTCGGCTACAACACCAGCGGCAACTGGACTCCGGATCCGAATCTCTTCGGGGCCGGCGGCTCGACCCAGGACTACAACTACGGGGCCCAGAGCATTGCCTACCTAATGAAACAGCTCGGCGCCAAGTCGGCGGCGGTCATGAGCTACGGACCGGCCATCACCTCGTCCTACGACGCCTGCCACACCAGCGCCCAGAAGCTCCAGCAGGCCGGGATCAACGTGGCCTACACCAACCTGGACGAGTCCCTCGGGGGTGACTACACCCCGGCCGTCCAGCGCATGCAGCAGTCCGGGGTGGACTTCGTCTTCACCTGTATGCAGAGCTCCGACAACATCACCCTCGCCCGCGCCATCAAGCAGTACGGGCTCAATGTCCACCAGCTGTGGTTCAGCGGCTACGACAACGCCCTCCTCAGCCAGTACAGCAACCTCATGCAGGGCGTCTACCTCAACCTCAACGGCAATGTCCCGTTCCAGGTGGCCACGGCCTACCCCGGGAAGTACCCGGGCATGGACCAGTACCTGGCCGCCATGAACAAGTACTCGCCCGCCAACACTTACTCGCTCCTGGCCCTCCAGGGATGGGAGTCGGCCGCCCTGCTGGTCCAGGGCATCAGAATGGCCGGGAACAACCTGACCCAGGCCAACGTCATCAACCAGATCAATACGCTCACCGCCTTCACGGCCGGTGGCGTCTCGTCAACGGTCGACTGGACGAAGCTCCACACCAACACCCTGACCTCGTTTCCCGGCTGTTCGGCCTTCGTCAAGGTGGCGGGGACGAAGTTCGTCCCCGCTGTGGCCAAGGCGCCACAGACGATCGTGTGCTTCGCCAAAGACGTGAACCTGAAGAACCCCGTGTTGGCAACGCCCCCCGCCGGGACCCCGGGCACGTGACCCTCGCCGCCATCGGCGAGAAGGGCTAGGGCGGTCGGGAAGTGGAGCACTTCCTCGGCTTTGCCATCCCCGGCGTCCCCTACGGCTGCACCTACGCCATTGTGGCGGTCAGCCTGGTGCTCACCTACCAGGCCACCGGGGTGTTCAATTTCGCCTTCGGTGCCCAGGCCTATACCTCGGCCTTCGTCTATACCAAGCTGGTCCAGAACGACCACATGCCCATCTGGCTGGCCTTCTTCCTGTCGGTGGTCGTCCTGGCCCCCGCCCTCGGACTGATCTTCGACCGATTGCTGTTCCGCAAGATCCCCAGCACCAACACCACCGCCAAGCTTGTCATGGGGATCAGCCTGTTCGTCGGCATCCCGGCCCTGCTACCGGTGCTCTTCGGAAACCAGAACGTATTCGGGTCCCCGAGCATCCTGTTCGACCCGAACACCGTCTATTTCCGGGTGGTGAGCCAGCCCATCAACGGCATCTACCTGAGCTCGCTGGTCGTCACGGCGGCGGTGCTCATCGCCCTGGTCGTCCTCATGCGCTTCACCAACCTCGGGCTGCAGATGCGGGGTGCGGTCGAGAGCCGTCGGCTGGTCGCCCTGGACGGGGTCAATTCGAGCGCCGTGGTGGCCACGGCCTGGGCCATCTCGAGCTTCCTGGCCGGGTTGGCCGGGGTGCTGCTGGCACCGATCTACGGGCAGCTCCAAGCCCAGGACTACGCCACCCTGCTGGTCGCCGCCTTCGCCGCCGCGGCCTGGGCATCTCTCCGCTCCCTGCCCATCGCCGCCCTGGTGGGGATCGTCATGGGCGTAGCCTCGACGTTGCTCCAGGGGTACCTTCCCCCCTCCAGCACGCTGTCGGCCGCGGTGCTCCCATCCTTGCCGTTCATCTTCCTGGTGGGCGCCCTGCTGTTCGTGCCGGGCATGCGGAGCCTGGACGACTCGAGGGACCCCCTGGCCTCGGTCGACCCACCGACACCGCCGACCACCGCCACGGTGCGGGCCCCCCAACTCAACCGGGTCATCCGCCCGGCTTGGTATGTGCTATTGGCCGCATTTTGCGTGTCCATGCTCACTTGGATCCCCGCCACCTGGGAGAGCGTGTTCAACGCCGGCCTGGCCTACTCCATCATCTTCTTGTCGATCACCCTGATCACCGGCATGGGTGGCCAGCTCTCGCTCTGCCAGGCCACCCTGGCCGGCGTAGGTGCGTTCACCGCCGCCCAGCTGGCCAACCATCTCGGGCTGAACCTCCTGGCCGGCGCGGTGGTCGGGATGCTGCTGGCCGGCGCGGTGGCCGTGGTGCTGGCCCTGGCCTCCCTCCGGCTCAAGGGACTCGGGCTGGCACTGATGACCATCGCCGCCGCGCTCTTCTTCGACAACTCGGTGTTCACCCAGAGCTCGATCAGCACCGGTCGGGCCCTGAGCGTGCAGTCCTCGTGGATAGGGCTCGGCGTCTTCAACCCCAACGGGCACTCGCTGTTCGTTCTTAGCATTCTGGTGCTGGTCGTCTGCACCATCGCAGTGCTCCTGGTGCGCAACGGAACCACCGGCCAGTACCTGTCGGCCATGCGGGGCAGTGAGACGGCCGCCGCCGGCCTCGGCATCAACCTCACCTGGCAGCGAGTGCTCATCTTCGCCCTCTCGGGCATGGTGGCCGGCCTCGGCGGCACCGTGTTGATCATCCAGCAACAGACCGTGAACGCCAACAACTTCAACTACCAGTTCTCCCTGGTCTTCGTCGTCATCGTGGTCACCACCGGGGTGAGCACGGTGGAGGGGGCCATCAATGCCGGCTTCGCCTTCGTGGTCATCCAGCAGCTCCTGACCTATCTCCCCGCCCGGGTGGGCGGGGAGAGCCTGGTCATCGTCCTGTTCGCCTTCGGTGCACTCCAGTACGCCAACCACCCTGAGGGCATCCTCGAGTTCCAGAAGCACCGATCGACACTCCGCATGGAACAACTGCTGTTCGGGGACCGCCATGCGGCCGCATCGGTGTCGCTCGGGCCGCCGGCTCCGGGGACAACCGGGCCATGACCAACGGCTGGCGATCCGACGTGGCTGACAGGGCCGGAGCGGGACGGCCCGGGCAACCGCTCCTGTCGGTCTCCGACGTATCCAAGTCGTTCGGGGGCATCGCTGCCGTCAGCAACATGAGCCTGACGGTGTCCGCCGGCGAGAGCGTCGGCCTGGTCGGCCCCAACGGGGCGGGCAAGACCACCCTGTTCAATTGCATCTGCGGGCAGCTGCGCCCCGAGCGCGGGCGGGTCGAGCTGTCCGGCACGGCCATCGACGGGCTGGCGGTCTACCAACGGGCCCGGCTGGGGATCGGGCGAACCTACCAGCGGGTCGAGGTCTTCCCGGACATGACCGTGCGACAACACCTCCTGGTGGCCGAACGAGCCCGGCGGGGTGACGGACGGCTGTGGCGTGACCTGTGCAACAAGAGCAAGCCGGCCGCCGACGAGATGTCCCGGGTGGCCGACGTGCTCGAGCTCATTGGCATCGCCGACCGGGGTGACACCCCGGTGAGCGCCCTGGGCCTCGGTTTGTGCCGCCTCGTCGAGCTGGCCCGGGCCCTGGTCGGGAACCCGGCCCTGCTGTTGGCCGACGAGCCCTCCTCGGGCCTCGACGTGCAGGAGACCCAGGAGCTGGCCAGCGTGCTCCGTACCCTGCAGAAGGAGCACGGCATGGCCGTGCTCCTGGTCGAGCACGACCTGACGATGGTCGGCGCGGTGGTGGACCGGACCATTGTCATGGACCTCGGCAGCCGAGTGGCCGAGGGAACGTTCGACGAGGTGATGGCCGACCCCCGGGTGCGAGACGCCTATCTCGGGATAAGCGAATGATCGAGAGCACTGGCACTGCCAGCCCCAACGGCAACCGGCCCGGGCTCGACAGCATCCCACACGCCCTCGAGGTGGACCACGTGAGCGCGGCCTACGGGCCCTATCGCGCTCTCTTCGACATCTCCTTTGCCGTTCCCGCCGGTGGCATCACCGCCCTGCTCGGGTCCAACGGGGCGGGCAAGTCCACGGTGGCCAGGGTGGTGAGCGGGCTGATGCCGAGCACAAGCGGCACCATCCGGACGGGCGGGAAGGACGTGACCGGACATGCGGCCTACCGGATCTCCCGGGCCGGCATGGCCCACGTTCCCGAGGGCCGCGGGATCTTCGCCAACCTCACCGTGGAGGAGAACCTCGTGCTGGCCTTTCGGCAACGGCTCGGGCGCAAGCAGGTGCAGAACGCCCTCGACCGGGCCTACGGCGGGTTCCCCGTGCTCGGCGAGCGTCGCAAGCAGCGCGGGGGCACGCTGTCGGGAGGCCAGCAACGGCTGCTGTCCCTGGCCAAGGTCCTGGTGGCGCCGCCCCATCTGTTCGTGGCCGACGAGCTCTCGCTCGGACTGGCCCCGGTGGTCATCGAAACGGTCTATGAGGGCCTCCGGAGGATCAATGAGGGCGGCACCGCCCTGCTGGTGGTCGAGCAGCAGGTGGACCGGGCCGTGGCGCTGGCCCAGACGGCCGTTATCCTCGAGCACGGCACGGTGGCGTACTCCGGGCCGGCGGGTGGGGCCAAGGAAGCGATGGAGCAGCTCATGACCAGTCGCACAGGCGGACCGTCGCCCGGATAGGGCGGCGAACGGACGACTCCGAGCCTCCAATGGCCAAAACCGCCGGCAAGGGACCCGATCGGCCGCGGCGGCCCCCGAGCCGGCCGGCAACCGGGTCGGCGTCCCGCAGCCCGCAGCCGCCGCCGGCTGCCCCGCAACCGCGGGATGGGGCGCTGGTGGACGGCGTGCCGGCGGAGGCCCCTGCGGTCGGCGTTCCGGCCAGCAAGCGGGCGCTGCGAAGTCAGGGCCGACAGACCATGCGCAATCTTCTCGACGCGGCCATGGAGGCGATCGACGAGCGGGGGTACCACGGCACGCGTGTCAAGGATGTCGTCGACATCGCCAACACCTCCCATGGCACCTTCTACCTGTACTTCTCGAACAAGGAGGACCTGATCCGGGCCCTCACCATCGAAGCGACCTCCGAGGCCTCGAGCCTCTACGCCGTCACGGAGGCGGGCAGCAAGCTCGACATCGAGAGCTGGGACAACCTGCGCCAGTGGGTGGCGGACTATTCAGCCCTGTGGTCCCGGTACGCGCCCCTGTTCCGGTCGTGGACCGACCTCGCCTCCATCGACCCGATCGTCGGCGACCAGAACCGGAGGATGGTGGCCGCCCACATCCATGCCATGGCGTCGCGAATCGCCTCCGCCGGCCCGACGGGGGACCTGGACCCCGAAGTGGCCGGGATGGCGGTCATCGCCATGCTCGACCGATTTCATTTCATGCGGGACTTCATGGGCGAGCCGACCGACGAGGCCGCCCTCGACACGCTGACGACCATGGTCCACCGGGCCCTCTTTCCTTCCTCACCCGACTGAGCCGGAAGCGGACCGCCCGTCAGGACCCCGGCTGGGGTCAGGCGAGCAACACGTCCACGGACTGGCCCAGCGCGGCCAGGTCGACCCGGTCGTTGTCCTCGCGGTAGCGCAGGCCCTGCACGTTGAAGAGCTGGACCGACTCCGCGTCGACGGGATAGGGGCCCCAGTGCCAGGTCCCCCGGTGCAGCACCACGGACGACAGCACGGGCAGGCTGAAGGCACGGATCGCCTCCCACCCTCCGGGCGTGTCCAGATTCGCTCCGGCCGGTGCGACCACGATCACCGCGGCCACGTCGAGAGGCATCACCACCTGCGTGTGGGTGGCGTGCCGGAAGAGGACCTCGCACTGCAGGCCCCCGTCGACGGCCGGCACCTCATCGCGACGATGGCCGATGAGGTTGACGTGGACGTCGTCCCAGGCGAACGACAACCGCCCGGTTCCGTCCTCCGGGTCGGTGTCCCGCACCGGGACCCAGCCGAACGGGGCCCAGGCCTCCGGTGTCAGTGTTTCCGGCCTGATCCGGCCGACTGCGCCACCCATGCACCCTCCCCGACCTGATCTAACCTGACACCGGTATCAGGATGCACTCTACCGATTGCGCACTCCGAGTCCGAATGAACCGACTGAACGGGAGGTGGCCACGGCCATGACGATGGACATACGCAACATCGAGGACGCCGCGCCGGTCGTCGAGCACAACGGCACCGTGCCCGTGTGGTGGATGGTCAATCCCCGGGAGCTCCGGGACGCCACCAAGGGGGGATTCCTCGAGCTGGTGAACGAGTTCGAGGTGCCGGGGGGAGGTCGGGTCGAGCCCCATTCCCACCCCACGCACGAGTTCTACTACGTGCTCCGGGGCCGGGGGATCATGACGATCGGCGAGGAGGATCGGCCGGTCGGCCAGGGCGACCTCATCCACATCCCGCCCGACGCCGTCCACACGTTGCGGCCCGTCAGCGACAACGCCGCCATCCACTGCTTCTGCTTCGCCATCGGCACTCCGGACGCCGGCCCCATCGACTACACCAACCACTGAGTGGCGCGGGTCCTGCTCACCCGGCCCGTCCCCGAGGGCGGGACCGACCCCATCCTCGCCGCCGGCCACGAGATCGTGTTGGCGGAGGGCCCCGCCCCCGACCTGGCCAGCCTGGTGGCAGACGTCGACGGCGTCCTCTGCATGCTCACCGACCGGATCGACCAACGCGTCCTGCGAGCGGGAGCGGCGGCCCGGCTACGGGTGGTCAGCGTGGCCGCCGTGGGCTACGACAATGTGGACGTGGCCGAAGCAGCGGTGCTCGGCATCGTCGTCTGCAACACCCCCGGGGTTCTCGACGAGACCACTGCCGACCTGGCCTTCCTGTTGATCCTCTCCGCCGGCCGACTGGCCTCCGATGCCGAGCGGGACCTGCGGGCCGGTCGGTGGCAGGGATGGGGCATCACCGACCACCTGGGCCGCGACGTGCATGGGACGTGCCTGGGACTGGTGGGGTACGGGCGGATCGCCCGCGCCGTCGCCCGCCGGGCCGAGGGGTTCGGGATGGAGGTCATCCACCACACCCGGACGGACACCGGGGTGCCGGGCTACGTCGCCGCCCTCCCCGAGCTGCTGGCCCGCGCCGACACCGTGAGCCTGCACGTCCCGCTGACGCCGTCCACGCGGCACCTCATCGGGGCCGCGGAGCTGGCGCTCATGAAGCCCACGGCCGTGCTCGTGAACACCGCCCGCGGTGCCGTCGTCGACGAGGGCGCGTTGGCCCGGGCCCTCGAGAAGGGCGACATCTTCGCCGCCGGCCTCGACGTGTACTCCGAAGAGCCCGCCATCGACCCGGATCTGCTGGCCGCACCGAGGACGGTGCTCCTGCCCCACATCGGCAGCGCCTCGACCCAGACCAGGACGGCCATGGCCCGGATGGCCAGCCGGGCCATCTGCGACGTGCTGGCCGGTCGCACCCCCGAGCACCGGGTCCGCGCCTGACCAGGCCGACGACCGGGACCCCCGGTCAGCCCGGGTCGACGACCACCGCCGAGGTGTCCAGCCCGAGCAGCTCGACGGTGGTCACTCCGGCCCGCAACTCCTCGAAGTAGCCGGCCTCCTTCGCCATCCGGCTCCGGGCAGCAGCCAACACGGCGCCGAGGGCGCCGCCGGGGACGATGACGACGCCGTCGACGTCCCCCACCACCCAGTCGCCCATCCTCACCGGCGCCCCCGCGAAGCGGATGGGCGCTCCCACCCGGCCGCGGGACTGCTTGGTCGCCCCGGGCAGGGAGACCAGGGACGAGAAGACGGGAAAGCCATGGGACTGCAGCGCGGCCACGTCGCGCACGCCCCCGTCGATGACCAGGCCGACGATGCCCCGCGCCTCGGCCGCCGTGGTCAGCACTTCCCCCCAGTAGCCGCGTTCGGCCACCGGGCCCACGTCCACCACCAGGGCCGAGCCATCAGGCGCATGGGCCACCGCCACGTGCAGGGCGAGGTTGTCACCCGGTGTGCACATGACGGGGAAGGCCGGGGCGGCCAGGGCGGCGCCGGACCAGACCGGCCGCAACCGGGGTGGCAGCGTGAGTGCTCCCGACTCCCCCAAGGTGGCCGAGCCCATCCGTTTCAGCTCCTCGGAGGTATCCGACCGCCCCGTCGCGGTGCCCACCGATTCCTCACCCATCGACCATCACCCTCTCGCTCTGCCTCATCACGTCACCTCATCCCTCTCCGCTGATGGCCACCGTGACCTCGATCTCCACGGCGCCGCCCCGGGGAAGGGCCGCCACGCCGATGGCCGAGCGCGTGTGCCGCCCCGCCTCGCCGAACACGTCGAACAGCACCGCGCTGGCGCCGTCCACCACCGCCGGTTGCTCGTGGAAGTCGGGGTCGGAGGCCACGTAGCCGGTCACCGACAGCACCCGCTCCACCCGATCGAGGGTGCCGAGCGCCACCTCCAGCACCGACAGCGCATTGAGGGCGCAGACCTCCGCGGCCCGCCTGCCCTCGGCGACGGTCACCGTCCGTCCCAGCGCACCCGAACAGGTCAGGACGCCGTCGATCCTCGGGAGCTGCCCAGAGGTCCGGGCCACCCCTCCGTGCACGACCACGGCGTCCAGGGGATCGTGGGGTGGATGGGGCCCGTAGAGCTCGAGATCGAGCTCGGTCAGGCGCGCCCGAACCCGACCGGACGCCGTCAACCGGGCCCCCGGCTGGGGTCATGCCCACCGGCGGGGCGGGCGGCGATCGCCGCGTGGGCCGGGACCAGGGCCCCCGGTAGCGCTCGGTACTTCTTGACGGGACAAGGCGGCAACAGCTTCCTCCGGCACCCATGCCGGCGCGGTGCCCGGCGTTCGGGGCTGATGCTACCGCCCTCGTCGACGGGTTGTATGACGTCGATGTCAGTGATCCCCGCCCGGCCTATGATCGCCGGGTGGGCGGCAGGGGGCAGCGCAGATCGATCCGTAGGGAGTCCTCGGGGCCCCGGTCTCCGGTCCCGGCACGCCCCTCACCTCGCAGGCGGCTTCGGTGAAGATCGGGATCTCGCTTGGCGTGCTCAGGCCCGGCCTGTGGGCCGAGGCGACCCGCGAGGCCGACCGGTTGGGCTACGAGTCGGTCTGGATGCCCGAGCACCTGGTGGTCCCGGTCGAGGCCGAAGGCAGTCCCTTTGCGGGGTCCGACCATCCCCCCGTCCCGTCCGACGTCCCGATCTTCGATGTCTTCGCCTACCTCGGCTTCCTCGCCGGGCGGACCGAGCGGATCCACTTGGGGACCCAGGTCTACAACATCGGCCTGCGCCACCCGTTCATCGTGGCCCGAGCCGTCACCACCCTCGACGTCGTCTCCGGGGGCCGGGTGGAGTTCGGCATCGGCGCCAGCTGGCTGCAGGCGGAATGGGAGGCCGTCGGCCTCGACTTCGCCAGTCGGGGTCGGCGGGTCGACGAGGCCATCGAGGTGTGCCGGCGCCTGTGGAGCGAACCGGTGGTCGAGCACCACGGCGAGTTCTTCGACTTCGCCCCCGTGATGTTCGAACCCAAGCCGAGCCAGCAGCCATGGCCGCCGCTCCACATCGGTGGCGACGGACCGGCCGCACTGCGCCGCGCCGCGCTGGTGGGCGACGGTTGGATCCCCATGAACCACACCGTCGAGCAGATCCCGGCGGCGGCCGCCCGC
>DASZGT010000025.1:0-5778 GCA_035938575.1 Acidimicrobiales bacterium
CTGACCGTTCACGATCTTCTTGAACGACGCGCCAGCCGAAACCTTGGGGCTCTTCGACGCCTTGATCTTGATGGCCTCACCGGTCTGCGGGTTGCGACCGGTGCGCGCCGCACGCTGAGCCCGATCGAACGTCAGGAAGCCCGTGATGACCACCTTCTCGCCCTTGGCCACGTTCGCCACCACGACGTCCTCGATGCCGGCAAGCACGGACGCCACATCCTTGGAGGTCGATCCGGTGTGAGCGGCCACAGCCGCGATGAGATCGGTTTTGGTAAGGGGCACTGTCTCTCCTTCGTCTTTGGAAGCCACAACAATGCACGATCTGGGTGACCGATGTGGGCATTTGCCCCTGGATCGGCCCGAATTCCGGGCGATCCCGGCTCCCGATCCGAGGGGCCCCGGCGGGATCGGCACGGTGTTCGTCCTCGTCACGACGCCTGTATGGCGTGAGCGGCAACCACCTGCCAGGCTGCACGGACAAATGTCCTCGACGACTGCCCTCGCCGTCACCGAACACATACCCGACGGTGCGCCGCCCGGTGCTCCCCTGGTCGTGCTGGTCCACGGCTCCCTCGATCGATCGGACAGCTTCGTGCGCGTGCTCCGCCGGATCGACGATCTCCATACGGTGGTCTACGACCGCCGCGGCTACCACGGTTCGCGGGAGGCACTGCCGCTCAACCGCACCTTGGACGGGCACATCGACGACCTGCTGGCGGTCATCGGAGGCCGGCCGGCCGTGGTGGTCGGCCACAGCTACGGGGGAGACATCGCCCTCGGGGCCGCCCTGCGGAGCGACGGATCCTCGACCATCCTGTCCGTGGCGGCCTACGAGCCCCCGATGCCCTGGTTGCCGGGGTACCGAACGTCGTCGCCGGCCTCGGCCGGCACGCCCACGGCCGCGTCCGGGACGGCGGACCCCGACGAGGCCGCTGATGCGGCGGAACGCTTCTTCCGACGAATGGTCGGCGATTCGGCGTGGGATCGACTCCCGGAGGACGCCAAGGCGGCACGCCGGGCCGACGGCCCCGCTCTGGAGGCCGAGCTCGCCGCCATCCGAGTCTTGGAGCCGCCCTTCGACGTGACCCGCCTCGGGGTGCCCGCCACCTTCGGTGAGGGCGAACGATCGGCTCCACGCCATCGCCTGGCCGTGGCGTGGCTGGTGGAGCACACGCCCGGCGCCCAGCTGGTGGAGATCCCGGGCGCCTCCCATGGCGCCCACCTCACCCACCCCGACGCCTTCGCACGCTTGGCGCGGATGGCCGTCGACCGGGCGCGACCCGGAACATTCGTCCCTTGAACATTCTCCTGACGGGCTCCTCGGGACTGATCGGCACGGCCCTCATCGATCGCCTGTCGGGCGACGGCCACAGGGCCACCCGGTTGGTGCGGGGCGCTCCCGTGCGGGGCGCTCCCGCACGCGGCGGGAGGACGGTCGACGTGAGCTGGGATCCCGACCGGGGCGCCGTCGACGTGACCGGGCTCGAACGGGCCGGCCCCTTCGACGGAGTCGTCCATCTGGCCGGTGCCGGCATCGGCGACAAACGGTGGTCGGCGGACCGCAAGGCGATCATCCTCGAGAGCCGGATCGAATCGACCCGACTGCTGGTCGACGCACTGGGCCGGCTCTCGGCGCCACCGCCGGTCCTGGTCAGCGCCTCCGCCGTCGGTTGGTACGGCGACCGTGGCGACGAGATGCTCACCGAGGCGTCGACCCCGGGCACCGGCTTCCTGGCCGAGGTCTGCCAAGCCTGGGAGGCGGCGGCCGAACCGGCTGCGCAATCCGGCATCCGGACCGTCCACCTGCGGACCGGAGTCGTCATCAGCGGCACTGGGGGCGCACTCGGAAAGCAGCTGCCCCTCTTCCGACTCGGGCTGGGCGGTCGGATGGGCACCGGGCAGCAGTACCGGAGTTGGATCGCCCTGGAGGACGAGGTCAGCGTGATCCTGCGCGGCCTGGGGGACGCCGGGCTCAGCGGGCCGGTCAATGCCACCGCCCCCCATCCGGTGACCGACGGTGAGCTGGCCAGGTCCTTGGGTGCCGCCCTCAACCGGCCCTCGGTCGTGGCCGTCCCCGCGTTCGCGCTGCGACTGGCCCTCGGAAGGGAGATGGCGGACGAGCTCGTGCTCGGCGGCCAGCGTGTGCTCCCTGCCGCGCTGCAATCGGTGGGATACGAATTCGCCCATGCCCATCTGGACGGTGCTGTCGGTGCCGCGCTCACACCCGCGGTCTGACAGCCGGAGGCAACTGTCGCCTCAGTCGAGGACCGGCGCGACCCTCCTCGACGGCTGTCGGACCAACCTGTCAGCGGTGGGCGACTCATCCTTGGCCCCGGCCACCAGGGGCGAGCGGGACAGGAAGATCACCCCGGCGATGACAATGCCGATGGCCACGATCTCGACCGGCAGCCGCCAGCCACCGGTGCGCAGCCGGTCGCTGAACAGCCAGATGCCGATGGCCACGCTGGCTACAGGGTCGACGATGGTCAGCGTTGCTTGGGAGGCGGTGATCGGCCCCGCATGCAGTGAGCTCTGGATGAGGAGCAACCCGATCAGGCCGGTGGCCAACAAGACGTAGGGGTCCCAGTTGGTGAGGACATGGCCCCACCCTTCGCTGATCAGGTTGGTGAACTGCTTGGTCAAGGCGGCGGACAGCGCGAACATGACCGCTCCCGAAGCGCCGAACATGGCGGCGCGGAACCACCGGGGGCCGGTGAACCCGAGGGCGGCGGTGGCGACGACGATCAACCCCACCACGAGCGCCAACGCAGTCCAGCTCCGAAGGGTGGGCACGACGGTTCCGCCTCCGGGTGCGGCGATGACCAGGAAGGCGGCCAGACCACCGGCGGCCGCCGCCGCTCCGGCCCACTCCCTCCAGGTCAGCGGGTACCGGAACCACACCCCCAGGATCAGGACGAGGAAGAGGAGCTCGGTGGTCACGATGGGTTGCACGGAACTGAGCTGGCCGAAGCGGAGGGCGCCGGCCTGGAGCAGGAACCCCACCAAGATCAAGGCCAGTCCGGCGAACCAGATGAGGTGGCGAAAGGCCTCCCGGAAAAGGCCGAGCCCGATGGTGGTGCCGCTGGGCGCGTTCTGTACGCCGATCCGCTGGAAGACCACGCTCAGGGCATTGGCGAACGCGGCCAGCGTGGCGAGGGCAAACGCCATGACTACGGTCTAGTGCAGGTCGCTGCGGCGAACGCATCATCGCCGGCGCCGGCGGCCCGCGGGCGGGGATCGCCGACGCCGGTAGGCCAGGGTTACGCTGTCGGCGGCCCGACGGACCGGGCACCGACACCAACGAGGGGATCCGCCGTGGACCACGCCACCGTAGTCAGCCAGAGCAAGTCGGCCACCGGCGGGGTCACCGATTCGATCAGCCCCGCGCAGTTCGAGTCCGACGTCCGCTCGTTCCTCGAGGCCAACGCGCCCAGACGGTCGGAGGAGACCTTTGCATGGGGAGAGGGGTCGGACAGCGTCGGTCTCTTCCCCGAGCGGACGCCCGAGCAGGATGCCGAGGAGCTGGCCCGGGCGCGCGCCTGGGCCCGCACGGTGTTTGACGCCGGCTTCGGTTGGATCACCGGTCCGGTCGACTACGGGGGCCGCGGCCTGTCCCGGGAGTACCAGCGGATCTACAACACGCTGGCCGCCGGCTTCAAGATGCCTTCCATGTCGGTCTACGGGATCGGGCTCGGGATGGTGGCGCCCACCATCCTGGCCCACGCAACCGAAGAGGTCAGGCAGGCCTACCTGCTACCCATGCATCGCGGCGACATCGTCGGCTGCCAGCTCTTCAGCGAGCCGTCATCGGGTTCCGATCTGGCCTCCCTCGAGACCAAGGCCGTGCGCGACGGGGACGAGTGGCTCGTCACGGGCCAGAAGGTGTGGACCTCCGGGGCCCAGCTCTCCGACATCGGCGAGATCATCTGCCGCACCGATCCCGACCTGCCCAAGCATCGCGGGCTCACCGGGTTCATCGTCGACATGCACGCACCGGGCGTCGAGGTCCGGCCCTTGCGCCAGATGACCGGCGGCGCATCGTTCAACGAGGTCTTCTTCACCGACGTCCGGGTGCCCGACTCCCACCGGCTGGGTGATGTCAACGGGGGGTGGACGGTGGCCCTGACCACCCTCATGAACGAACGCGCCGCCATCGGCGGAGGCGGTGGTGGCCTGGGCCTGCCGACCAGCAGGCGCCTGGTGGAGTTGGCTCACGCCAACGGTCGCTCCGGCGACCCCATGATCCGCCAGCAACTGGCGAGGGTGATCATCAACGAGCGGGTGGCCGGTTACACCAATCTGCGGGCCATGGCCAAGATCGCCGTCGGCCAGCTCCCGGGGCCGGAGATGTCAATGGGCAAGCTGTCGCTGACCGCCAACATGGTGCGGATCTGTGACGTGCTCTCCTCGCTCCTCGGACCCTCGCTGCTGGCCGACACCGGTGCCTGGGGCACTTACGCATGGTCCCAGTACCTGCTCGGCGTCCCGGGTATGCGTGTGGCCGGAGGAACCGACGAGGTCCTGCGCAACATCATCGGCGAGCGCGTCCTCGGACTCCCGAAAGAGCCCGCTCTCAACTGACCGGCCTCGTACTGACGGGACTCGTCTGTGAGGGGACCAGCGGACGAGGGCCTAGCGAAAGGCCAGGTCGTCGACGAACGCCCAGGAGCGCCGGTGAATCGAGGTCAGGCCGAAACCGGCCAGGGCCGTGCGGTGCACCGGCGAGGGATAGCCCTTGTTGCGGTCGAAGTCGAACGGCGGGAAGCTGGCCGACATCGTTCGCATCATCCGGTCGCGGGTGACCTTGGCCAAAATCGAGGCGGCCGCGATGGAGACGCACGATGCATCTCCCCGGACCACGGTGCGCACCGGTGGCGTCGGGCCGACCGTCGATGCCGTCTCGTCGGCGGGGCCCGGTTCGGTCACATAGTCAAAGGCGCCGTCCATCAGGACGACGCAGGGCTGGAAGCCCAGGCCGTCGAG
This sequence comes from Acidimicrobiales bacterium, assembly GCA_035938575.1. Lineage (GTDB taxonomy): Bacteria > Actinomycetota > Acidimicrobiia > Acidimicrobiales > RAAP-2 > Bog-756. The sequence continues at coordinate 4,984 of DASZGT010000025.1, forward strand.
GGCGCGACGTGCGGCCAACCGCAAGGCGGCGGTCATCCCCAGCGAGTCGCACTCCTCGGGACCGGCATGACCGACCGACCACGCCGAAGTCCACTCGGTGATGAGCGGGTAGAGAGCCTCACGGCGGTCTTCGGTCAGCATCTTCGAGTCGCGCACACCATCGGGGGGCTCCAGGTTCTCGGGGAACACGACCACTCCCACGGAAACCGGACCGGCCCAGGCGCCGCGGCCCACTTCGTCCAGGCCGGCCACGAATCTCATCCCTTCGTCGCGCAGGGAGCGCTCGACCCGGTCGTCCGGTGCCAGGACCGGCGCCCGGACGGTGGTGCGGGCACCCGCCTTCGCCGTCCGCCTCACGTCCGGGGGTCGATCTGGTCGAGGGGGGAATCCAACGCCACCTGCTGCAACCTACAGCCAACGTCACTGCCGCAGCTGGTTCCGCATCACCTTGCCCAGGGCGTTGCGGGGCAGCTCCTCGACGATGCGGACCAGGCGGGGACGCTTGTACGGGGCCAACGTGGTCGCGGTGAACCGGGCCAGATCGTCGACCGACGGAGGGGTGCCGTCGGCCACGATCCACGCGGTGACCACTTCGCCCCACTCGTCGGACGGGGTGCCGGTCACCGCCACCTCGGCCACCCGGGGATGGGTGGCCAGCACGTCCTCGACCTCGGTGGGGTAGACGTTGAAGCCTCCCGAGATGATCAACTCCTTGGAGCGTCCATTGATGACCAGGTACCCGTCATCGTCGCGGCCCTGGTCACCCGTCCGGAACCAGGGGGGCCCGCCGCTCTC
>DASZGT010000026.1:0-6760 GCA_035938575.1 Acidimicrobiales bacterium
GCCAGGAAGGTGAAGGCCATGCCTCCCCCGACCACCAGGGCATCCACCCGATCGAGGAGGGCCTCGAGAACACCGAGCTTGTCGGCGACCTTGGCTCCCCCCACCACGGCCACGAACGGGTGGGCGGGAGCGCCGAGAAGCTCGCCGAGGGCCTCGATCTCCCGCTGCAGCAAGAACCCGGCTGCGCTGGGCAGCCGGGTCGGCGGTCCCACCACCGAGGCGTGGGCCCGGTGCGACACCCCGAAGGCGTCATTGACGTAGGCATCGTGCCCGTTGATCAGCTTCTCGACGAAGGCGGGGTCGTTATCGACCTCGCCCGGATCGAATCGCAGGTTCTCGAGCAGTTCGACCTGGGGCGCCAACCGTGACAGTTCCTCCCGGACCGGCCCGAGGTCCCACCGGGCATCGGGGGCGCCCCCAGGCCTCCCGAGGTGCGTGCAGGCCGTAACGCTGGCCCCCTGGGCGAGCAGGTAGTCCAAGGTGGGCAGGGCGGCCCGGATGCGAAAGTCGTCAGTCACCGTTCCGGGCTCGTCGGCGCAGAGGCGAAGCGGGACGTTGAAGTCGACCCTCACCAACACGCTGGCCCCGTCCAGATCAGGAAGGTCGTCGAGCAAGGGTAGGCCCTGCAGCAGCGGATTGCCCCCGGTATCCCTCATCGCCCCTTGTCTCCCCCTTTGTCGCACCCGGTCCCCGATCCCTCAGCAGCCCAGACCACCGACCACCAATGACAGATCGACGAGCCGGTTGGCGTAGCCCCACTCATTGTCGTACCAACCCTCCACTTTGACCAGGGTGATGCCCGAGGCCGACGGCATGACCATGGTGAGCCCGGCGTCGAAGGTGCACGACGCCGGGCTGCCCACGATGTCGGAGGAGACGATCGGATCCTCGGTGTAGACCAGCACCCTGGACAACGGACCCGAGGAGGCGGCGGCGGCGAAGGCCTGGTTGACCTGTTCCGCGCTGACCGAGCCGGGTATGACCGCGGTGAAGTCGGTGATGGACCCGTCGGGCACGGGGACCCGGAGCGCGGTGCCGTCCAGACGGCCCTTCATGGCCGGGAGGACCAGCCCGGTGGCTCGGGCCGCCCCGGTGGAGGCAGGAACAATATTGATCGAGGCGGCGCGGGCCCGACGGAGATCCTTGTGGGGCAGATCCAGCAGGTTCTGGTCGTTGGTGAAGGCGTGGACCGTGGTGATCATCCCGCTCTCCACCCCGAAGGCGTCGTCGAGCACCTTGACCATGGGGACGAAGCAGTTGGTGGTGCACGAGGCATTGGAGACCACGAAGTCCGTGGCCGGGTCGAAATCCGAGTCGTTCACGCCGACCACGAAGGTGGCGTCGACGTCGGCCGCCGGAGCCGAGACGACCACTCGGGAGGCCCCGGCCTCGAGATGGGAGGCCGCCGAGGCCCGTGTGGTGAACAACCCGGTGGATTCGATGACCACCTCGACGCCGAGCTTGTCCCATGGCAACGCCTTGGGGTCGCGTTCGGCCAGCACGGCGATGGCTCCGGAGTCGAGGACGATCGACGAGTCGACCACCTTGATCTCGCCGTCGAACCGGCCGTGGGTCGAGTCGTAACGAAGGAGGTGGGCCAGCGTCTCCGCCGAGGTGAGGTCGTTGATGGCCACCACTTCGACATCGGCACCCAGGGAGCGGGCGGCCCGGAGATAGTTCCGGCCGATGCGCCCGAAGCCGTTGATGCCGATCCGTACGGTCATTGCCTCTGTGCCTCGCTCTTCACTGTTTCCATGTGTGCCCACCGCACGCGTCCAGGCTTCCCGGTACGTCCCTCCCGCAAACGGAGAACGGCGTCCACGTTAGGGCATCCTGACCGGCCCGGGCCTCATCCGAGCAGATCAGAGAGGGCTGACGCCAGTTTGACGGGGTCGTGGGCCAAGCCGTTGGGACGGGCCAGCCGCCGATCCACGATCGGAACGGCAGGGTGGCCCAGGGGCAGCCCGGACGTGTCACAGACGGCAGAATCGACGATGACACCGTGTGCCACCAGCGCTTCGACGTGCATCCCCACGTCAAAGGCCTCGGTCTCGGGGACCTGCGGGCGCAGGTTGCACACGTAGACCTTCCGGGCCTTCGACCGATTGATGCCGTCCCGGATCTCGGGAACGGCAATGGCGGCCAGCACACTGGTGAACAGCGACCCCGGCCCCACGATGATCTGATCGGCCTCCTCCAGGGCGGCCACCGCCTCGGCCGGTGCCTTCGGATCGGAGGGCACCAGCGAGACCTCCCGGATGTTGTCCGTCGCCATCACCGCCACCTGGCCGGCCACGTGGCCGCCGTCGGCCTGGGCCTTCAGCACGACGGGCTCGACGGTGGCCGGCAGCACGCGGCCCTTCACGCCGAGGAGTCGGCCCGCCTCGTCGAGGGCCACCACCGGATCGCCCGTCTCGTCGATGAGGCCGGCCAGGATCAGGTTGCCGAGTGCGTGCCCGGCCAGCTCCTCGCCCACAAACCGGTACTCGAACGTCGAGGCCAGCAGAGAGCCGGGCTCGGCCAGGGCCACCAGGCACGTGCGGAGGTCCCCGGGAGGAATGATGTGGAGGAGCTTGCGGAGCCGTCCCGACGATCCGCCGTCATCGGCCACGGAGACGATGGCGGTGACCTGGTCGGTGTAGGTGCGCACGGCGCGCAGGGTGGCGGCGAGGCCGTGGCCGCCCCCGATGGCGACCACCTTGGGCCCACCTCCGGCGGCTCCGGCCGTCCACGGCGGGCTCAACGCTCGACGTCCCGGTGAAAGACCGTGGTCGGGATGCCGCGGTCGTCCAATCGTCGGGCCAGCTCCTCGGCCAGCACCACGGAGCGGTGTCGGCCTCCGGTGCAGCCCATGGCCACCGTGAGGTACGACTTGCCCTCACGGATGTAGGCCGGGATGAGCATGGTGAGGAGGTCATCGAGCTTGTCGAGGAATTTCGAGGTCTCCGGTCGATCCAGCACGTACTTGCGGACCGGCGGCTCGAGCCCGCTGTGGCTCCGGAGGGACTCGTCCCAGTAGGGGTTGGGCAGAAACCGGCAGTCGAACATCAGGTCCACGTCCAGCGGCACCCCGTGCTTGAAGCCGAACGAGAGGATGGACGTGCGCATGGTGCTGCCCGGTTCCTCGCCGCCGAACACCTCCATGAGCCGCGCCCGCAACTGGTTGGTGTTCAGCTCGCCGGTGTCGATGACCAGGTCGGCCCGGTCGCGCAGTCCGCGGAGCAGGAGGCGTTCGTCGGCGACCGAGTCCACCACGCCCCGGGCGGCCTGGGGATGCCGGCGGCGGGTGCCCTCGAACCTCCGGATCAACACGTCGTCGCTGGCATCGAGGAAGAGGACGCGGACACGGTTGCGTCCGGCTTCGAGCACGTCCACCGCCGGCAGCACGTCGTCGAGGTCCCCCCCACCCCGGCCGACGACAAAGGCGACCCGCTCCATCTCCGAGCCGGTGCCGTCCACCAGTTCGGAGACCTTCGAGATCAGGGCCGACGGCATGTTGTCGATGACGAACCAGCCGAGGTCCTCGAGCGTGGCGCCCGCCGTGGACCGACCGGCACCGGACATGCCGGTCACCACCAGGTACTCGCTCAATGATCCACCTTTGCCTCGCCGGGTGCGCTCCGGGCCAGTGGCGTGTGCATTCTCTCGAACACGGCAGCTCCCACCTCGGCCGGCAACCACGATACGCCGAGGAGCTCCTCCCGGGAGGCCTTCCGGAGCGCAGCCAGGCCTCCGAACTGCTCGATGAGCCGCGACCGACGCTTCGGCCCCAGGCCCGGCACCCCGTCCAAGGCGCCGAGGGTCATCCGCTTTCCGCGCAGGGTGCGGTGGTAGGAGATGGCGAACCGGTGGGCCTCGTCGCGGAGCCGCTGGAGGAGATAGAGGCCTTCGGACTGGCGGGACAGTCGGATGGGCTCGGAGCTCCCGGGCCGGTAGATCTCCTCGAAGCTCTTGGCCAGGGAGGCAACGGGGATCCGGTCGGTGAGCCCCATGGCCTCGAGCACCTTGACACCGACATTGAGCTGGCCGAGTCCCCCGTCGAGCAACAGCAGCTGCGGCGGGTACGAGAACCGGCGTCTCCGCGGGCTGGGCGCCGGGGTCCCGCCTGCATCCGATCCATTGGCGGTGGCCGTCCCCGCCGCACCCGCCTCTTCGGCCAGCAGGGACGTGAGCCTTCGGGTCAACACCTCCTCCATGGCCGCGTAGTCGTCGTTGCCGGCCACCGTGGCCACTCGGAAGTGGCGGTACTCACTCTTCTTGGGCAGGCCGTCCTCGAACACGACCATGGAGCCCACATAGTCGGTGCCCTGAAGATGGCTCATGTCGTAGCACTCGATGCGAAGGGGGGCGTCCGGGAGACCCAGCTCCTGCTGCAGGGATTCGAGCGCCCTCGCCCGACTGTTGTGGTCCGACGTCCGCTGCAAGCGGTGGCGGACAAAGGACTCGCGCGCATTCTGCTCGACCGTCTCCAGCAGGGCCCGCTTGGGCCCCCGGACCGGCACCCGCAGCGCCACCGGCCCACCCCGTCGCCCGGTCAGGTACTCGGTGACGGCGTCGACGTCGGCGGGCATGGTCGGTACCAGTACCTGGCGGGGGACCCCCGACGCCGCGTCGGCGTAGACGTCGACCAGGATGCGCTCGATCAGTTCGGGAGGGGTGAGGTCCTCGACCTTGTCGACGTACAGCGCCGTCCGCCCCACCACCTTGCCGGAGCGAACGTGGAACGCCTGCACCGCGGCCTCCAACTCGTCCTCGGCCAGTCCGAACACGTCCAGGTCCTCTTTGGTCCCGAGTTCCATCTGGCGGACGGCGTCGGCGGCCCGGACCGCCTCGATCTTGTCCCGGAGCACCGAGGCCCGTTCGAAGTCGAGGGCCTGCGCCGCTTCCTGCATGTCCGCCTCCAGCCCCTTTTCGAGGGCCCCCGTGTCCCCGCTGAGGAAGGCGATGAGATCGGACACCATCCGGTCGTACTCGTCGCGATCCACGGCGCCGATGCAGGGTCCCGAGCACCGGTCGATGTGGTAGAGCAGGCACGGGCGGCCGAGGCGTTCGTGCCGTCGGAATTTGGTGTCCGAGCAGGTCCGCACCGGGAATGACCGCAGCAACAGGTCGAGGGTGTCCCGGATGGCGCCGACGTTGGGGTAGGGACCGAAGTACCGCACACCGCTGCGCTTGCGTCCCCGGACCACGGCGGGCCGGGGCCATTCCTCCTGCACGGTCAGGGCCAGCCACGGGTAGCTCTTGTCGTCCTTGAGCCGGACGTTGTAGCGCGGCTGGTACTGCTTGATGAGATTGTGCTCCAGCAGCAGGGCCTCGGCCTCGGTGTCCACCACCATCCACTCGACGTGGTCGGCCTGGCTGACCATCTGCGCCGTTCTGACCGCCAGGCCGCCCGGGTCCTGGAAGTACGAGTTGAGGCGCTGCCGCAGGGATTTCGCCTTGCCCACGTACAGCACCCGCCCGTCCCGGTCGAGGAATTGATACGAGCCGGGGCCGTCGGGAATCGATCCTGGAAGAGGACGGGTGACCACACCACCAGTGTGCCGTGCCGGGGACGGGCCCCGATCCACCGCACCGCCGGTCGTGCGAGGACATAGTATGGACTCACGCCGGCCTGGTTTCCGGCGACATCTACCGCTCCGGGGCCGACAACCCCGCGGATGGGCGACCAGGCTGTCCCCGCCGGCCACAGACCGGAGCGCCTCCACAAGGGGGTCATACCCGACATGCTCCGGCTACAGACAGCGCTCCCCGATCGCTACACCAAGGCGGGACCCGAACAGCTCACGGAATGGATCGGAGCGGCCAAGGAGGCCCTCGGTCCGCGCCTGATCATCCTCGGGCACCACTATCAACGAGACGAAGTCATGGCGTGGGCGGATGCGCGAGGCGACTCGTTCGGGCTGTCCCGCATCGCCGCCGACCAGTCGGAGTCCGAATTCGTGGTCTTCTGCGGTGTCCACTTCATGGCCGAGTCGGCCGACATCCTCACCGGTCCCCACCAGCAGGTGATCCTCCCCGACCTCAACGCGGGATGCTCCATGGCCGACATGGCCGATATCGACTCGGTGGAGGAGGCGTGGGAGACGCTGGCCGAGGTGACCGACGTCGGCCGGGTCATCCCGGTGACCTACATGAACTCATCGGCGGCACTGAAGGCCTTCGTCGGCCGCAACGGCGGCGTGGTGTGCACCTCGTCCAATGCGAGGGCCGTGTTGACCTGGGCCCTCGCTCCCGACGGCGACGGGCACTCCCGTGGGGACCAGGTGTTGTTCTTCCCCGATCAGCACCTCGGCCGGAACACCGGCTTCGAGCTCGGCTACGCCGCGGAGGACATGGCGGTGTGGAACCCCCGGCTCGAACATGGGGGCCTCGATGACCTGACCCTCAAGTCGGCCACGCTGCTGCTCTGGAAGGGCCACTGCTCGGTCCATCAGCGGTTCCGACCGGCCCACGTCGAGGCCTTCCGGGCCGAACACCCCGATGGCATCGTGGTGGTCCACCCCGAGTGTGCCCACGACGTTGTGGAGGCCGCAGATCAGGTGGGCTCCACCGACTTCATCATCCGGGCCGTGGCGGATGCCCCCTCGGGCTCGGTCATCGGAGTGGGGACCGAGATCCATCTGGTCCATCGTCTCGACGACGAGACGCCGGACAAGACGGTGGTCTCACTCGACCCTCTGGTCTGTCCGTGCTCGACCATGTTCCGCATCGACGCCCCCCATCTGGCCTGGATCCTCGAAGGCCTGGTCGACGGCGA
>DASZGT010000027.1:0-6140 GCA_035938575.1 Acidimicrobiales bacterium
TCGGAGGCCAGATAGAGGACGGCGGCGGCGATGTCCTCGGGCTCGCCGATCGAGCGCAGCGGCGTGTGCCTGCGCATGGGGCCGACCACCGCCTCCTGCATGGCCTCGTCGATGGTGCCGTCGGGACGGACGAAGTACCGCCCGGTCATCCCGGTGAGGACGAAGCCGGGCGCCACGGCGTTGACCCGCACACCCTTCTTCCCCACTTCCACTGCCATCGACTTGGTCATCTGGACCACGCCGGCCTTGCAGATGGCGTAGCTGGCGATGTCGGGGCTGGGTGCGTCGGCGGCGGCGGACGAGGCATTGATGATGCTCCCCCCCTCGGCCTGGGTCACCATGACCCGACCGGCGGCCTGGCACCCGAAGAAGACGCCCTTCAGGTTGACGGCCAGGATGCGATCGAGGTCGTCCTCCGGCGCCTCGAGGAACGGGCCCTCCACCATGATGCCGGCGATGTTGCACCAGATGTGGATGCCGCCCCGATCGCCGGCCACCCGTTGGGCCAGGGCGTCCACGTCGGTGCGCACCGACACGTCCAGGGCCACCCCCTCGGCGGTGCCGCCGTTGGCCACGATCTCCTCCGCGGTGGCCTGGGCCGTGTCGCCCCGGATGTCGGCGCAGATGGCGGTGGCCCCGGCCCCGGCCAGTGCCAGGGCGCTGGCCTTCCCGATGCCACTTCCGGCTCCGGTGACCACGGCCACCTTGCCGTCGACACGGAACGATTCGATGAGCGTGGTCGCTTGCATGCGCGTCTCTGCCTCTTGGTGATGGTCGGGTGCACTGCTGGCCGGGCATCTCCCGCCGGGGGAGAAGAGTAGGTCAGCGCACCGGAGACGGGACGGCGGTGCCCGAGGTCTGGGGGCCGAACGTCGTCATGCCCACGCGTGCGGGGAACGGCCGGGTGGGTCGCAGGATGTGGGCACGCGGTTCCGGCACCTCGGCCTGCGGGTTCTCGTTGGCGGACTTGAGGGCCGCGGTCAGGGCCCGCGACACGATGGCGGCGATCTTGGTGTGCCCCTCGTCTCCGGGGTGGATGCCGTCGGCCAGGAGCTCGGCGCGGACCATGGACATGCCGGCCACGAGGGACAGGGTGTGGTCCCCGCTGACGATCCGGTCACGGGTCACCATCTCGATGGCGTGGCGGATGTCGGCCAGGGAGGTGCCGAGCCGGTTGGGGACGCTCTCGGCCTCGGGGCGGATGACCGGGCTGATGACCACGATCGGCGTGGTCGGGTGGCCCTGGCGGATGACGTCGAGGAAGCCCCACAGCGCCTCGGTCACCATGCCCACGCTGTGGGGCGTGCGCATCCAGCAGCTCGCCCCGTAGGCGATGGTGATGATGTCGGCCCGCAACCCGGCGATGTGCTCGGCCGAGATGATCTCCCCCCGGGCCGCGGAGGCGTAGCCCATGTTGAACAGATCGAGGCCGGCGGTCCGGGCGGCGATGGCGGCCCATCCCTGCGAGGGCCCCGAGGCGATCCAGCCCTGGGTGGACGAGTCTCCGTAGGCGATCCACCGGGGCAGGGCCGGGGCGGGGATGATGGCGCCCCGCACGGCGCTGACGGACTGGATGAGCGGTTGCATCCCCTCGGGAAGGTAGATGACGGCCCGGTCCCCCGGAGGCGATGCGCCGAGGGGCAGCCGGACCAGGCCCTCGCCGAGCACGGCCTCCTCCTGCCACACGTTGCCGCCACCCCGCCACAGGGAGAAGGTGATGCCGGCGCCGTCGCCGCGGTAGCCCAGGTTCCCGGAGGTCGTCCGATAGGAGATGTCGACAGCCTCGGCGTCGCCCACCAGTTCGAGGCGGACACCGGCGGGGACGAGGGCCGAATGCCAGATATCGGCGGGCAGCCGGGGCGCATCGGCCGGATCGGCCCGGGGGTACGGCGCCTCCCCGGTCGAGGGATAGGGCGCACCGCGCAGGAATGGTTCAGGTTGCTCCGGTCGCGGGCTCACCGCGTCGTTACTTCCATCCACAACTCCCTGTGCCCCTGATACCACTCTCAGTAGTGGTATGACCACTCTAACACGCCATGTGACCGTTTTCCTAGGTCGAAATGGGGCCGTTCATGGGTCGAAATCTGGGCCCTTCCTCGCTCGGAACGGCGCCGAATCGCGCCGCGGGGGCCGGGCCGGGCTCCGGCGGTCGACGTCGAACGCGGCCCGCGACCGGGGGGCCCGGGGTCGAGGGAACCCCCAGGGAAGCCCAGGGGGAGGATCAGGCTTCGGCCACCAGCGAGGCCAGCACCCGGGCCCGGTGCTCCGCAGCCGAGCCCCAGGCCGCCGACAAGGCCCAGGCCCGCTTGAGGAAGAGGTGGAGGTCGCACTCCCACGTGTAGCCGATGGCCCCGTGGACCTGGAGGGACACCCGGGCCGCCTCGGTGGCGGCATCGGAGGCGTAGGCCTTGGCCACCGACGCCGCCCGGGATGCCGTGGGCTCGCCCTCGTCGAGTGACCACGCCGCCCCGTAGACGGCTGGCCGGGCGAACTCGAGGGTGACCTGGGCCCCGGCCAGCAGGTGCTTGACCGCCTGGAAGCTGCCGATGGGCCGCCCGAACTGATGGCGCGCCTTGGCGTGGTCGACGGCCAGGGTGATCATCCGCTGGCTGAGCCCGAGGAGCTCGGCCCCGGTGGCCACGGCCGCCCGATCGGCGGTCCGACCGACGAGTGAGGCCGCCACCGGCCCCGAGGCCAGCCGACTCTCCGGACCGGGCGCCCACTGGACCGAAGCCAGGCGCCGGGTCGGATCGAGGGAGGGGACGGGCGCAACGGTGACCGAGTCCGGTTCCAGCGCGTGGATCTCGGGGCCGTCAGGGCCGCCGTCGGTGGCCAGCACATAGAGATCGGCACCGTCGGCGCCGGCCACGGGGGTCGGGCCCGGAGCCGGCGGCCCCACGGCAACGGCTCTGTCCCCGGCTGCGATCGACACCAGCCAATCGGCCAGCGGGGCCCTCGGTCCGCCGTCGGCGACCGCCAGCTCGGCCAACAGCGGAACGGCCAGGGCGGTGGTGTCGAGCAGGGGTTCGGGCAGTGCCACCCGCCCGGCTTCCTCGAGCAGGGGCACGAGATCGACGAGGCCCAGTCCCAGGCCTCCGTGGGCCTCGGGGACCGAGGCGCCGACCACCCCCAGGGTCGCCAGTGTCTCCCAGCGGGGGGTCCGCGCCGCAGGGGCCGCGAACGAGGCCCGGAGATCGTCGGTCGTGCACTCGTTGAGCAGGACCTGGCGCACCGCGTCCCGGAACTCGATCTGCTGATCGGTGAAGGCAAAATGCACGGCCGCCCTCCGTCCCCTCAGCCCCGGGGCAGGCCGAGCATGCGCTCGGCCACCACGTTGCGTTGGATCTCGTTGGTGCCGGCATAGATGGGGCCGGCCAGGGCGAAGAGGTAGCCGTCGAGCCAGGGGGCGTCGGTGCCACCACCGTGCAGCTCGGCCCCGGGACCGAGCAGGTCCAGGGCGGCCCGGTGGATGGCCAGATCGGTCTCGGACCAGTGGATCTTGTTGGCGCTGGCCTCGGGCCCCACCGATCCACCGTCCAGCACCCGGGTGGCGGTCCACAGCGTGGCCAGTCGGTAGACCTCGGCGTCCATCCAGGCCTGCGCCACCGCGTCGGCGCGGTGGACGGCCGCAGCCGGGTCGGTGGCCAGGCGTTGCCCGTAGAGCGCCACCAGTCGGGAGGCGGCCTCGCAGTAGCGGGCCGGGCTGCGCAGGCTGAGGCCGCGCTCCGAGCCGGCCGTGGCCATGGCCACGTTCCAACCGTGGCCGACCCCACCGAGCACCTGGTCGTCAGGGACGAAGACGTCGTCGAAGAAGATCTCGGCGAAGCCGGTCTCCCCGTCGAGCTGGGGGATGGGGCGCACGGTGACTCCCGGAGCGGTCATCTCGATGAGGAAATAGGTCAGGCCCCGGTGGCGCTCGGCCTCGGGGTCGGTGCGGAACAAGCCGAAGCACCACTCGGCGAAGGCGCCCCGGGACGCCCAGGTCTTCTGGCCGGTGAGCAGCCATCCGCGGTCGTCCGCCGATCGCACGGCGCGGCTATGGATGCCGGCCAGATCGCTTCCGGCGTCCGGCTCGGACCATCCCTGGCACCAGATCTCGGCGCCGGAGGCCATGGCCGGCAGGAATCGCCGCTGTTGCTGCTCGGTCCCGAACTCGAACATGGTCGGGGCCAGCAGGAACACCCCGTTCTGACTGACCCGCAGCGGCGCCTGGGCCCGCCAGTACTCCTCTTCGAACACCAACCATTCGAGGATGCCGACGCCACGGCCCCCGAATTCCTCGGGCCAGGACACCACCGACCAGCGTTCGTCGAACATGGCCCGCTCCCATGAACGGTGGGCCTCGAAGCCCTCGGCGGTGTCCAGCGAGGGGAGCGACCGGGGCTCGGGGGCGTTGGCGGCCAGCCAGGCACGCGCCTCGCGCCGGAAGGCCTCCTGGGCCGGTGTGAATCGCAGGTCCATCGGTGTGTCCATGGTCGGGTCCGTCGTTCGGGAGTCACTCGGAGGCGGGTATGGAGGCGGGTAGGGAATCTGACACACCGCCAGATTTCCGGCAACCACGCCAGATCGGCCACAATGGTCGAATGCCGAATGCAGTGATCGTCGATGCCGTGCGAACCCCGGTGGGGAAGAAGAACGGCAGGCTGTCGGGCTGGCACGCCGTCGATCTGGCCGCGCAACCGCTCCGGGCGCTGATCGAACGCAACGACCTCGACCCGGGCGTGGTCGAGGACGTGATCTACGGCTGCACCATGACGGTGGGTGAGCAGGCCATGAACATCGGGCGGAACGCGGCGCTGGCCGCCGGGTTCCCCGACACCGTGCCCGGCACCACGGTCGATCGGCAGTGCGGGTCGGCGCAGCAGGCGGTCCATTTCGCCGCCCAGGCGGTCATGTCCGGGGCGATGGACGTCGCCATCGGCGGTGGGGTCGAAGCCATGAGCCGCGTGCCCATCGGGTCGACCACCGACCACGGGCCCGGTGAGGCCTACGGCCCCACCGTGCACGACCGCTTCGACTTCATCCATCAGGGGCTGGCGGCGGAGGAGATCGCCCGGCGATGGGGGATCAGCCGCGAAGCGATGGACCGGTTCGCCCTCCGCTCGCACGACCGGGCGGCGCGGGCCATCGCCGAGGGACGGTTCGAGAACGAGATCGTGCCGCTCGCCACCCGCCGGGCCCACATCGAGGACAAGGTGGCGGTGGTCGGCACCGACGAGGGCGACCCGGGTGATGAGGGGCCGCTCACCTCCGACGAGGGGGTCCGGGCGGACTCGACCTACGAGCGACTGGCCGGCCTCCCCCCGGCCTTCGTCGAGGGCGGCCTGGTCACGGCGGCGAGCTCGTCGCAGATCTCCGACGGCGCCGCAGCCGTGCTGATCATGTCCGAGGAGAGGGCCGGCCATCTCGGCCTGCGGCCCCGGGCCCGGTTCCACACCTTCGCGGTGGCCGCCAACGATCCGGTCATCATGCTGACGGCGCCGATTCCCGCCACCTCGCTGGTGCTCGAGAAGTCCAAGCTCTCCCTCGATGACATCGATCTCATCGAGATCAACGAGGCGTTCGCCTCCGTGGTGCTGGCGTGGGAGCTCGAGCACCACCCGGACATGGACAAGGTCAACGTCAACGGGGGCGCCATCGCCATCGGACACCCGACCGGCGGTTCGGGGGCGCGCCTGCTGGCCACCCTGCTCAACGAGATGGAGCGGACCGGGGCCCGCTACGGATTGCAGACCATGTGCGAGGGCGGGGGCCAGGCCAACGCCACCATCATCGAGCGCCTGGGCTGAGTCGGCCTCCTGCCGGACCGGCGGTGCGGAACGCGTTGCCTACCGGGGTTCTGAGGATGCCTCGACCCCGGCCGGGGGACCCGTCTCGGCCTCCTGGTCCGGCGAGACCTGCCGCTTGAAGTCGACCCGGTCCGCCCGGGTGGGCCGGGACATGAGGTACCCCTGGTAGAGGTCGCAGCCGAGCTCGGCGATCCGCTGCAACTGGATCGGCGTCTCCACGCCCTCGGCCAGGACCACCAACCCCAACGCCTTGCTGAGCTGCACGATGGCGGCCACGATGGCCTCGTCGTTGTCGAAGGTGCCCAGCCCGTCGATGAACGACTTGTCGATCTTGAGGATCTTGACGGGGAA
>DASZGT010000028.1:0-9195 GCA_035938575.1 Acidimicrobiales bacterium
GCGGTCCAGATGAAGCCGGCGAACAGGAGGGCAAGGGCGCTCATGGACATCGATTCGGACAACAGGGAGCGGTTCCACATGGCGACGGGCAGCGCCGTGGCAAAGGCCAGGATCACCCAGATGGCGAGCACCCGCCGCCAACCGGGCGGCACCAGCCGTCCGACCGTCCATCCGAGGACGCCCCAGGCCACGGCCGCGATCGCCCCTTGAGCGACAAGGAGCCCTTCCGAGGACCCGAACACCTTGATGACAAGGGGAGTCAGGGGCGGACGCCGGCCCGCCCAGAACGCGCTGCTCCACAGTGGCTTCGACGCCACTTCGGCATAGGCCCTCGAGTCATTCCAGATGATGACCGGCCCGGCCCGGGCCTGAGCGATGAGGTACCAGGCGAACGCCACCCATCCGGCCAAGGCTGTCGCCGGTGCGACCAGGGACCGCGGTGAGGCCGCGGTCCGGAGGTGGGGTGTCATCGTCGTGAAGGGTACGGGAACCGGGCCGTCCTGACGGACATCGGTCGGCCCCGGGGTTGCCGAAACCGTCGGAGGTGTGGCTCGACCTCGCCGGCGATGGTCTGTGGTCACGTCACGGCCATGGCCCCGCACCAGGTGCACGTCGGACCCAGCGGGGCAGCCGGTCGAGCGGACCGGGGTCGGCTACGGGATTCGGATGCCGGGCCTACTCGTCCAGGTAGTAGCCGTTGCTCGCACCGTGCTTGTCGGGCAGCGATTCGACGAGTCTGCTGGAGGCTGCGTATTCCCCGGCCGCCCACGCTTCCGCCATGGTTCGGTCGCCGAGCTCGCGATGCTTGGTGAAGTTCCACCATCGGGTGACGTCGCTGTCGCTGTAACCCTTGTTGGCCAGGATGATGTTGAGCCGGGTGGCTTCCCAGGTCGCCTCCTCGGCGGTCATCTCCCCGGGACGTGCGGCCGGCGCCGTCTCTTGCGGGTGCCGCTCCATCTCGTAGGCGATCTCGCGATCGAGATCGCGGGACACATGTCCACGGATGGTCTTCAAGGAGCCGCCGGTGAGGGCGTGCCGATCCGTGACACGGCGCTCGCGCTCGCTTTCGAGGCTCCGGGACCAGAGGCGTTGGGCAGTGGCGTCGACGTCGCCGGCGGTGACCCGCAACCGCAGTCGGCGCTCGATGCGCTCGGCGGTCCTCTGCGGGGTTTGGGCCGGAGCCTCCATCGAGCGCCGGCCCGGCTGCTCCGTTTCACCGACGTCGGCCATGCGTCGATCGCCCCGGCGCCGGTCCGGTGTCTGCTCTTGAGGAGCGGCGGCCTCGGGGGCCTCGGCGGGTTCCACCGGTCGGGCGCCAGGGGAGGCGTAGCTCTCCGGGGGGAAGATGTCGCCGGCGGTGCCGGCCAGGGCTGCGCCCAGGTACGCGGCTGTCCACTCGCTCTCACCGACCACCACCGTCGGCGCACCGGTGGCGGTGAGACGCGCCACCGGGACGTCGAGGCACGCCGCCACCACGATGGCCTCGGTGAAGCCGAGGCGCCGGTTGGTCGTCTCCACCTGGGCCACCGTTTCACGGGTCCAGGCGATCCCCCGGAGCAACATCTCGTCGGCCAGGCCCTGTTGCGTGAGGTTGGCCTTGGACCTCAATGCAGCCACATTTCTGCGCATGATGTCCTCGATGCCCGTGGTCGGGTCTCCGTTCATCCCACCATCCTAGCCCCTTGTAAGGAAAGTGAACACTTCCTATCGAACCGGTAGGAAGTGTTAGGGCCTCTGAACTGCCTTGACTGCTGCCAAAAGGCGATCTCGATCGACGAAACTATGAACAATTGTCCTTGTCAGAGCCTTTGGGAGGCGGGCCGGGCCGACAACCGGTCCTCCGGGGTCGGGCCCGCGGGCCTTCCCATCGGACCTCGACGGCATCCGGTTGGTGTTCCGGCAAGGCGTGCCGGCGTGCGGCATCCCGTCTCGGTCCTGTCGTCAAGGCGGCCACCGCGCCTCCATCCATGATGGCTGGTCACGCCGGCGTCCGGGTGGATCCGAGCCGATCGGGGACGCGCGCCAGGCTCGGGGAAGGCCCGATTCTTGCAATTCTCGCTACAGCTTCGGGCCCCTGGTTCCGATCATTTCCGTAGAGGGATCCAACACAAAGGGGCAGGAACGAATTGACGATCGACCCGTATCACGTCCGTAGGTTCAGTGACTGGTCAGATGCCGACTTCGACCTGGACGACCTCGTGCTACCGCCGGAGCCGGTCTGGCATCGCTGTGGCGCCGTCCATTGCATCGATCGGGGACCGTGGCTCGGGACGCTGGTGTGCTGCATCCGCCGCAGTGGTCACGACGACACCCACTCGATGTCACTCGGGGACGAGGGTGCTCCCGATTACTGGAGGGAGACCTGGCTGTAGCGTCAGGTGGCTGCGGTGCTCAGCCGGTGAGCGCGACAGCCTGATCAGGACCAATCGTCCCGTCGAACGAGGCACCTTCGCCACGCCCGTTGCTCGAGACCACCACGCGCCACCCGTCTCTGACCGGGGGATGACGAACGTGGTCGATCCGCTGATCGGTGAAGTTGACCATCACCAGCCACACCTCGTCCCCCAGGGTTCGTCGAAAGCCGAGTAGTCCCTCGGGCAGCTCGAGGAGATCGAACTCGCCGCGCGACAGCGCGGGTGCGCCACGTCGGACGGCGATCAACCTCCGGTAGAGGTGGAGCATCGAGGTCGCATCCGCGCGTTGGTCCTCATGGCTCCGGCGTGGCTCGGGCGGAAACGGCAGCCACGGCTGGCGGCCGTCGACGGTGGGCCAGCCGTGATCGCTCCCGCCGTTCCAGGGGATCGGCGCCCGGCACCCGTCTCGGCCGCCCGGGTCGACTTGGCGATCCGGCGGAACCGACGCGTCGAGGAGCCCCAGCTCCTCTCCCTGGAACAGGAAGGGCGTGCCGCGGAGGGTCAGGAGGAGCACGGCCGCGGCTCTGGCCCTGGCCTCGCTCCGGGCCTCCGCGGTTTCCTCGGACTCGCCCAGGAAGGCCGCGGCGCGGTCATAGCGCGAGCGATGGCGGGGGTTGTCGTGATTGGAGAGCACCCAGGTGGGCCAGGCGGCCCTCGGGTCGAGGGCAGCCACGGTCCGCTCGATGCACCTTGTCCACTGGCCCTCCTGCCACGGGGCGAAGAGCGGCGGGAAGTTGAACGCCAGGTGGAGCTCGTCCCCGTCCCCGTAGTACGTGGCCACGGCCCGGGTAGACAGGAGGAACACCTCGCCGACAATGATCCGCCCGCCTGGATACTCGTCAACGAGGGCACGGATGTCCTGCAGTCGTCGGTGGGTGACCGGAACGTCGTTGAGGGCACAGTGGGGGATCCCGGCCACCGATCCGGGGTCGTTGGGCAGTCCGGGGTCCTTGCCGATGCAGTGGACGACGTCCGCCCGGAACCCGTCGACGCCGCGGTCGAGCCAGAAGCGGAGCACCTGGTGCATGGCCTCCACCACGGCGGGCTCGTCCCAGTTGAGGTCGGGCTGGGCCGACTCGAAGAGGTGGAGGTACCACTGCCCCGACGGCTCGTCGAAGGTCCACGCCGGCGCGGAGGGATCGAAGGCGGCCACCCAGTTGTTGGGCGGGGAGCCGTCCGGGGTCGGATCGCGCCAGACGTACCAGTTCCGGTGGGCGCTGGCTCGGCCGGCGACGGCGTCGACGAACCACGGATGGCGGTCAGAGGTGTGGTTGGGGACCCAGTCGATGATCACCCTGAGCCCCAGGGCGTGGGCCTCGTGGAGGAGCCGGTCGAAGTCCTCGAGGGTTCCGAATTGGGGATCGACGTCGCAGTAGTCGCTGACGTCATAGCCGAAGTCGATCATCGGCGAGGGGTAGAACGGTGAGATCCAGAGAGCGTCGACGCCGAGCCATGCCAGATCGGCCAGGTGGGCGCGAATTCCGGCCAGGTCCCCGACGCCGTCGCCGTCGGAGTCGGCGAACGATCGGGGGTAGATTTGGTAGAAGACGGCCTCCTTCCACCAAGGTTCCGACGAGGCCACGGCTCAGGCTTCCGCTCGGCCCTTGATGCGGGCCAGTGTGGCCATCATGTTGGCGCGGTTGCGGCCCTCGGCGTCGCCGGTGCCCCGGACCAGCGGACCGACGGCGCGCAGGGCGGGACCCCGGTGGTCGTCGAACCGCTCCCGGAGCGTGGTGACGGTCGCCGACGCGCCGGGCTCGACCAGATAGCTCCACCGGGCCACGGCCAGGGGCCCAAAGGAGACGTCCCAGGCGATCACCGCGCCGGGCTCATAGCGGACGATGGTGCAGGTCGTGGACCACCGACGCCATCCGGAACGATTGCGGCCCCGGAAGGTGGCGCCGACGGCCGGGCCGGACGATCCGTCGATCCACTGCATTTCGATGCATTCGGCCGTGAGGCCGATCATCTCGACCGGATCACGGACGAGCTGCCACACCTGATGGGGAGACGCGGCGACCTGCTCGGACACCTCGACACTCGCCACTCGGGGGACGTTAGCCCCTCACGTTCCGAGGTGGTCGACCCGGATCGCGACTCCCTGTGGGCCCCGTTCGCCGCCCCTCATGGGTCCGCCATTACAGATTGTGTCCTTTCATGCCGAAGACACCTGGGAAGGCGACGTCATCTCGAGAAGGGCAGGGAGGCATGGTGGATAGGCGCAGCGTAGAGGACGGATCGTTCCTGGCTGACGGGTTGTCGGGGAGCCGTCCCCCTGAGGTGTTCGCGTCAGGCCGGATCTGCAAGGAATCCTCCTGCAGCGTGCAGCTGTCCAAGTACAACAGCACGGACTGGTGCGGAGTGCACGAGAGCCCCGCGTCGACGCAGAGGCCCTTTGACACATCCACCCGCCAGCGGGGCATGAGGCGCAACCGGTCGGCAGGGAAGCGTTCGGGCATCGCCAAACCCGCCCGGCGGACCGCGGCGTAGCCAGCGGCACCTGCCGCCTTCCGGGGTGCACCGGCGCCTCGCCGGAGTCCCCGCCACCCGCCACGGGGTCGCGAGGCCCGTGCTGCTCGGGCCGAGCGTCCCGGACACGGCCGCCCGGAACCCGGTCGGTGGCGGCCATCCACCGGGACGCCGTCTCGTACACTGCGGTCCACCACGACGGACCAGGGTGGGCGACGCGCGACGACACAGCCGATCGGGGCGCGGCAGCGCATCGCCATCGGCCATGATCCGACCAATCATGAACACCACATCGGAGGCGAGCCATGACGCGTCGGCTAGAAGGAACAGTGGCCCTGATCACGGGGGCATCGAGCGGTATCGGAGAAGCCACGGCAGTGGCACTGGCGGGGGAGGGGGCATCGGTGGCCGTGGCCGCCCGCCGCCGCGATCGCCTCGAGGCCCTGGTCGAACGGATCGGCAACGATGCCGACGTCCTGGTGGTCGAGACCGACGTCACCGACGAGGCCTCGGCCCGGGCCATGGTCGAGGACACGGTGCGTGAGTTCGGCCGGCTGGATACCTTGGTCAACAACGCCGGCGTCATGCTGCTCGGGCCGATCCTCGATGCACCGGTCGAGGAGTGGCGGCGGATGATCGAGCTCAATGTGCTGGGTCTCCTGTACTGCACCCATGCCGCCCTTCCCCACCTGCTCCGGGCGGCCGACACCGATCCCCGTCGCGTGGCCGATGTGGTGAACGTGAGCTCGGTGGCCGGCCGAGTGGCCCGCCAGGGGAGCGGCGTGTACAACGCCAGCAAGTTCGGTGTCGTGGCCTTCTCGGAGTCCCTGCGCCAGGAGGTGACCCGACGCCATGTCCGGGTCTCCATCGTCGAGCCCGGAGCGGTCATGACCGAGTTGGCCTCCCACAACCGGCCCGAGATCATCGAAGGCATGAGGGCCACCTTCGGCGACACGGAGCTGATGAGGTCGGAGGACATCGCTGAGTCCATCCTGTTCACGGTGACCCGGCCCCGGCACGTGGCCGTCAACGAGATCCTCATCCGTCCCACCGAGCAGGAGCGCTGAGTGAGCATCGGGTACCCGCCCGCACTCCACTTCCTCTCGGATCTGGGCATCGAGGCCCAAGTCGGCCCCGGATCCGACGCCACCGCCCGCATCCGGGTCACGCCCCACGTCACCGCCACCGACGGTGGGGTTCGGGCCGGGGTGCTGGCCACCTTGGTGGATGTGGTGGGCGGAGCCGTGGCGGCCCGGGTGTTGCGGCCGGACTGGATGGCCACCGCCGACCTCACGTTGGAGGTGGTGCGACCGGCCGCCGGACCCTTCGTCGAGGCCCGGGCCACGGTGGTGCGGAGGGGCAGGACCACGTTGGTCATCGAGGCCGGCGTCTTCAATGTGCTCGACGAAGGATCGGATGTGACCGTCGGTGTCGAGGGTCTCCGGCCCGTGGGCTGGGCCACCATGACGTTTGCCGTCCTTCCGGGACAGAGCCCGACCTCGAACCTCGAGGTGCCCGGGGAGCTGCCCGATCGCTGGGCCTTCGTGGGTGACGGGCTCGACCGCCCCGTGGTCGAGGCTCTCTCCATCTCCGTGGTCGACGCGGCCGAGGGCCGCATCTCGATGCCCGTCCAGGACTACCTGTTCAACTCCTTCGGCGCGGTGCAGGGGGGCGTCATGGCCCTCCTCGGAGAGGTGGCCGGTGCCGAGGTCCTGGGGGAGGCGGTCGGCCCCGGAGGCAACTTCGTGGCGACCGATCTCCGTGTCGCCTACCTGGCTCTGGGCCGGGTCGGTCCGATCGTCTCGCGCTCGAGGGTGTTGGCGGCGCAGGATGGTGGGCCCCACCGGAGCGCGGTGGTCGAGCTGTTCGATGCCGGCGCAGGTGACAGGCTGACCACGGTCATCAACGTCGGCGCCATGCCCGCGGCGGCGGCAGCCATGGGCTCCGGCTGGTGACCGAGGTGTCGCCGGACGACGCGGTGGCCCCCGACGCCGGGGGTCCCCGCCGCCTGGTCGCCGAGTACTTCCGCCTGCAGCAGTGGGAGATCCCTCCGACCGGTGGCCAGGAGCGGTTCTCCGAGTTCGGAGGACGGGCCCCGGTGGACGATCACCAGCGGGGCGCCGGAGGTGGGCTGCGCATGGGGGGACTGCTGACCAGCGTCGACTCCATCGGAGGCATCCTCGCCGGGCTGTCTGTGCAACCCGACTGGATCGTAACGACCTCCATGATGGCCACCATCGCCCACCTCTCCCATCGGGGGCCGCTCCGGTTGCACGGTCGGGTGCTGCGTCGGGGGCGCAACGCCGTGGTTACCGGGCTGGACGTGGTCGATGAGGGGAACGACGACCTGGCGGTGGCGGCCGTGACCATGACATCGGCCGTGCTCGATCCGGGGGGCATGAGTCTCGAGTTCGTGCGGCCGGTCCGGTCGCCGATGCCGCCGCCCAACCCGGACCCGCAGACACCGGAGGAGTTCTTCGACATCGAACCCGGCGAGGGTCCGATGACCCGGCTCCACCTTGCCGACCGGCTGCGCAATCCGTGGGGCATCCTCCACGGTGGCGCCGTGGCCACGCTGGTCGACGTCGCCGCCTGCCGGGCGGTGGCCGGGGAGCGGGCCGACGGCGCTCATGGGGACCCCCGGGGCAACGAGCACGCCGTCGCTCTGGCTGCGGGCGACACCGTCATCCACTACCTCCGACCGGCTCGGGTCGGTCCGGTCGAGGCCAGGTGCCGGGTCCTCGGTGGTCGTGGTGGGCGCACCCTGGTGCGGGTGGCCGTCCACGATGTCGGCGCCGCCGACCGGCTGGTCGACCTGGCCTCGGTGGCCGTCCTCGACGTCTGACGACGGCGGTCAGCCGACGGGTGCCGGCCAGACCACAGCCGAGCCGTCGGCGGTGACCTCGACTTCGGTCCCGTCAGCCACCACCAGGTCCCCTTCGGCCCGAACGGTGATCGGGTCCGCACCGGTGGGTGCCGAGGGGTTGACGGTGATCACCGTGTCGTGCCCGTGGAACTGGGTTCGGATAACGGTGGCCCGCAACCCGGCGCCGCTCACAGCGGTCGAGAGGAGCAGCTGCTCCGGTCGCACGAGGGCCACGGCGGGCCCGGCGCCGACCCCCGCCAGCGGGTCACGCCGTAGCGCCAGCGGGCCGAAGGGCGTGGACACCTTGTCGCCCTCCACCGTGGCGGCCACCAGGTTGGCGTCACCCAGGAAGCGGGCCATGTCGGGATCGACCGGGTGGTCGTAGAGCTCCTGGGGCGTCCCCCGCTGGCCGATGGTCCCGTCCCGGATGACGGCCACCTGGTCGGCCAAAGAGAGCGCCTCGTCCTGGTCGTGGGTGACCAGCACCGCGGTGATGCCGCCGGCCCGCAGCACGTCCTGGACATCGGACCTGACGCTGGACCGCAGCCCGGCATCGAGTGACGAGAACGGCTCGTCGAGCAGGACCAGCGCCGGGCGGACGGCCAGGGCCCGGGCCAGAGCCACCCGCTGCTGCTGGCCTCCGGAGAGCTGGTGCGGGTAGCGCCCGCCCAGCCCCGTCAGGCCCACCATGTCCAGCAGCTCGTGGGGGTTGCCCCCGAGACGGCGCCTGGTGGCCCGGGGGACGCCGAAGGAGACGTTGGCGGCCACGGTCAGGTGGGGGAACAGCGATCCCTCCTGGGGGACGTAGCCGATGCCCCTCTGTTCGGGAGCCAGGACGTGGCCGCCGTCTTCGACGACGCGACCGCCGAGCGCCACGGTCCCCCGGTCGGCTCGTTCGAACCCTGCCACCACCCGCAACAGCGTGGTCTTGCCGCTCCCCGACGGCCCGAGGATGGCGGTGAGCGATCCCACCGGCACCTCGAGGCTCACGCCGGTGAGGACGGCGTTGGTGCCGAAGGACTTGTGGAGGTCGATGACCTCCAGCCCGGTCACGTTTGACTCGCGCGTGACGGGAGCCGGTCGAACCATCGGCCGAGGATATAGCTCGGCACCGCGGCGATGAGGATCATCATGCCCGCATAGGGGGCCGCGGCGGCGTAGGAGAGGTTGGAGGTGTAGGCCCAGAACTGGGTGGCCAGGGTCTGGACTCCGGTGGGTATCAACACCAGCGTGAGGGTGAGCTCGGTCACGGTGGACAGGAAGACCAGGCAGAAGGCGGCCGCCAGGCCGGGGCCCACCAGGGGGAGCACGACCCGCCACCACACCGCCAACCGACGGCGCCCGAGCGAGCGGGCCACGTCCTCGAGGGCCAGGGGCGCCTGGGCCACCGAGGTGCGCACCGCCACCAGGGCCAACGGGAAGAACATGATGGCGTAGCCCACGATG
>DASZGT010000029.1:0-1854 GCA_035938575.1 Acidimicrobiales bacterium
GTCCTCCGCTGCCGCCGCAGCGTCGTAGACCGAGAAGAGCTTGGCCTGCATGGCCTGCGCTGATACGAACCGGGTACCCCGCTGTTGCGCTTCGGAGGGAAGGGAGCGGAGCACATCGCCCGGCGTCGGGCTCTGGCCATCAGTGTTCATTTCTCCCTCGTTCACCTGGTCACCGCTGGTCTGCTCCATGATCAATTCCCCTTCACGATCTGCGTCCATGTGTGGAACATCCTCCTCTGTCCCATCTAACACCGAATTGTCGTCCGATCTTCCGCGGGTCTGAAGGGTTGTGGCGTCCATTCCGGCCATCGACCTTCGATCACGCCTCGGTGCTCACCGATCCCGACCGGGCCGACCCGGGCCCGAGCCCGGCCGGTGGTGGTGCCGGCCTCCGCCGCCGACCGGCACACGCCCGGTACGGGTCGCTGCCCACCGGCAAGACTGCGGAGATGCCGTCTTCCTCTCTGTGGTCATGCCGTGAGCTCGGTCGACGTGGTGGTGGTGGGCTCGGGGCCCAACGGACTGGCCGCCGCCGTCACCCTGGCTGCCGCCGGTCTCTCCGTTTCCGTGATCGAAGGTGCCGACATCCCAGGTGGCGGCTGCCGCACCGACGCGTTGACGCTGCCGGGCTTCCGTCACGACGTGTGCTCCGCCGTCCACCCCCTGGTGCTGGCGTCCCCGTTTTTCCGTCAGCCGGCCTTCGACGGTCTGCGCCATTCGCTGCGTCAACCGGCGGTCCCGTTCGCCCATCCGCTCGACGGGGGGAGAGTAGGCGCCGTGCTGCGATCGGAGGACGACACGGCCGCTGCCTTGGGCCGCGATGGAGCCGCCTATAAGCGACTGATGGGACCGCTGGTGACGCGCTCCCGGGAGATCGCCGATCAGGTGCTGGCCCCGTTGCGATCGGTACCCGCCCACCCGGTGGCCCTGGCCCGATTCGGGCTTCCGGGACTCCTGCCCGCCCGCCATCTGGCGCGACGGTTCGAAACCGACGAGGCCCGCGCCCTGCTGGCGGGGGTGTCGGCCCACTCGATGGCTCCGTTGACCGCCCCCCTCACGGGGGCGTTCGGATTGCTCCTGACCATGACCGCGCACTCGGTGGGGTGGCCGGTGGTGGCGGGGGGAAGCTCGACGATCGCCGATGCACTGGTCGGCGAGTTGAGGAGGCTCGGCGGCACCATCGCCACCGGTCACTGGGTCCGGTCCCTGTCCGAACTCCCTCCGTCCACCGCGGTGGTGCTGGATACCGCCCCGAGGGGCCTGGTGGCCCTGGCCGGCGCTGACCTGCCGGCACGCTATGGGAGGGCGCTGCACCGATTCCGCTACGGGCCGGGCGTGTGCAAGGTGGACTGGGCGCTGTCGGGACCGGTCCCATGGAGTGCAGAGGTCTGTCGGCGGGCCGGGACCCTCCACCTGGGGGGCACGTTCGACGAGGTGGCGGCCAGCGAAGCCGATGTGCATGCCGGGCGGCACCCTGATCGCCCCTACTGCATCGTGGTGCAACCGGGGGTGGCGGACCCCAGCCGGGCACCCGGTGACCAACAGACCCTGTGGGGCTACTGCCATGTCCCGTCGGGATCGACCGTGGACATGGCGGCGGCAGTCGAGGCCCAGATCGAGCGGTTCGCCCCGGGTTTCCCGGACCTGATCCTGGCCCGATCAACGCGCACCGCAGCTCAGGAGGAACAGCACAATCCCAACTATGTCGGCGGTGACATCGGCGGCGGCGCCGTCAGCCTGGGCCAGACCATTGCTCGTCCGACCCTCCGATGGAACCCCTACCGAACACCGCTCAAGGGCGTGTACCTGGGCTCGGCCTCCACGCCTCCGGGGGGAGGGGTCCATGGGATGTGC
>DASZGT010000030.1:0-23604 GCA_035938575.1 Acidimicrobiales bacterium
GTCCTTGCTGATGCCGAATGGGCCGTCGTCGTGATTGGCGACCTCGGTGCAATCGACCCCGGCCGCCACCAGGCGATCGCGGTATTCGTCGATCTTCTCTGGCGGGACGCTGAACGCCACGTGGTTCATCGAGCCGATTGCGCTCGTCAGATCGCCTCTGTCGGGGCGATCGGCAGGCGCCGACACGCCCGGTATTCCAGCAGGTGCGCCGGGGAACCGGAAGAAGGCAAGGCAGTCGCCACCACCGCAATCGAAGAAGAAGTGCTGGCCCAGGCCGCCGGGCAGCTCGATGGTCTTGACCAGTCGCATCCCCAGAACGTTGGTGTAGAAGTCGACGGTCCTGACCATGTCACTACAGACGAGGGCCAGGTGGTGGACACCGCGAAACTCGAACAATTCCTGATCACCCATAGGAACGACCTCACTGCCAGGACCGGTGATCGTCACTCTAGTGCCTCGTCAAATCGCATTCTCGGGCCGTCAGCATGGCCGGTTGCGGCGCCGCACGCGCAGTGGACAGCACTGCCCCACCGCTGCGGCGCTGAAGATGACGTCCCCGGTCGGATCCGTCGGAGCCCGCAACAACCGAGGTGCATTGTTGGCTACCCTCCGATTGGCGCCGTGCAGTGAGAGGGAAGCGATACGACGATGCTCGAAGAGCA
The DNA here is from genome assembly GCA_035938575.1 of Acidimicrobiales bacterium. Lineage (GTDB taxonomy): Bacteria > Actinomycetota > Acidimicrobiia > Acidimicrobiales > RAAP-2 > Bog-756. Next base: position 663 of record DASZGT010000030.1, read on the forward strand.
CAAGGCGAAGAAGTTGGCCGAGACCCGGCGGAAGGCGCTGGCCGAATGGGAAGCAAGACGTGCCGAAGCCGTCGAACTGCTGGAGCTGGCCCAGAGCTTCAAGGGCAGTACGTCTGACAACATCATGCTCGCCGCGGGTGAAGCGATCTTCTACGAGGTCACGGAAGCAGCCCTGATCGAAGAGCGGAGGGGTGCAGGCCACTACGAGGGTCGATCGCAGGGCGTCTCGATCCCCGTTGGCAGCATCGGTGGTCGATCCGTGCGCTACCGCGTTGGAGCCAGCAAGGGCCACTACGTCCAAGGAGCACCCACATCCACACCCATCGACACCGGAACCGCCTTCATCACCAACAAGCGAGTCATCTTCCAGGGGACGAAGCAGACCCGCGAATGCACCTTCGCCAAGCTGCTCGGCTTCCAACACGACGACGTCGGGGGATCGACCACCTTCTCGGTGTCGAACAGGCAGAAGCCGACGACGATCCACTACGGAGCCGACCTCGCCGGCTCCTTTGACTTTCGGCTGGATCTGGCACTCGCGCACTTCAGGGGCACAGTGGACGACCTCGTCAGCCAGCTCGAGCACGACGTGGCGAATCTCGACGAGGAACGGCCTCCGGAGCCGGAACGGGCCGTGTCGCTCCCCGCGCCGCCACAGAGCACGCAAGAAGCGGTGCCCGCTCCTGTTCCCATCGTGGCCCCAGCGCCACTCCAGCAACCTGCGGTCCCGCCCGGCTGGTACGCAGACCCCTGGGGCATCTCACGGCTGCGCTGGTGGGATGGTTCCACCTGGACAGCGCACGTCAGTGAACCAGCCCCACCGCCTCCGCAGTAGGAAACAGGCACGCTTCGAATGGCGGTGGGGCGTGGTCGACGTTGGCCGATCTGTTCTGGTCCCGTCGATTCTGATTGGCCGCACGCACAGGTTCAGCTGCCGACGCGAGGGAGACTGGATACGCCCACACCACCCCACCCGACTCGATAGGCTGAACCTGGCACCCGGCGAATGAACGACGACCCTCCCGCACACACTGACGAACCGGATGTCAGGTTCACCTACGCCAACGAACGGACCTTCCTGGCGTGGAACCGGACCGCGTTGGCCCTCATCGCCACCGGCGTTGCCGCCACCCAGCTGCTCCCGGAGTTCCACGTGAGCGGGGGTCGCCAGATCCTCGGCCTTCCGATGATCGCGCTCGGCGCGCTGGTCGCGTTCACAAGCTTTCGTCACTGGAAAGCCAACCAACGAGCCATGGAGCTCGGCCAACCCCTGCCCCACTCACCGATGCCACTGGTCCTGTCCGTGGGCATCGGTGCGGTCGCGGTCATCGCCGTCGTCCTTGCCCTCCTGGGCCGAAACTAGAGCTGGACCGGAGCCATGGAGAACGGGGGGGCTTCCGAGGAGCCGACCGAGCAGGATCCGGGCTTGGCGCGGGAGCGAACGGACCTTGCATGGAATCGATCGGGGCTGGCGGCAGCAGTGACCGTTGCCATCGTGCTCCGCCGTCTGTGGCCACTCCACGGCGACAGAGAGGTCCTCGCCTTGGCTCTCATCGCCGCCGCCGCTGTCATCTGGGTCGTGGGGATGCGCTTGGGAAGCCGGATTGGGCGAACCGTTGGAGCTCACGGCGTGCCGGCTGAGTCGACATGCCGGATGGTGACGATCGGGACACTCTTGCTGGCAGCCTCCGGCTTTGTTGCCGGGGTCCTCTGATCAGGGAGCCCGCTTACAATCATGGTGCCAGCCTCTGGACTCCCGAAGTGCGCACCGGGCGCGTCCCACGCCTCGGACCTATCCTCTTGCTGTGAGACGTGACAGGCGGTCCCCACCCAGACGCTATGACGGCAAGGTCGCCGTAGTCACCGGCGCATCGTCGGGCATCGGGCGTCGGCTGGCCCTCGACCTGGCGGAGCGCGGCGCCACGGTAGTGGGCCTGGCTCGTCGTCTCGACCTGCTTGCTGAGGTGGAGACGATGCTCCGGTCATCGACGCCGGACAGCTCGACGAGGGGATGCGATGTTGGTGACACAGCCTCATATCAGCGAGTGCTCGGGTCGATAGAGCAGGACTGTGGGCGGATCGACGTGCTCATCAACAACGCCGCCATCGAGCAGCTGACGCCGGCAGTCGACGGTCTGACACCGGCGTATCGGCACATCTTCGACATCAACGTCTTCGGCGTCGTCGCCGGCACGCTGGCCGTCATCCCGGCCATGGTCGCCCGTCGATCCGGCATCGTCGTCAACGTCTCTTCCGATTCGGCGCGCGCTCCCGAGTCCGGCCACGGGGCCTACGCCGCCTCCAAGGCCGCAGTGGCGGCCTTCACCGAGGCGGTCGCCCACGAGGTTGCAGGTCGGGGTGTCAACGTCCACGTGCTCTACCCGGCCTGGGTTCCGACGGCGATGGGGATGTCGGGGGTTGACGATGGCGGGTCGCTTCCGCCGAAGGCCGTCCGGCGGAGCGAGGCCGAGGTGTCGGCATTGGTGCTCGGGCGCATGGGCGGCCCACGCATGGAGATCAACGCCGCCACCTTGCCCCTGTTGGCTCCCATCGGACGCAGCATCGCACCCCGGTCGTACCAACGAGCGATGCGTCATCGCGCCGGCTGAGGGCCGCCCAGTCCGGCGCTCAGCCTCGGAGTGATCCTGGGTCTTCGACAAGGCCCCCAGCCCCAGGACGAGTCGAGGCGCGAACTGCACACAGGAGCGGCAGAGCCGTCCCCGGTGCCCGACGGTCCACGGCCTTCATCAGCCCGGCACCGCGGGTCGTGTGCCCCCGGGCGTCAGCACGACGATCCCGGAGTTTGTGGCGTTGTAGGTCGATCCGACTCCGAGGACGATTGCGTTGCCCACCGTGGCGACGCCGGACCAGTTCGCCTGGGGTAGCGCGACGCGGTCGAGCAGTGAGCCGCTGGAGGCAAGCCGCACATCGAGGACTGAATCTCCGGCCGGACCGTTGAACGTCATCCCCCCCGCAACCGTCGTGGCGGAGAACGACTGCCCGTGGTCGGCAGCCCAGGCAATCGTGCCGGTGGCGGCATCGAACGCATGCACGGATGGATCTTGTGTGGCCAGGTCGCGTGGATTGCCGGGGTCGCAGAATACCTTCTGACCGTGTTCGAACCGGCCGAAATCCCCAATGGCCGTGGAGCCGTAGACCCGGCGGCCGTCGTAGGCCGCCGTACCGATGAAACCACCTGTGAATCCGCCGAAGACCACGTTGGTGGCCCACCGCTGCCGCCCCGTGGCTGGATCGAGGGAGTAGTACGTACCGTCCTTGCTGCCAACGCCGAGGAACGTGGCCTTTCCGTCCCCAAGGCCGGCGTTGGGCGTGGCGCCGAAGTCAAGGTCGCACGAGCCGTCGATCCGGGCCGGGTGGAAGACCCAGGCCAGGTGACCGTCGGCAACATGGAGGGCGAACACCGTCTCGTTGAGCGGGGGTGCGCTGGCGAAATGGCAGTCGGCAACGTCGAAGACGACCAGACCCAGCGTCGGCAGCACGGTCCCCGACGACCACACGCTCCCACACCCGTCGTTCAGGACCTGGCCGGCGACATTGACGTCTGTCTGGTACTCCCAAACAGGACTGCCGGTGGCGAGACTGGCAGCGACCACATACCCCCGGTAGCCCTGGCTCCCATCGACGTCGACACCGACGAGAACCTTGTCGCCGACCACGACAGGCGACGAGAAGATGCGGGTGCCGTCCTTTTCCGGATTCGGCGGTTCCTCGGGCCGGCCGGTGTAGTCGTGCGACCAGTACAGCGCCCCCGTCTCGGCGTCGAGTGCGTACAGTGTGTATCCCCCACCGACGATCACCAGATCGGGACGAGTCCCGTCTCCGGGTTGGTACCAGGCCGACGAAGTGACGAGCCCTCCGTCGGAAGTGACGTCACGCGGGTTCTGGCCCGGATACGGCGTGATCGCATTTTGGGCCTTGAGGCGATACTTCCATCGAAGGGCACCCGTCTCGAGGTTCACCGCGTAGAAATGGCCGTCCCATGATCCGGCGAAGACTGTTCCGCTGACCACGGTGGGGGTGGCGGTGACGGCATCGCCGGTCGGGAAGAACCACGCCTGATGGAGCGTCTCGGCCTCGGCGACCGTCAGTGAAGTTCGGCCGTGGAAGGTGTGCTGCGCGTCGTGTCCATACGTGGGCCAGTCAAACGGGCCCGGCACGTGTGCCGGCAATGGGGGTTGCGTAGCGCCGGTGACCGAGCACCCGGCGAGGAGTGTGGTGACGATGACGAGGACGACTCCGAGCCGACTGGCTCCCAGCCGTCGGGCCCGCACCCTTCTGCCCGGACTCACGCCAAACGCACCGTGCATCCCGTCTAGCCGAAGCCCGCCGTCGCCGGCCGTTGGGTGGCAGGACCGACCGGGGGAACATCATTCTCGGACGGGCCGGAGGCCGGGGACACGATCTTCCCCGTCGGATAGGGGCACAACTGGACGGCGGGCACGCACACGGTGACGCTGGTAGGGAAGTCGAAACCGGCATGGACCACCGATGGAGTCGCCGGTCGATGGTCGGTGAAGTTCACCCGCATGACTCGACCGCCGTAGTTTTGGGGCCCGCACCCATCGGCCAGGTTGTTGTTCTTGCAGGTGATGTGGATGTCGACGAAGTACAGCGTTCCGTCGGGGGCGAACGCCAGCCCGAAGGGGTTGTAGCCGTTCGGGTCGAGGCCGAGCTGAGCCAGGGTCTCACCGGGAACCGGGGCACGACCAGGCTCGGGCTGTCCGCTCTGGGTGAACCAGGCGATGGCCGGGTTGCCGAAGAAGCTGCTGACGGCAAAGCAGTCGCACGTCTTGTCCAGGGCGACGCCGTTGGGAAAGGGCAGCATGGTCGATGAGCCCTGGAAGAACACCGAGGTGCGAAGCCTTCCCTGCGGGAGCAGCCCGCCCGGGCAATCGGCAGCACTGGCCGGTAGCGACGAGTGGTCGACCCGCACCACCTGGTCGGTGCCCGCCTCGGGAAGCAGGGCATCGCCGTTGTCGGTGAGAGCCAGCATGCCGGGCTGGCTCAGCCCGCCGGTGCCATCCACGTGATGCGGCCCCACGCCGCCGGCCGTGGGGCCCTCGACGATGCAGTAGCTCGTGTACGACGGCGCGAACCACTCCACCAGGCGCCCGTTGTCCGGGACAGGAAACGCACCCTGTGCCGTTCCGATGTCGGTGGCCAGCAGGTTGCCACCATGGGTGAACACGCAGCCGGTGTAGGTGCTGTTGCCGTTGAAGGCGCCAGTGGTGTCCGGGGGCGAGTCATCGCCGACGCTCTGGCCCGGCAGCTTGTATGGACCGGGCACGTAGAGCACCCGACCGGTGAACGAGCCGTTGGGCTCATTGAGCTCCTCTCCGATGGCAGGCTCCTTGTAGGGCTTCACGCCGCCGGGATTCCGCTGATTGGGCAGCGTCGGGTCCACCCCCCCGACGAAGCGGCCGCTGCCGTCCGGAAGCACGCACATCTGGCCGTTCAGGTCCCAGGCCGGCATCAGTTGACCCTGGAGCCCAGAGGGCATCGAAGCGAAGTCGACTTCCTCGTTCTGGTCCCAGTACACGAGGTATCCCGGCTTGCCGGCTATTCCGCCCGTGTGATCGCTGGCGCGCGAAGCGTTCGCCGAGCAGCCCGCGATCAACATGACGACGCACAATGCGAGGGCACGGCGCCTCCGGACCGGAGCGCCAGGATTCACCCCCGAACCCAGCATCGCCACACCCTCCCCCACTGAACCTGACGTGATCGTCATACTATGAGCGGGCAGCTGCGTCAACCATCTCCACCACCTTCGACGGTGCCGGAGCCGGCTGAAGATCCCAGCGCAAAAGGCCCGGGATGAACCGTCACCGGCGCCCGTCGGGAGCTCCCATCGCATCCAGCACCGGGCATCGATAGTGCCGGGCTCGGAGCTTGGCGGCGGAACCCCGCTCAACGAGCCCGGCGGGCGAATCGTAGGGGACAACCTGAACAGGGCGTGACAACTCCAGGTCACAGGCTTTCCGATGCCTCGGTGACGCCGGCCGATGTGCCGCTACCAGGTCAGATCACGTAGCCGTGCCCCTGGCGATTGGGGCAGTAAAGGTCACTTGACATAGGAGGTTAGTCAAGTTACCTTTACCTGGTGAAGAACAGGGTACGGGAGATGCGTTCTGAACGAAGCCTGTCGCAGGCGGACCTTGGCGCGGCCCTCGGTGTCTCACGGCAAACAGTCATCTCTATTGAGAGCGGTCGGTATTCGCCATCCCTGCCCTTGGCCTTTCAGATCGCCCACTACTTCGACACAACTGTCGACGAGATGTTTGATGCGTCCCAGGAGGTAAGAAAGTGATTTCCACAAAGCACCCACGATTGATCGTGCCGGCAGTAATGGCTGTTGGCGGTACTGCCTTGGCCATTGGTTCGTGGATTGGCGCAGGTTGGGGCGCAGCAATGGGATGCGAGCTGGTCACCGTGATCGCCACGTGTGGATATTTCGCGCTCGGTGGACGGGACAGCGACGTTGGGGCGCTGATCGCTTCCAAGCCCGACGAGCGCCAAGCCAGCATTGGAATGCGAGCCGCTGCACTCTCCGGCATGACACTTGTGGTCGTTGCTCTTGGCGGGGTTGTCATAGCCACCGCCATGGGTGAGTTTGCCTGGCCGTTCCTACTTTTCTCCGTTGTTGGTGGGGCGAGCTATCTGGTCGGACTCATCATCTACCGAGACAAGTGATTGCCCACCAGCCCGAATGTGCCTACTTTGGTCACGGTCGACTACTGGCCCGATCGCCACGAACCATTGCCGATGGGTATATCCCGACGTGCCTGTTTGAGAGTCAGGAGCCCGTCCCGATGATTCGCGCCCAAAGGCGATTCTTTGCTCCAGCGCTCGTGATCCTGCTTGCCGCATCGCTCAGTGCTTCTTGCAGTTCAACGGCCGCCCCGCCTGCTACGACGCCTGCTTCCACCACCGCAACCGGCCAGCCCGACGCGTCTGGGACGGTGTGGCTCTGTCGACCAGGTCTCGTCAATGACCCGTGCCTGGCCAATCTGACGACGACAGTGGTCCATGCAAACGGGGAGAAGACCATCCAGAGAGCGGCACCCGCGACGAACCCGCCCGTCGACTGCTTCTACGTGTATCCCACCGTCAGCCGACAGAAGACTGCCAACGCCAATCTCCACATCGACCCCGAAGAGACGGCCGTGGCCATTGCGCAGGCATCTCGATTTTCGCAGGTCTGCAGGATGTACGCCCCGATGTATCCCCAACTCACTACCTCGGGTATCGGGCTCGGTGGATCGAAGATCGACCCAAAGGCCGCGGTCACCGCGTACCTGGGAGTGCTCTCGGCTTGGAAGGACTACCTTGCCCACGACAATCACGGGCGTGGCGTGGTGTTGATCGGTCATTCTCAAGGTTCGTCACTACTCATTCCTCTCATTCGCAGCCAGATCGACCCCAGTACCACCGAGCGACACCTCTTGATCTCCGCACTGCTGATGGGCGGAAATGTCACCGTTCCCGTCGGACAGTCGGTGGGCGGAGACTTCAAGAACATTCCTGCGTGCCAGTCGAACGGACAGACCAGCTGCGTGGTTGCCTATTCGAGTTTCAATGCGACCCCACCAGACAACAGCTTCTTCGGTCGGGTCGGTTCCAGCATCGGAGCGGAGTCAGGATTGGGTGCAAGGGCATCGACCGGCCTCCAGGTACTGTGCACAAACCCGGCATCGCTTGTCGGCGGCGTAGGAGCACTGGTCCCGTATTTCGTGACGAAGCCATTTCCCGGCGCACGGGGCACAATGGCTCCCGCGTCCGGCGTCAACCTGCGCACACCTTGGGTCAGTTACCCCGACCTGTATGACGCGTCGTGTGAAAATACCGCCGGAGCCAGCTGGCTGCAGGTGAGTACGATCAGCACTTCTGACAACCAACGACCAGTCGTCGAACCCGTTCTTGGTCCGCGTTGGGGACTCCATCTTGTTGATGTCAATATCGCCCTCGGAAACCTGGTGGCGTTGGTGCGCGATGAGGAAACAGCGTATTCGTCATAGGAATCGGATCAGGCCACTTTGCGGCGACCAGTCGGCTCACGCTGTCACACCCGTGACCGAGTCGCCATTACAGAGAGCGCCATTGCCCACAGTGCGCCCAACTTTCCATCGTCATGCCCGTTTGCAGACCGCCCCGCTCGTACAGGTAAGGCACATTCGACGAGCGGCTCTGACCGGGTGCGGGCGGTATGGGCCAGTCTTACCTCTCTCGCGACCGAAGAAACTGCGATGCCCAACAGCATCTCGGTTGCAACCTCAGCGACCTACGCTCATCAGGTGAGCCCAGTACGACGATCACCGAAGCTGCCCCGAATCCCCGAGGGACTCGCGACAGTCGCCGAGTGGTCCCCGGACGAGTCCGTGGTCTCGGACACCGCCCTCGGCGGAGACTTTGCCGGGCGACGACATGAAGATGTCGTGTTCGAGAGATGCCGGGTGTCCAACGCTGCTTTCACCGGATCGGAGCTCCACCGTCTACGCCTCACTGACGTGGTGGTGGAGAACGCCGATCTGTCGGGAGCCGACCTCGATGAGTCTTCGTTCAACCGGGTCCAGTTCCGGGACTGCCGCATGTCGGCGGTGATCCTTACGCGATGCATGCTCGTTGATGTGATCATCACCGACTGTCGACTCGATCAGGCCAACCTCAGAATGACGGAGGCCAAGACCGTCACGTTCGAGGATGTCGATCTGAGCGAGAGTGATTTCTACGCTGCGGTCCTGAAGAACACGAGGTTCTTCGACTGCAATCTGACCGGTTCAGAGTTCTCCAAGGCCAACCTGGAGGAGGTGAGATTCCAGGGCTCGAACCTTCTCGACCTGAAGGGTAGCCAGTACCTCGGGGGGTCAACTATCGAGACTGGTCAGGTGCTCTCGGTTGCGCTGGGAGTGCTGTCGGCACTCAATATCCAGGTCGATGATGACCGGGAGGGGCTAACTCCGGGCTGAAGGACCTGCCAGCAGCAGGCCGGATCGTCTCGTTGTGGTCTGCCACCCGGCGATCCCAGGATGGATTGCCTTCACAGCCAGGGAATGCCACACTCCGGTGCGTGAGGACGAGGGGGGAACCGTGACCGTACGTGCTGGCCGAAGGGCCGGAAGCAGCCTGGCCGCCATGACCATGCTGTTGGCGTTGGCGCTCTCGGCGTGTTCGTCTTCAACCGGCCAGGCGACCGCCTCCACCCGAGCCAGCGGCGGTCAGGCGCTGACGAGCACCTCCTGCCATCCGCCCCCGTCGTCCGGATCGGTCGTGGCCACACCGGTGGCTGGCACGCCGAGCGACTGGAACATCACATCGTTCGACGGCACGACCATCAGAGCGCACTGGTTTCCTGTCGGCGTTGCCGAGGGCAAGACGGCCCCGACCGTTCTCATGGGTCCGGGATGGAGCCTGAGTGGCGACACCGACACCCAAGGAGCGGGGGTGGTAGGCGGCCTGGCGATCAAGGATCTGTGGGCAGCCGGCTACAACGTGCTCACCTGGGACCCGCGTGGATTCGGGAAGTCCGGCGGAAGCGCCGAGGTCGACAGTGCCAACTTCGAGGGTCGGGATGTGAGCGCGCTGATCAGTTGGGTGGCCACCCGGCCCGGCGTGCAGCTCGACGCCGTCGGCGACCCCCGGATGGGCATGGTCGGCGGATCGTACGGGGGCGGCATCCAACTGGTGACGGCGGCCATCGACTGCCGGGTGGACGCCATCGTGCCCACCATCGCCTGGCACTCGCTGGTCACCAGCCTGGACAAAGCCGACACGGTCAAGTCCGGGTGGTCCGGCATCCTCTCCAGCCTGTCCGCCAACGACCATGTCGACCCGCTCGTGTTCCAGGCGCAGCACACGGGCGCCTCCACCGGCATGATCACCGAGGCCCAGCGAGCCTGGTTCGCCGATCGGGGACCCGCAGCCCAGGTGGCGGACATCAAGGTCCCCACTCTCATCGTGCAGGGCACCGTGGACACCCTCTTCACCCTGCAAGAGGGCGTGACCAACTACGAGATCCTGAAACAGCGGGGCATTCCCACATCGATGCTGTGGTTTTGCGGTGGCCACGGAGTGTGCCTGACTCCCGCGGGGGACCAACAGCTGCCGGGGACCGCAACCATCGCATGGCTCGATCGTTATGTGCGCCGTGCACCGGTCGACACCGGACCCGGCTTCCGATTCATCGACCAGAACGGCACCGGCTATTCGGCGCCCAACTACCCGTTGCCGGTCGGAGTCCCGATCACCGCCCACGGGCACGGGACGCTGCCGATGGTGGCGAGTGGTGGCTCCGGTCCCGTCGATGCCTCAGGGAATGCTCAACTCCTCGCTCCTCTGGTGGGTCCGATCACCCCGGCCAGGGCGACCAACGCCGTCGATGTCGCCGTATCGGTCCGAGACCGGTCCGCGGTCGTGGTGGGCGCCCCGCAACTGCGTCTGACCTACCACGGCACCACTCCCTCGGGCCCGCGACCCACGCGGGTATTCGCCCAACTGGTCGACGAAACCACCGGCCTGGTGCTCGGCAACCAGATCACCCCGATCGCGGTGACTCTCGACGGTCGATCCCACACGACCACCGTTCCCCTCGAGATCGTGGCCTTCACGGCCACGCCCAGCTCCCGTCTGGAGTTGCAGTTGGTGGCGACCACGGTGGCCTACGGCCAACCCCAACTCGGCGGCAGCGTCGATTTCACCCGAATTCACCTGGCCTTGCCGGTGGCCTCGGGTATCGCGGCCAAATGACCGGGCCGGTATCCGGGCGGTGTCGTTCCCGGAGGGAAAGCTCGCTACCGGGGCAGTGTGTCGAGGAACCCTAGGATCGCCTCGTTGACCAGAGCGGGATGGGTCAGATTGGCCGAGTGCGTGCCACCTTCGATGGTTACCACTCCCGCGCAGCCCGGGAGGCCCCCGGCCAGTGCCTCCGCCTTGTCCATGGCGATGGAGACGTCCGAGGTGCCATGGACCACCAGGGCGGGAACCGAGATTGCGCCCAGTCGATCGGTGATGTCGTCCCTGGTGATGAGCGTCTGTCCCGGCAGGGCGATCGATCGGTGGGGACGGGCCTTCCAGCGGGCGATCCATGTCTCGTTCAGTCCTGGCTCCCCCAGGATGAGCCCGGCGGCCGCCGACGCGATCTCATCGGAGGGGCCCTTGGCCACCCATTCGTCCAGCATCCCCTGATAGAGGGGAACCACCTCAGGGTCCTCGGTCCCCGCCTGGGAATCCAGAAGGACGAGTGCCCGCACTCGTCCGGGGGCGCTGAGGGCGACCCGCAGGGCAACGAAGCCCCCCTGGGACATACCGCCGACCACCGCCTGATCGAGGCCTAAGTGGTCAAGGAGCGCAATGCAGTCTCCGGCCAGATCCCAGTAGGTGAACGGCTGGTTGTCGTACTCCGTGTCGCCGAAGCCCCGAGCATCCCAGGTGATCACCCGGTAGCGACGGCGCAACGCTTCCGCCTGGGGGGCGAACATCGATCGATCCATCAGGAAGCCGTGGGCCAGGATGACCGGCGGACCGTCACCTCCGGTGTCGTCGTAGGCGATCCGCTGGCCATTGATCGATGCCGTGATCATCGCGCTCCTTCCCGGCGGTGGAAGGGGGACCGGTTTACTCCCGCCGCCACCAGCGGAGACAGCGTAGGGCACTGGCACGGAGCGCCCCGGAACCGAGCGTCCGCCTACTGCAGGTATCCCTCGACGGTGCCTTCCGGGCGCACGGTGGCCACTTCCGGACTGCGGCCCGCGGCCCGGAGGGCCCGACGCTGCCGGAGCAGGTCCCACATGCGGTCCAGCGTCACCTCGAGGGCTTTCAACCGCTCTTCGTCTGCGGGAGACAGGCCCTCGCCGACGTGTTGCTCCTCGAGTCGCTGCTCCTCGTGGGCCAGGTTGCCGATCCGGGTGATGATCTCTTGGTCGTCCACAGTGGGCTCCTTTGTCGCCGTCCGCGCCTGCTCGAGGTCAGACTAACGGCCCGGGGCCGCCCTCATTTAGGGGGTCGACCCTCGGCCGGCGCGGACCGGGTGCGGCGCGGCCGCAGCTCCGATCAGGCTCGTTCCCGGACGGTCGATCTCAACGGGGGGCCCGGGGCATCCCCAGGCCGACCATGGCGATGATGTCTCGCTGGACCTCGTTGGTGCCGCCGCCGAACGTGAAGATGGTCTGGCTGCGGGAGTTCCGCTCGAGCCTCCCCTGGAGCACCGCCCCCGGTGAGCCCTCGGGAAGATATCCGGCCTGGCCTACGACCTCGAGGAGGAGGCGATACGCCTCGAGCGCGAACTCGGTCCCGAACACCTTGGTCGCTGACGCGTCGGCCGGGTTGAGCCCCTTGTCAGAGGCCCAAGCCACCTTCCAGTTGAGGAGTTTGAGGTACTCGGCCTTGGCCTGGACGCGGGCGAGGTGCAGTTGCACCCACTGCTGGTCGATGATCCGTCGACCGTCGGCCAGCTTCTGATGGTGGGCCCAGGCTTGCGTCTCGGCGATGCTGCGCAGAATTCCGGATACGGGGCAGATGGCGACGCGCTCGTGGTTCAGTTGATTGGTGATGAGTTTCCAACCCTGGTTCTCTTCGCCCACCAGGTTGGCCACCGGCACCCGCACGTCGTCATAGAACGTCGAGCTGGTGAACTCTCCGGCAACCGTGCGAAGCGGCGTCCAGTGGAACCCGGGTGCGTCCGTCGGAACCATGAACACCGAGAGTCCCTTGTGCTTGGGAGCATCAGGGTCGGTCCGCGCCGCCAACCAGACGTAGTCCGCGTACTGGATGGCGCTGGTGTAGAGCTTTTCGCCACTGATCACGTACTCGTCGCCGTCCCGGACAGCCCGTGTCTGCAGGGATGCCAGGTCGGTGCCGGCGGTGGGCTCGGTGTAGCCGATGGAGAAATGAACCTGCCCCCGAAGGATTCCGGGGAGGATGCGCTGCTTCTGCTCGTCGGTGCCCAGCATCATGAGGGTGGGCCCCACACTGTTGAGCGTCAGTAGCGGGAGCGGGACGCCGGCCCAGTGCGACTCCTCGACGAAAATCATCTGATCGATGGGGCCACGAGCCTGGCCGCCGTACTCGATCGGCCATCCCAGGCCCAACCAGCCGTCCTCCCCCATACGACGGATGTAGCGGGTGTACGTCGATGCTTCCGCCCCGTCTGCCCCCACCTCCTCGACCAGCCGGACGAAGTACGAGCGCAGCTCGGTCTTGAGGTTCTCCTGATCATCGGTCAGTGCCAGGTGCATCGGCGTCCTCCTCTCCGCCAGCACGATAACAATCCGCCGTCTCGGTTGGGATACCGTCGTGACCTATGAGCGATCCTTCGGCACCCACTCCCCCGGCCGACCTCTTCTCCGTCGAAGGGAAGACGGTGATGGTGACCGGTGGCACCCGAGGCATCGGGCACATGATCGCCGGCGGCTTCGTGGTGGCCGGCGCCACCGTCATCGTGGCCTCCCGGAAGGCCGACGCCGTAGAGGCCACGGTTGCCGAACTGTCCCGTTACGGAGCCTGCTCAGGAATTGCCGCCGACCTGTCCACCGAAGAGGGCGCTCGCTGGCTCGCCGACGCGGTGGGACACGACCATCCCCACGTCGATGTCCTGGTCAACAACGCCGGAGCCACCTGGGGAGCACCGCTCATCGAGCATGACACCGCCTCGTGGGACCGGGTGCTCAACCTCAACGTGCAAGGGATCTTCCACACGACCAAGTACTTCCTGCCCCTGCTCGAGGCCGCTGCCGCTCCGGACCAACCCTCTCGGGTCATCAACATCGGCTCGATCGACGGGATCCACGTCCCGGTGCTCGAGTCCTACTCGTACTCGGCGTCCAAAGCCGCCGTCCACCAGCTCACCCGGCACCTGGCCAAGCGACTGGCCCCGACCATCACGGTCAACGCGGTGGCACCCGGTCCCTTCGAGTCCAAGATGATGGCAGCGACGCTCGAGGCATTCGGAGATCAGATCGCCGCATCCGCCCCCATGCGACGCATCGGTCGGCCGGACGACATGGCAGGCGTGGCCATCTTTCTCGCCTCACGGGCCGGCGCGTATCTCACCGGTGCCATCATTCCCGTCGATGGGGGCATCGCCACCACCGGCTGAGCCGCCCCCATCTCTTCTGTGTCCGGAGGGGCCGCAGTCAGGCTCGCCAACCTCCCCGGCCTAAGTGTGGTTTGCGTCAGGTCACCTCGTCGGAGCGGGCCGGTCCGGAGGCCAGTGCGTCGAGGCGCTCGAGTGTCCGCTCCATGTCGCGGCGGGTCTTGTTCCAGTAGATGTTGCCGAGCTTGAGCAGCACCCGCTGGTGATCGGGTGTGATGTCCCAGCACTCCTGCACCAGGGTTCCCCCCTCGGTGGGCTCGAGGCTGTAGCGCCAGATCCGGCCGGCCAGCAGCCGTCCCATCCGGCCCTTTGGCCCGGTCTGCCAGCTGATGCGCCGGTTCTCCTCGAATTCCACCACCGTGTTGACCGTCGAGTAGGAGACTCCCAATTTCATGCCCATCCCGAAGGTCACCCCGAGAGCAAGCCGTCGAGGCTCGGCCTCCGCCACGCCCTGGAGCATCCCCGAACCATCGATGAGCGAGTGCTTGGCAGGGTCGGACAGCACGTCGAAGATCGCCTCGGGAGAGGCGCGGATCAGTCGTTCAACCGAGAGCACGTAGCCCTTCATCTCGAACCTCCTGGAGTGGTCGGCGTCCGCCCGGGTTGGCCGGGGGACAGATGGCTGCGGCAATCGGGTTATGCGAACTCGGCCACATCGGGGAGGCGACGCGCCACCAGCGCCTCAGTTCGGGCCTGCAGCTGCTTGGGATAGGAGTCGTGGGTCAGGATGAGGAACTCCTCGGCCCGGATGGCTGCGACGACAATTTTGGCGACCTCGCTGGGAGCCATGCCCTCAGCGACGGCCGAGGCCAGAAAGTCGGTGACGAACTTCTGATCGTCGGTCACCGGGGTGACCAGGTCCTTGGGACGGTGGCGGTCGGAGTCGACGATGTTGGTGGCGATGATCCCCGGGCACAGGACCGATGCCCGGATCTTTGACCCGGCTGCGACGAGATCGTGGGCCAGAGATTCGGTGGCGGCGTAGGCGGCGAATTTCGATATGGCGTAGGGCGCCTCGAAGGGTGCTCCGAGCAGTCCGGCCACGGACGAGGTGTTGACCACGTGCCCTTCGGTTCCCTGGGCGATCATCCTGGGCACGAAGGCCCGGATGCCGTGCAGGATTCCCCACACATTGGCGCCCAGCACGAAGTCGAAGTCGGCGTCCGGTCGATCCCAGATGACCCCACCGACGAACACTCCGGCGTTGTTGCACACCACGTGCACCTGGCCCCAGCGGTCAAATGCGGCGTCGGCAAGGGAGTTGACCTGCTCGGCCTGGCTCACGTCGCACTGGCGCGACAACATCTCGGTGGACGGGAATTCGGCGTCGACCAGGTCTGCCGTTTCCGACAACGCCGCTGCATCCAGGTCAGCCATTGCGACCCGCATGCCCTCGCCGGCAAAGGCCAGGACAAGTGCCCGACCGATCCCGCTTCCCGCTCCGGTGACCACGGCGGTCTTCCCTCGAAACTCCTGCATGCTGGGCGTCCTTTCAGTTACTCGATGGTGGTCGTTCCGGCCGGCGGTCAGCGCGGTCGTTCCGGCCGGCGGTCAGCGCGGTCGTTCCGACCGGCGGTCAACGTTGGTCGCTCTGGCCCACGGAGTCGCGGTCCAGGCGTAGGTGCTCGGCGACGAACGACCCGATACCGGCGATGCTCTGGTCGGCTTCGGGAAACAGCGGGCCAGGGAAGGCCTGGAAGACATGGATCAGTTCGGGCCACACCGTGAGCGAGACGTTCCCACCCGCCGATCGGAGGCGGTCGGCCAGGCGCAGGGAGTCGTCGAGCAGGACTTCGTTCTCACCCACCTCGATGAGTACGGGCGGAAGCCCGCCCAAGTCGGCCGCGAACAGAGGTGAGGCCAGCTCCGAACGGGGATCGCCATCCCCCAGGTAAGCCTGTGCCATGACGTCGAGGCCTACCTTTGAGACCATCGGATCCACGGCGCCCCGCCCTGCGTAGGACGGTGCGGTCTGGGTGAGATCGACCCACGGGGACATGCACACGGCGGCCGCGGGCAGGGGCGAGCCGGCGGCCCGAAGGGCCAAAAGGGTGGCGATGGTGAGGCCTCCGCCGGCCGAGTCCCCGGCGATGACGATGCGTTCGGGACGGGCCCCGAGCGACACCAGCTCCGAATAGGCCGCAGTGGCATCGGTGACGGCAGCCGGAAACGGGTGCTCGGGTGCGAGGCGGTACTCGAGGGTGACCACCGGGCATTGGGCCGCCATCGCGATCCGGCCAGCCAGCGGCCGGTGGGTGTCGAGCGATCCGATGCAGTAGCCGCCGCCGTGAAGATAGAGCACCACAGCCTCGGTGTCGGCACCCTCGGGTGTCAGCCGTTCGGCGTTGCGTCCTCCGAGGGTGGCCCGTTCGACGACCACGCCGTCGGGGGGCGGGGACGACGACGCCGTGGCCGCCATGGCTGCACGTTGTTCCACGATCGAGCCGGTGGTGAAGCCGGAATCGGCCAGGAACCTGCTGATGACCTCGACGCCTGGATGGCTCACGCGTTCCCCGTTCGTCTACCTGGTGCCCCTCACCCCCCCGGGAAGTATGTCGGCTCACCGACGGCCCCGCTGGCCGACGGTCACCACGGGGCCCCCGTGCGAGATCCCGCCGGGGTCCGGTGCCGATGGTCCCGCCGGACGCTGCTGGTTGCGGTTTTGTCACTCTCCGTGGGAGAATAGCTACTTACCGTGTGATTAATCGATGCAGCAATACTGTGTGGTGCGGAGGAGTTCGGGGCATGGGGCAGAGGTGGAGGTGTCGGCTCGGGCCATGGGCCGCAGGGCTTCTGTGTGCGACGGCAATCGGCGCGGCGATCGTGCCGGCCCATGCCTCCGGTGCTGGCGCCCGCTCGGTCGCACACTCGGTCGGGGGGCAGATCGAGACCAACTTCTGGCTGGCCACCACGGCCGGCTCCCTGTACTCGTTCGGGCTCCCCTCCTACGGATCGCCCACCGGTCCCCTCAACCAACCCATCGTGAGCGTGGTCCCTTCGGCTGACCGCCGCGGCTACTGGATGGTTGCCTCCGACGGCGGCATCTTCTCGTACGGTGACTCCCAGTTCTACGGATCCACCGGAAGTCTCCGTCTCAACCGACCCATCGTGGGGCTGGCCGCCACCGCCGACCAGCGCGGCTACTGGATGGTGGCCTCCGACGGCGGCATCTTCACCTTCGGTGACGCGACCTTCTACGGATCGACCGGCTCCCTCGTCTTAAACAAGCCCATCGTCGGCATGGCCGTCACCCCCAGCGGGTCGGGCTACTGGCTGGTGGCCTCCGACGGAGGCATCTTCACCTTCGGTGACGCCGCCTTCTACGGCTCGACCGGCAGCCTCACCCTGCAGAAACCCGTCATCTCCATGGCCTCGACCCCGGGTGGGCACGGCTACTGGCTGGTGGCCTCCGACGGAGGCATCTTCACCTTCGGAGATGCCGGCTTCTACGGATCGTCGGCCAACTCCCCCGGCGATCCCGTGCAACGCATGGTGTCCACCAGCTCGGGGCACGGCTACTGGATCGTGGAACAGAACGGGACGGCCATCGCCTTCGGTGACGCGGCGTCGCTCAGCCCCCCTCCCCTGGCCGTGCTCATGAACCCGGTCACGGCGGGTGACAAGGCCGTGCTGTACGCATTCCAACAGCTCGGCAAGCCCTACATCTGGGGAGGCAACGGCCCAGAGGGCTTCGACTGCTCGGGACTGACGCTGGCATCGTGGAGCCATGCCGACGGCATCGGTTTCGCCCGGGTGGCCAACGACCAGTACCACACGGCCGGCACACCGGTGGCGATGAACAGCCTCCAGGCCGGCGATCTGGTCTTCTGGGGCTACGTCCAGACCGACTGGAGCAGCGTCTACCACACCGCCCTGTACGTGGGCGGCAACCGCATCGTCGAAGCCACCGGCGACCACGTCCAGCTCAATGCGCTCGGCCAGTGGGGCACCAGCGACGTGATGCCCGTCGGGCGGAGGCCCTGAACCGGAACCATCCCCGCCCAGAGACGCAGCCACAGGGGTGGGCGGGGTGAACGGGCTCGTCTGAACACAGCGTGACCCGGGACGCCACGATGTGGCACGGTGTCGCCATGAGCACGGGCTCGAGCACTCCCCCCCGGTCCGGAGATCGCGGATTGCTCCTCTACCGCTCCAGCGCCGGTCGCTGGGTGATCGCCGCCACCGTGCTCGGCTCGGGCATGGCCGCCATCGACGCCACCGTCATCGGCATTGCCCTGCCGACCATCGGGCGGGACTTCCACGCCTCGCTGAGCACCCTGCAGTGGGTGGTCACCGGCTACACCCTCACCCTGTCCTCCCTGCTGTTGCTGGGCGGGTCGCTCGGCGACCGGTACGGGCGAAAACGCATCTTCATGGTCGGCGTCGCCTGGTTCACCCTCTCTTCGGCTGCCTGCGCCGTCTCCGTCGGATCGGGCCAGCTCATCGTCACCCGCGTCCTGCAGGGGATCGGTGGCGCCCTGCTCACGCCCGGGAGCCTGGCCATCCTGGAGGCCTCGTTCGCCCCCGACGACCGCAGTGAGGCCATCGGGGCGTGGTCCGGTCTCGGTGGGGTGGCCACCGCGGCCGGGCCGCTCCTCGGGGGCTACCTGATCACGGCCGCATCGTGGCGTTGGATCTTCCTCATCAATGTTCCCGTCGGGGCTCTGGTGTTGGCGTGGTCGGCTCGCCACGTGCCTGAGTCTCGCGACGCCACCATGTCGGGCCGCATCGATGCCGGTGGGGCCGTGCTGGCCACGGCGTCATTGGCGGCCATCGCCTACGCCCTCATTGAAGGCCCGTCACGGGGATGGACCTCGGGCACCGTGGTCGTCTCCCTCCTGGTCGGGGTGGTCGGAGCCGTGGCCTTTCTGGTCTTCGAGCACCGATCCGCGGCACCCATGCTCCCCCTCGACCTGTTCCGCAATCAGCAGTTCGCGGTCACCAATGCCGTGACCTTCGTGGTCTACGCCGGTCTCGGGGGCGTCCTCTTCCTCCTGCCGGTGGTGCTGCAGGTCGTCAACCACTACTCGCCCCTGGCCTCGGGGGCCGCCCTGCTGCCCATCACGGCGGTGATGCTGGCCCTCTCGGCCCGATCGGGGCGCATCGCCTCGACCATCGGGCCCCGGGCGCAGATGGGCATCGGCCCCGTCGTGGTGGGGCTCGGGCTGACCTTGTTGGTTCGCGTCCCACAGAGCTCGTCCTATGTGACCGGTGTCCTGCCCGGGGTACTCGTCATCGCCTTCGGCCTCGCCACCACCGTTGCCCCGCTGACCGCCACTGCTCTCAACGCCGTGTCGGAGAGCCATGCCGGACTGGCCTCCGCAGTCAACAATGATGTCGCCCGCATCGGGGGGCTCATCGCCGTGGCCGTGCTCCCGGCACTCGGAGGGATCAGCGGATTGAGCTACCTCCACCCCCACGCCCTGGCCCACGGGTTTCAGCGGGCCGTGCTGATCGCCGGATCGTGGTGCATCGCCGGGGGTGTGCTCGCCGCGGTGGGGATCAGGAATCCGGCCCGTGGGGCCGAGCAGGACGAGGCCAAACCCCTCGAGATCCTGAGCCACTGCGCCCTCGACGCCACCCCCCTCCGCGAGAGGGGGTAGCAAGGGTCAGATGCCGGCGCCGAAGGCGTCGTAGTCACGTCCCTGGCGGCGGGCCAGGGCCTGGCCCGCCTTCCACTGGAAGGCACTGATGCCCCCGGTCTCCCACGGTCCGACCGATCCCTGCTGGACGGCCTCCGCCTCCTTGGGGAGGACGCCGAACCGGGCCCTGACCTCGTCCACCGGCAGGTGGGCCAGCGAGAACCAGTCCGTCTGGAGGAAGTCGATGCTGCCCGTGCACCGGGCTCCACGGCGCATGGCGTCACCCACCCTGGTGGCGACACCGGCGCGGGAGAGATGTCCACGGTCGGACTGGAACAACCCCGCCCCCGTCGCCAGGTACCCGGTCTCGAACAGCGACACCACCATGGCCAGCAGTGAGAAGGCCCTCATGTCGTCGTTGGCGCGGGCGATGAAGGCGAAGACCTCGAGCTCGGCCTCCACCGTGGTGCCGTAGTCGGCCACCACATGGACCCAATCGTGTTGGGCCAGCAGAGGCGGCGCCGAGCCGGGCCGGCCCGGGTACTCGAAGCCACGGGCCCGGTAGAAGTCGGTCACCCGGCGACCCAGGCTCCCGGTCGGAAGATCCTCCAACTCCTGCCACCGGAGGGCCAGAGCCGGGTCGTCGACCACCGCGTCCCACGCCTTGGACAGCCGTGAGGAGACGTGCAGGACCCGCTCGTGGTCGGCATCCCAGCCGGCGGTGTAGCCGTTGCGGTCGAAGTCGATCGACGCCAGTCCGAGGCTCCCGGAGGCGAAGTCCTGGGCAATGGCGAGCATGCCCTCGTCGACACCGGCCTCTCGGGCCAGCATCGACGTCCGACCGACCACGTCGGGCGGGATGGGCTGCTCCACCAGGACCAACAGGATGACCAGCTGGACGATGCGGGTACGGAACATCTGGTCCCTGGCCGACATCACCTGGGCGAACTCCGCCGGGCCGATGGGACGGGCACCCAGATCAGGAGGGAACCCGGTCATGGCTTTGACCACAGACTCCACCAACAGGTGCTGGAGCGGGCTGAGATCGCCGTCCGGGGCGATCACGCCACGGATGCCCCGGCTGAGCGCCACGATCTCCTCTGCGTCGGGCGCAGCGAGGTTCACCGTCGACGGGTCGGGGAGGGACACCGGCACGGATCCGACGTTATCCTCCGACACCAGAGGATCATCCGCCTTCCACCGCCCTTCGGGACGCACCGCAGTCTCCCGACCCATGGGCGCAAGCGCGGCACACATCGCAGTCGCCAACCGTCGCAAGGAGTCGGTCACCATGGCCACCACAGTGAGATTCGGCGTGCTGGGGGCAGCCCGGATCGCTCCCGCCGCCCTGATACGACCGGCCGCATCCAATCCCGAGGTGACCGTGGATGCCGTGGCCGCGCGCGACCTGGGCCGGGCTACCGACTTCGCCACCCGGCACAAGATTCCGAAGGTAGTGGCCAGCTACCACGACATCGTGTCCGACCCCACGCTGGATGCCGTGTACATCCCGCTTCCCAACAGCCTCCACGCCGAGTGGACCCTCGCCGCCCTGGCCGCCGGGAAGCATGTGCTGTGCGAGAAGCCGTTCACGTCCAACGCCGACGAGGCGGAACAGGTGGCCTCGGCGGCCAGGCAAGGCGCCGAGCGTTCGGGCCTGGTGGTCATGGAGGCGTTCCACTATCGGCACCACCCACTCGCCCATCGAATGCGGGAGATCGCGGCCAGCGGCGAGCTGGGCCGGCTGCGCCACATCGAGACCTGGCTGTGCGCGCCGATCCCCGACAAGTCGGACATCCGCTACCAGTACGATCTGGCCGGTGGAGCCATGATGGACATGGGCTCCTACGTGGTCCACATGGCCCGCATGCTCGGCGGTGAGGAGCCCTCCGTCGTCTCGGCCCGGGCCAAGCTCCACAGCCCCGACGTCGACCGGGCCATGACCGCCCAGTTGCAGTTTCCGAGCGGTCACACCGCCTCGGTGCACTGTTCGATGTGGTCCTCGTCGCTGCTCCACCTGTCGGCACGAGCCGTCGGCGACGCCGGCGAGCTGCGGGTCTTCAATCCGATCGCTCCGCAGTACACCAGTTGGCTGACGGTCCGGTCTGGAGGAGGTCGGCGGATCGAGATCCCCTCGCGTCGGCCCACCTACGCCTACCAGCTCGACCGGTTCTGCGACGCCGTCCTCCGAGGTCAGCCGACCCTCACCGGCCCAGACGATGCCGTGGCCAACATGACGATCCTCGATGCCGTGTACCGTGCAGCCAACATGCGCGTTCGAGGAGCGTGAGCCCAGCCCGCCAAGGAGTCACCACCCATGAGCACCTTTCCCTACGACGGCCGCTTCGAGATCCACCGGCAGCTTCCCGAGAAGGGGACCCCACGGGAGGAGATCCTCGACGCGCTGCGGACGATGGCGACGGAAGAGGACGCCACATGGGAGTCGGGCAAGTGCTCGGGGACCATGTACTGCGGCGACCACGACCACTACGGCTTCATGAACGAGGCCTTCGGCCTCTTCGCCCACGTCAACGTGCTCCAGCGGGACATGTGCCCCAGCGCCACCAAGTTCGAGGCGGAGATCATCGCCATGACCCTCGATCTCCTCCACGCCGACGCCGTCACCGACGGCGAGCCCGTCGGTCTGGTGGCCACCGGTGGCACGGGGAGCATCTGCCACGCCATGCTCGCCTATCGCGACCATGGCGCCCAGCACCGCGGCATCAAGCGCCCCAATGTCATCAAGCCCGAGACGGCCCATCCCGCATTCGACAAGGCGTGCCACCTGTTCGGCATCGACCTGCTGACGGCGCCGGTCGATCCGGTCAGCACCGAGGTCGACACGGAGTGGGTCGATGAGCACATCGACCAGAACACCGTGGCCATCGTGGGATCGGCCTGCAACTACGGTTACGGCACCATCGACCCCATCGGGACGATGTCCGACATGGCGTTGCGCCACGGCGTTGGACTCCACGTGGACAGCTGCCTGGGCGGGTTCATCCTTCCGTTCGGTCAGGAGCTCGGATACGACATCCCGGTGTTCGACTACCGCCATCCGGGCGTGACGACCATGTCGGCGGACACCCACAAGTACGGCTACGCCTTCAAGGGAACCTCGGTGCTCACCTTCCGGGACAAGGCAATCCGGAACGCCCAGTACTTCTTCCGGACCGACTGGAGCGGTGGCAAGTACTGCTCGCCGGGCATGGAGGGGTCGCGATCGGGTGGGCTCATCGCCGCCACGTGGGCGGCG
>DASZGT010000031.1:0-22974 GCA_035938575.1 Acidimicrobiales bacterium
TTGGAGTCGGTCCACCACTGAATGGCCTCCTCGAGATCGTTGGTGCCCAATCGGGCGGCGCAGATGACGACGCCGAGGGGGGTGCCCTTGTCGATCAGGTCGAGGGTGGCCACCACCCGCGAGTACTCCACGCCACCGGCCCGGGTCGGGATCACGATGGCATCGGCCCGATCGAGCGTGGCCCGCACGATGCGCTCGTCCCCTGGCGGCGTGTCGACCACGACGAGCCCGTCGTGGTTCGCCATGGCACGGGCCACCGTGCGCTCCGAGGGAGCTTCGACCAGATCGACTCCCTCGACGGGGCTCTCCTCGAGCCACTCCGCCGACGAGGCCTGGCGGTCGGCATCGATCAGCGTGACCGGCTCCCAACCCCGGGCCACGGCAGCCGCGGCCAGGTACACGGTCGTCGTGGTCTTTCCCACTCCACCCTTGACGTTGCTGACGACGATGTTCATGGAGCCTCGCTGGTCCGGGCGGGTCGGTCGCCCGACAATGGACGACGAAATGCTGTCACGGACCCGACCATAGCCGAAGGAGTTCGTGGTCTGACCAGGCAGAATGAAGGCTTGTGGCACCTCCCGGCCCCGGGCGGGAGTCACACGGTTCGAGTCCCGGGTCGCCGCTACGAGGTCCTCCGCCAAAACCTTCCTGGATCCTCCGCGTTCCTCCGTGGACACCCGCGAACGACCGCTGGGATTGACAGCGGCAGAGAGGGGCGGCGACCATCTCGGATCGTGAGCAACCCCTTTCAGGCCACGACCACGGTGGTCGATGTGGGAGAGGGTCGCTACGAAGCCGCCGTCGACAGCTCGTGGAACCTGAGCCCGCTGCCCCAAGGCGGCATTGTCAGCGCCGTGGCCCTTCGGGCCATGGCCGCGGCGTTGGGTGATCCCAGCCAGGTGTTGCGGACGCTCCATACGACGTTCGTCGCGCAGGTGGCGCACGGACCGGTAGTCGTCGACGTGGAATTGCTGCGTCGGGGACGTTCGATGTCACATCTCCGGGCCGAGGTCTCCAACCCCGATCGGGACCACGGCCACCTCACCACGGCCATCTTCGGCTCCCCGCGCTCTGGCTTCAGCTTCACCGACCTGGCCCCACCGTCCGAGGCGCCTGCGCCCGACGACTGCCCGTCGTTTCGAGATCCCCGACCTGCCGGCCAGGAGGGTTTCACCCCGATGGAGTTCTGGGAGCGCCGAGTCGAGGGGAGGTCGGCCTTGGGTCATGCGCCGTGGGACGACTACACCCCGGACCGCGCCGAGCGGGCGATGTGGTACCGGTTCGATCAGCCCCCCTACCTCGAGGACGGGACCATCGACCCGTTGGCCCTCGTCGTGCTGGCCGACACCATGCCCGGCGCCGTCCACGAGAGGGTCGGTCCCCAGGATCGGACGTGGTTTGCCCCGAGCGTCGATCTTACCGTGCACCTCCTGGACGTGTGCCGCTCGCCCTGGGTACTGGCCCACAACCGCGCCCGCTTCGCCGGGGACGGCTACGCGTCGGCCGACATGGCGCTGTGGGACTGCGGGGAGGCTGGAACCGGGGAGCCCAGGCTGGTCGCCTACGCCACGCAACTGTTCTTGTTCTCGTTCCTCTAATCGACCGGACGAGCCACTCTGAGCCCGGTCTGCCACGGGCCCGATGGCGCATCCGTGCTTCAATCGGGCCGTGCCCGGACCGTCGAGAACCGCCATGTCGGAGGCCGTTCGCCGTCTCACGGCTGCGGGGTGCGTCGCCCCCGCCGAGGAGGCGGACGAGCTCGCCGTCGCCGCCCGGGGCGACGACGAGACGCTGGCCGCGATGGTCGGGCGCAGATCCACGGGCGAGCCGCTGGCCTGGATCACCGGGAGTGTGGCCTTCTGCGGACGTTCGGTCTTGCTGGCCGCCGGCGTGTACGTCCCGAGGTGGCAGAGTGGGCCGCTGGCGGAGCGGGCCGCGGCGCTCCTCCCACCGGTCGGCCGGGCGATCGACCTCGGCACCGGGAGCGGAGCCATCGCCTGCGTGCTCCTCGACCGTCGCCCCGGAGCGTCGGTCATCGGCACGGAGCTCGACCCGGTAGCGGCCAGGTGCGCCCGCCAAAACGGCGTGACCGTGGCCGAGGGTGACCTCTTCGAAACGGTGCCCGCGTCATGGGAGGGGACGGTCGACGTCGTCATCGCCGTCCTTCCCTACGTGCCGACGGGTGAGATCGCCTACCTTCCCCGCGACGTGCGTGCCTTCGAGCCGACAGCAGCCCTCGACGGCGGCGACGACGGTCTGGAGGTGGTGCGACGGGCGGTGAGCGAGTCCCGCCGGTTCCTCCGGTCCGGCGGCCACCTGCTGATCGAGGTCGGTGGGGACCAGCCGGGCACTCTGGTCCCGATCCTCGAGAGGGCGCAGTTCGGATCCGTCGGCATCATTTGCGATGCCGAAGGTGATGCCAGGGGCGTCGAGGCCGCCGCACCGCGCCCCGACCGGCGGACCCCTCGGGCCGTCCTCGGCTGACAGGTGAGGAAGCTCGGCGCGCTCCTTCGCCGGACATGGCTGGGACTCCAGCACCCGACGGCGGGCACCGACCCGGTCAGTGCCCGGCGCTCCCGAGCCGGCCGGTGCGCGCCACATCGGCGAACCACGCCGCACTGGGCTTGGGCTGGCGCTCGAACGTCGTCCGGTCCACCGCGTGCAGCCCCAGTTTGGGCCCGTAGCCCATGTTCCACTCGAAGTTGTCGAGCAGGCTCCAGACGAAGTAGCCGCGCACATCGAGTCCCTCGTCGATGCAGCCGTGGACCTCGCGCAGCACGGCATCGATGTAGTCGATGCGCTCGGTGTCGTCCTCGGTGGCGATCCCGCTCTCCGTGATCAACACCGGTAGGCCGGTGAACGCCGCCGTGCGCCGCACACAGTGGGCGACGGCGTGCGGCCAATTCTCTATTCCCATCTGGGTCTGACCCACCGACGGGTCGTCGGGTGCGACCCCCTCCGGCCCGAAATGCATCCGGGTGTACGCCTGGACGCCCACGAAATCATCGCCCTCCGTGGCTCGCAGGAAGGTGTCCTCGAGAATGTCCTCTGCCACGTCGCGGGTGAACTCACCGCCCTCGTCGGCCACGATCTCCGCCATCGACAGGGTGAGGCCCACGGGGTACGTGCCGGGACCCGACCGGAGGGCGTCAACAGAGAGTCGGTGGGCGCGCACCATCGCCTCGTTCACCGCCAGGTGGCGGGCCAGGTCGTCCTTCACCCCCGGTGGGTATTCTCCGATGGTGTAGCCCATGGCCCCGATCACGTTGGGCTCATTGATGGTGCAGGCCCAACCGATCAGGTCGCCCAGATGGGCTCCGGCGCGTTCCACATACCGAGCGAACCGGTCAGGGGCGTCGAGCGCCTCGAAGCAGCCGCGTGCCGCCAGCCACGAGGGACTGGTGAAGTGGTGGAAGGTGACGACCGGGACGATGTTGCGCTCGTGGCACGCAGCGCACATGCGGCGGTAGTGATCCAACGCCGCGGTCGAGAATTCCCCCTCAGCCGGCTCGATGCGGCTCCACTCCAGCGAAAAACGGTACGAGCCCAGGCCCATGTCCGCAACCAGGTCGATGTCCTCGGGCCACCGGTGGAACGAGTCACAGGCGTCCCCGCTCGACTCGACACAGGGCGAGCCGGGGGCGTGCTCGAAGTCCCACCAGTCATTGTTCGTATTGCCGCCCTCGATCTGGTGGGCGGAACCAGCCGCTCCCCAGAGGAAGCCGTCGGGGAACTGGAGTGTTCCGTCTCTCTCTGCGCCCATGGCGTTCAGGGTATCGACGACTGACCGACAGTGCCCGCGCCGACGTCGGCATGACCCCGGACTGCCACGCGGCGACACCGTGTCCTCGGTACTGCGGCGAAGGCGGCGGCCCTCAGCCCCCAGGAGCGTGTGGCTAGACGAAGGCGTGTACCACGGCGCGATAGAGCTCGCTGGGCGCAGAGAGGTCGTCTGGTCGTTCCAGGCCCGCCAGCCGCCGCCCCACTCGGGCTCGCAACGGCTCCGGCTTTGGTGCTTGTGGCTGCGGAGGGCCCACGATGGTCTGGACCGATGAGAACCCGGCCGCTCGACAGAGCGCGTGGAGCCCGTCGATGGTCGGAACGTACCAATTGCCGAAATCATGGTTGAGCTCTCCGGCCCCGTAGAACTGCATGAGGCTGCTGTGCTCGAGGAGCTGGAGATGCACGGCCTGGGTCTCGATCACGGCCACGCCTTTGGTGACCGATCTGAGGCGCTCGAGGCAGGTGAGGGGCTCCTTCATGTGGTAGAGAACTCCGAGATAGAGCACCACGTCGAAGGCACCGAGCTCGGAAAGGTCGACCGTGGTGAAGTCGGCCAATCGGGGCTCCACCTTCGATCCGAGAGCGGCGGCGGCGAACTCGAAGCCGCGCCGGCCCGGCAGCTCGGGGAGCCAGAAGTCCGTGACGTCGCGGGACTGGTCGGGCAGCTCGCCCCTGGCGATGCACTCGGTCCAGTACTCGCCACGCGCCACCATGTCCACGCCCCAGGCATAGTGGTCGAGGGCAACGACCCGGCTGGCCCCGAGCCGTTCGGCCATGAACGAGTAGTAGCCGTCCCAGGCGCCGATGTCGAGGACACTGCGCCCGGCGAACGGCGGGAATTGGTCCTCCGGCATCTGGGGCTGCGACAGGCCCTTGGTCACGACGCCGCCACCAAGGTCGATGGAGTGGAACCAGAGGATGGCGTCCACCTGCTCCTGCGTCGGATGGGAAATGGACATAGGGCTGAGGATAGCCAACAACCCCGGTCGAGCACGGGAACGGAAGGGCATCGGCCCAGCTGTCCTGACCAACCTGAACCCGGTCGGCCGGCCATGAGGGCTCTCGGTGCGCCTGTAGGCTCCTGGCAATGTCGAGGGTCGAGGCAAGAGCACGGCAGGCTTGGAGCCGGCTTCCCCGGCGACTGACCGTCTCTCGACCGGCCGACAGCGTCAGGGGATTGGTCCGCCCCTGGCTGCCTCATGAGCCTCAGGTATCCCCGAGGGTCGTTCACACGCTGGACGAACTGGACGAGATGCTGGAGCAGGTCGACAAGGCGGCCGAGGTCTCCGACGACGACTTGCGCCGCTCCTTCACCACCTTTCGCATGGAGCTCGATCGGGGCATGCCCGCCGACCCCCATTCGGAGGGATACCGGACGGCGGTCATGGATCTGTATGCCTGGCTGCACGGATCACCGTACGAGCTGAGCAACGAGAGCACCGACTTCGAGCTCGGCCGGTTCGTGGATGTGCCGTTTCCGTATTCGACCGCCAGTGGCGTGACGGTGGGCAACCACCTGATGGCCATAGGGCATGTCATCCGGACCTTGGATCTGCCGGCGGGGAGCCGCGTGCTCGAATTCGGTGCCGGTTGGGGCAACATCACCGTTGCCCTGGCGCAAATGGGCCACCGCGTGACGGCGATCGACATCTCCGAGCAGTTCGCCGACCTGATCCAGGCCCGGGCGTCACGGCTCAACGCGACGGTGGACACGATGGTCGGCGACTTCTCGATGGCCGGCGAGCTCTCCGGTCCATTTGACGCCGTCCTGTTCTTCGAGAGCTTCCACCACTGCACGGATCACTCGAGCCTCCTCACCAGCCTTCATCGCATCGTGGCCCCGGGAGGTCGGGTCCTGTTTGCCGCCGAGCCGATCGAGGAGGACTTCTACGCACCGTGGAGCCTCCGCCTCGACGGCGAGTCGCTGTGGGCCATACGCAAGAACGGCTGGTTCGAGCTCGGCTTCCGCACGTCGTACTTCATGGACGCCCTCGGCCGTTCCGGCTGGTCCGCCGCCAAGGTCGTGTGCCCCGGCCTGCCCTCGGGCGATATCTGGGTTGCCCGACATGCCGGCTAGCCGGAGGTCGGTGGAGCGGAGCCGTCAGCCAAACCGGGTGACCGCCCTCCTGACCATTTCCCTCGTGGCCACGGCCGTCTCGATCCTCACCCCTTCGCCCGCTGGAGCCTCGTCCGCGCTGGCAGGCCCTTCAGCGGCGGCGCTGTTTGCCGGCGGCGGCGTGAGTGGCTACGGCAGCGCGGTCACCCGCGGAGGCTTCGGCGGCATCAGCCTCGCCTCACCGGCGGTGGCGATGGCATCGACACCCAGCGGCAATGGGTACTGGGTGGCCGCCGCCGATGGTGGGGTGTTCAGCTTTGGAGACGCCGCCTTCTTCGGGTCCACCGGCGGTTCGCGAATCAACGCGCCTGTGATTGCGATGGCGTCCACGCCCGACGGCAGGGGCTACTGGCTCGCCGCGCTCGATGGCGGCGTCTTCACCTTCGGCAACGCGCAATTCTATGGTTCGACCGGGGCGATACGGCTGAACCAGCCCGTTGTGGGCATGGCGGCCACGCCTGACGGGCGGGGCTACTGGCTGGTTGCCTCCGACGGCGGGGTCTTCACCTTCGGCGACGCCCAATTCTACGGTTCGACCGGGGCGATACGGCTGAACCAGCCCATCGTCGGCATGGCCGCCACCACCGACAGCCGGGGCTACTGGCTGGTGGCGGCCGACGGTGGGGTCTTCACCTTCGGAGACGCCCGATTCTTCGGGTCGGCGGCCAACGAGTCCATCGGTACCTCGGTCACCGGCATCGCCTCCACGCACGACGGCGGCGGCTACTGGCTGGTGGCGGCCACCGCAGGGGTGCTGCCCTTCGGTGATGCTCCATTTCTGGGACCGTCGCCGAACGACCCACCGTTCTCACCCACCGCCGCCATCGTCCCCACTCCTGACGGGCGGGGGTACTGGCTCCTGCAACCGGGCGACATCGACACCGCTTTTGCTGATCCCCCGCCGGGTGGCGGTGCCGGCATCGTGCTGACGGCGGCATCCCAGGTGGGGCCCAACCCGGACGCCGACCTGGGCCCCTTCTGCAACCTGTACGGACCGTGTGAAGAGTGGTGCGCCCTGTTCGCCACCTGGGTGTGGAACCAGCAAGGCATCGACATCCCCCGGTATGCCTTCACGGGTGATGTCTACGACTGGGGTGCTGCGCGAGGTCTTGCGCTCGGTCCGGGCCAAGTACCCGCCGCGGGAGACGCTGTCCTGTTCGGAACCGGGCCGAGTTCCTTGGCAACCTCGACCCACATGGGCATCGTCGCCCAGGTCTGGCCCGACGGCGCCATCATCTCCATCGAGGGCGATGCCGGGCCCGAGCCCAACGACACCCTGGCGGTCATCGAGAACGGCCCCTATCTTCCCGCCGACTCCGTGCAGTTCAACGGTGACCCCATCTACGCGTACATCCAACCCTGAGCCCGGTGCCAACCGCCCACGTCGAGGTAGCTCCCATGCCGCCATCGATCGGAGGTATTGAGGTGGTCAGGCGGCACCGCCAGAGAATTCGAGGCTCCCGGCATCGATGACCGTCTCGCCGCGCTGATTCTCCGTCCGGAATCGGGCCGTCGACCCCTCGACCCACATCGAGACGGTCAGGGTGTCTCCCGGGTAGGTGGGTCGGGAGAAGCGCCCCCGCATGGACCGGAAACGGCTCGGATCGGACCCGCACAACCCGTGCAAGAGCGCCCGGCCGGTGAAGCCGTAGGTGCACAGGCCGTGAAGTATGGGACGGTCGAAACCGGCGCGCCGGGCGAACACGGGGTCGGAGTGCAGCGGGTTGCGGTCGCCCGACAGTCGGTACAGGAGGGCCTGGTCCTGCCGGGTCGTGTAGTTGACCACATGGTCGGGCTGGCGATCGGGCACGAACGGCTGGCCCGGAGACTCGCCCCTCGGACCGCCGAACCCTCCCTCGCCGCGGATGAACAACCCGTTGGTGCAGGTGAAGCAGGGCCGGCCGGTGGCCACATCCACGGCTTTCGATTCGGTCACCACCAGCGCACCCGAGCCCTTGTCGTAGATCCCGGTGACCACGGCCGTGGCGCGGACAGAGCCGTCGGGCGGGATCTGTCCGTGGAGCTCGATGCCCTGCTCGCCGTGGAGGAGCATGGCGGGGTCGAAGGTGCCGATCGCCGATCGGGGAGGCCCTCCCGCCGCGATCACCGCGGCAAAGGTGGGCAGCACTCTCTGGAGCACGCCGGTCGAATTCTCGGTGGTGAACTCCAGCTCCTCACCGGCGTCGAGCGAACCGGCCCCCACTCCCAGGGAATAGAGCAGGCAGTCCGAGGCGGACCACGAGCGCTCCGTCGGTTCGAAGGCGGATCCGATGATGTCGAGGTTGAGCGGCACGATCTCCTCCTTGGTGCTGGGTGCGGGCGGCACCCTCTCCGGCTTACGTGGATCACTCGGTCTGCTACAGGAAGGACGACTCCTCGTCGAGGCCCATCTCAGGCCAGGCACCGACCACCGTGGTCTGGAGATTCGCCCACCCGTGCCCCTCGCCCACGGGATCGTCGACTTCAACGACGGCGTCCCTGATCTGGTGGATGCGCCGGGCCACGGCCGGGTCGGTGCAATCGGCGACGTATTCACCCTCGAGGTGGATCGGGGCGCGCCACTCCCCATGGTGACGTCCGTCGAGGCCCATATAGAGGCCCAGGCCCAGGTGCACTCCGGTGTCCCCCAAGGAGCGCACGGAGATGGGTCGCTCGGAACCGTCCTCCATCGTGAACCTGAGGTCACCGCCGAGGACCCGGCGGTTCGTGGGATCGAAGGCGAGGTCGCTCTGGATGGCGGCGATCCGTTCGATTCTGCCGTCGGGCTGCTCGATGGATCCCTCCATTCGCCTCTCCTCGTAGCCGAAGGCCCTCAGCTGGCGATGCTGGTGGTGAATGGCGTAGCGGGAACCGTCACCCCGCTGCAGGAGCATGGGACTCCACGAGAAGCGGAACGACACACCCGGGATCAAACCGCCTGCTGGTTCGATATCGGTGGGTGCCTGGCCGACGTCATAGCGGATGCCCCACGAGTGATCCCGCGTACTGAACCATTGCTGGTCGGCAATCGTCGTCCGCTCCCCCTCGACCTCGACCCAGCCCGATGCCACCCCGATCTGGTGGTAGCGCAGTAGGTCCGATTCGAGGCGGTATCCGCTCCTGGCCCGGCTGCGATCTCGATCTTCGAGATGAGCCGGCACGATCGCCTCGAATTCCCAGTGGAATGCGATCGGCACCTCGTCGTTCCGCCGGCAGTCGAAACGGACGCGCCGGAATGGCTCGATCACGGTGTAGGAGATCGGTCCGACCGAAAGGGTGTCGGCATCGTCCGAGAGTCGCCGGCTACCGCGCACGGTCCACTGCTCCTTGCCGCGGGAGACGCTTGCGTACCCGTCGAACACATTGCGGTTGGCGTACTTGCCCACCCCGAGGCCCACCTGGAGGGTCCCGTCCCGTGAGGCAGCCATGGCGCAGACCTTCTCGGTCCACGACCGATCGGCGTGCACCACGTGGGCATGGGTCTCCACGATCTGGTGCGCAAATGCCTCGTCGGCATCGACCAGAGGGCCGTCTCCCGGGGTCACCTCCGGGCCCTCACCGACGAAAAGGTCACCAAGCCCACCACCAGCCCCTCCGTTTCACCGGTCCGCCTCGATGGAAAGGGGCACCGGCCACCGACCACCGCAGCGGAGCTCATGCAATGCGGCTCTTCACGATGTCGAGGATCGGATTGTCCTCGATGGGCAGGAGAAGCGGCTCCCCCGCCTGCTCGCGAAGGTACCCGATTCGGGTCATCACCGCGGTGCTCCGGACCATGGCCAGTGTCTCGTACCACTCGAGGTCCCGGACCGGGCGGTCGGCGCACGACTCGAACTGCCTGATCGTGGCGTGCCTGTCGGGGAACCCTGGGAGCCGAGTGCCGAGGAGCTGGCTGACGATGAGGTCGAGACTGGTGAACCAGGCAAGGTCGTGCTGGGGAGCGCCGATCGAGGTCATGTCCCAGTCGAGCACGGCCAGCGGATCCAAGTCGTCGCCGAACACCACGTTCTCGAATCGCGCGTCCCCCCAGAGCAGCACCGGATCCGGCTCCGTTGGCGGCCTGTGACGACGGCACCACTGCAGCGCGCTCACCAGGACGGGAACCGGAGACCCATCGCTGGACCACATCAGGTACTCGTCCCAGAAGTCCATCTCGGCCGAGTTGTCCCGGTGAGGAACGTCAACGGCCCTGCCGGCATCGGCCCGATGGACGGTGGACATGGTGATGATGAAGCTGCGGTACAGGCGGCCGCGGTCGGACGGGCTCAGGCCGCCCAGCCACCGGTCCCGATGAGGCAACTCGCCGATGATGTGGCCGGACACTCTGGGCATGACCAAAAAGGGGGCGCCGAGCCACTGGGCGTCGGTCTCCACCACCGGGTCGGCCACCGGGACGCCGGCGGCGGCCGCAGCCACCTGGGCCTCCCACTGCGGCACGACGTCGTAGTCAGCGAAAGTGCCGGCCTCCGCCGGAGCCATTCGGATGACGAGGGACGCGCCTTGCCGCCCCCCCTCCTCCGACCATGCGATGTCGACCAGGACCGTTTCGCTGGAGTAGCCCGCTGACGGACGCTCGAGGCTGACGATGGTGAGGTCGCTCCGGGCCTGGTGGCGAGCGAGCCATCGAACCAGCCCCGCCGCCACCTCTGCGTCGTCCCGTTGGGTCGTGAGTGCCATGCGGTCCCGCCACTCCCCCTGTTCCGATTGCCGAACGCAGGTCGCGCGGCTCCGAGTCCCGTCCGAGCCGGTGGCAACCGGCCGCCCACGTGTCTAGCGCATGAACACCCGATGAGACCGGGAGGACGCCTGCCGGCCCGGCTCCGGCGGTCGGTGGGACTAGGCAGGGACCTCGTCCTTCAGGTTCTGTCGCAGCCAGGTCCTGACTTCATCGGTGTCCTGATGTCCGTGAGCGGACACCGCATGCTGGGTGGCAGCAATGACCACCTCGTCCTCTTCACCCGATATCGCCAGCGTGCAGCCGCTGTCGCTGGGGAAGTCCCGGCAGTCGGCAACTTTTCGGCCCATGACCGTCTCCTTTGCTCGGTTGATCGTCGTCACGTCTCTTGACGGCTCCGAGTGTCGAGATTGCGGAACACCTTCGCCGTCATCTCCATCTCGATGACCCGGATGAACCCCCTGATCGCTCTCGCCGCTCTCCCCCCCCGTCGAACGGTAGTGCTGCCCGTGGACCGATTCAATCGACGCTTCACTCCACCAGTCCGACGGGCGGAGTCGGCCCCAACCGCGCCTCCCCCGTCCCGACGCGGCGAACTGGGTACGACCCCGGGTCGACAGATAGTAGGACGTTGTAGTAATATCCCAGCCATGCGGTCCTGCCCGAAGCGCGGACGACGACCAGGGTGCGTCGGCAGGTGACGGAGCTGCACCGTCCTGCCCATCCCGTCCGGTTCGTGACGGCGGCAAGCCTGTTCGACGGGCATGACGCGGCCATCAACATCATGCGCCGTCTCCTGCAGTCACAGGGAGCGGAGGTCATTCACCTCGGCCACAACCGTTCGGTCGAAGCAGTCGTCAAGGCGGCCGTCGCCGAGGACGTCCACGGGATCGCCGTCAGTTCGTACCAGGGGGGCCATGTCGAATACTTCCGCTACCTCGTCGACCGGCTGCGGGAAGAGGGGCGGAGCGACATCAAGGTCTACGGCGGTGGCGGCGGGGTCATCGTCCCGTCCGAGATAGAGGAGCTCGAGGCGTACGGCGTGCAGCGGATCTTCTCGCCGACCGACGGCCAGCGCCTCGGTCTCGACCGCATGATCAACGTCCTCATCGAGGAGTGCGATCGCGACCTCTCAGTCGATCCCCCAGCCTCGCTGGACTCGCTGGTTGGAGGGGACCACGGCGCGCTGGCCCGATGGATCACCTGCATCGAATCCGGTTCCATCGGTGCGGCGACGGCCGACACTCTCGGGGCCCGGTCGGACCAGGTCCCGGTGTTGGGGATCACCGGCACCGGCGGCTCGGGAAAGTCGTCCCTGACCGACGAGCTGATCCGGCGCTTCCGCCTCGACCAGGAGGACAAGCTCTCCATCGCCGTACTGGCCGTCGATCCGACCCGGCGCCGCGGCGGGGGCGCCCTCCTTGGGGACCGGATCCGCATGAACGCCATCGAGGGCCCCAACGTCTACTTCCGCTCCCTGGCCACCCGGGGCTCCGCCTCCGAGTTGCCCGGCTATCTGCCGATGGCGGTGGCCGCGTGCTCCGTCGCGGGGTTCGACCTGGTCATTGTCGAGACCCCGGGCATCGGCCAGGGCGACGCCGCCATCACCGAGATCGCCGACGTCTCCCTGTACGTGATGACGCCGGAATACGGTGCGGCATCGCAGCTCGAGAAGATCGACATGCTCGAACTGGCCGACATCGTGGCCATCAACAAGTTCGACCGACAGGGAGCCGACGATGCCTTCCGCCAGGTATGCAGGCAGTGGGGTCGGGACCACCGTGCCTCATCCGTTGGTGTCGCCATCGAGCCGGTGTTCGGCACGATCGCCTCACGGTTCAACGACGACGGAGTCACCGCCCTGTTCCAGCGGGTCAAGGAGGCGCTGCACTCCGTGGGGCTCGTCGCCGACGTGGGTGTGCTCGCCCCCGTGGACAGCCGCACCTCGACGCAGGCGTCCGCCATCATCCCCGCGGCCAGGCGGCACTACCTGTCCGAGATCGCCGAGACGATCCGTGAGTACCACCGCACCAGCGTCGAGCTGGCCGGCGAGGCCCGGCGCGCCGACCAACTGGCCGCGGTCCTGGCCCTCGGGTCCGACCGCACGATCGATACCGGCGAACTCGAGGAGCTGGCCTCGCAGCTGGAGACGGAACGGGACCCGGCGGGCCGGCTCCTGCTCGATGAGTGGGAAGGGCTCCGCTCGTCGCTGACCATGGACGGGGAGGCCGACGACGGGGGCGCGCACACCCGGCTCCCGACCCCGTGGCGGACCTCGCTCTCCGGAACCCGAATCCCCCGGGTAGCCCTGCCGCGGGCAACCGACCCCGGCGATCTGGTGCGGTGGCTGCGTTCCGAGCACCTCCCCGGACACTTCCCCTTCACCGCCGGCGTGTTCCCGCTCAAGCGCGAGGGCGAGGACCCGGCCCGCATGTTCGCCGGCGAGGGGGACGCCTTCCGTACCAACCGCCGGTTCCACCTGCTGGCCGAGGGCCAGCCCGCCACCCGTCTGTCCACGGCCTTCGATTCGGTGACCCTCTACGGTTTCGACCCCGATGAGCGCCCGGACATCTACGGGAAGATCGGCACCTCGGGCGTCTCGATCGCCACCCTCGACGACATGAAAGCGCTGTTCGACGGGTTCGACCTCTGCGATCCGACCACGTCCGTGTCGATGACCATCAACGGCCCGGCGCCGACCGTCCTGGCCATGTTCCTCAACACCGCCATCGACCAGCGGGTGGAGCGATTCGAGTCCGGCCACGGTCGACCGGCCACCGTCGAGGAGGCCGGTCGCATCTCCTCGGAGGTGCTGCAGAGTGTGCGAGGCACGGTACAGGCGGACATCCTGAAGGAGGACCAGGGACAGAACACCTGCATCTTCTCGACCGAGTTCTCACTCGAAGTCATGGCCGACATGCAGGAATGGTTCATCCAGCAGCAGGTCCGCAACTTCTATTCGGTGTCGATCTCCGGCTATCACATTGCCGAGGCAGGGGCCAACCCCGTGACCCAGTTGGCGTTCACGCTGGCCAACGGCTTCACCTACGTGGAGTCGTACCTGGCGCGCGGGATGGATGTCGACGACTTCGCCGCCAATCTCTCCTTCTTCTTCTCCAACGGGATGGATCCCGAGTACACGGTGATCGGCCGGGTGGCCCGCAGGATCTGGGCGGTAGCCATGAAGGAGCGCTACGGGGCGGGCGAGCGTGCCCAGAAGCTGAAGTACCACGTCCAGACGTCGGGGAGGTCCCTGCACGCCCAGGAGATGGCGTTCAACGACATCCGAACCACCCTGCAGGCCTTGTGCGCCATCTACGACAATGCCAACAGCCTGCACACCAACGCCTACGACGAAGCCGTCACCACCCCGACCGGGGAGTCCGTCCGACGGGCTCTGGCCATCCAGATGATCATCAACAAGGAGTGGGGTCTGGCCATGAACGAGAACCCGCTCCAGGGCAGCTTCGTCGTGGAGGAGCTGACCGACCTGGTTGAGCAGGCGGTCCTGTCCGAGCTGGACCGAATCAGCGAGCGGGGCGGCGTGCTCGGCGCCATGGAGACCGGCTACCAGCGGGGGCGGATCCAGGACGATTCGATGCTCTATGAGCACAAGAAGCACGATGGGACGCTTCCCATCGTGGGGGTCAACACCTTCACGGCTCCGACCGCCGATGGACCGCTCGTGCCCATCGAACTGGCGAGGTCCACCGACGAGGAGAAGCAGTTGCAGCTGTCCCGGCTACGGGACTTCCAAGCACGTCACGCGCTCGATCGGGAGGTGGCCCTCGACGCCCTGCGCCACACCGCCCTCGCCGGTGGCAACGTCTTCGCCGAACTCATGGCCACGGTGCGCCACGCTTCGCTCGGCGAGATAACCAACGCCCTGTTCGAGGTGGGCGGGTCGTACCGGAGGAACATCTGAGCGGTCACCCGGCGCTGGTATCGCCGATGGGACCGGCCGGTCAGCCCGTGGCCAGTGCGGCGTTGATCCGATCCTCCAGTTCGGCTCGGGCCGTCACCATGGCCGGCCCGTACCAGGTGAGGCTGCGGCCCGACACGAGGGATGTGGCGATGCCGGGGAAGGCCTCTGGCCCGTCCTCGGCGGAGAACGGGTACGGCTCGTCCGGAAGCAGGACCAGATCCGGGTCCATGGCCACCAGCGCACCCAGGTCGAGTTTCGGATACCGGTCGCCGGCGTCGGCCAGGAGATGGCTGAGACCGAGCCGGGCGAGGATGTCGCCGCTGAAGGTGCGGGATCCGACCGCCATCCAGGGATCCCGCCAGATCGGGGCGATGACCCCGGCGGGCGGCACCTCGGGCGGGCGGCTCCACTCGGTGTCCGCCGCCACCAACCAGTCCGGCTCGGCAACGCCCAGCACCTCGACGAAGAGCCGCCGCATCGACCGGAGGGCCTGGTCGACCGACTCGACAACCGTGACCCACACCGGGACGCCCGCCGCCCTCAGGCGCTCGACGTCGGTGCTGCGGTTCTCCTCCTGGTTGGCCACGACCAGGTCCGGCAGCAGGCGGCTGATCGCTCCGTGGTCGGGGTTCTTGGTGCCCCGGACCCTCGTGACGTCGAGGCCGGCGGGATGGGTGCACCACTCCGTGGCACCCACCAGGCGAGCAGGCACCGTGGCGGCCAGGGCCTCGGTCAGTGATGGGACCAACGAGACCACTCTGCTCGGCGTCCGCTCGAGGAGGAGCGGGTGACCCAGGTCGTCGTCGAGTCTCGGCACTCGCTTCCTCGCCTTCTGCGCCGTCCCCGGGACCTTCACCGGAACGGGCCGGGATAGCCTGCCACCGGTGGCCTCCGAACCCCTGGACTTCGACCCTATCGAAGAGGCGCGCACGCAGTGGTCCGAGCGATGGGAGCCGGACGTGAGCGACGCCATGGCGGCGGCGACCTCGATCATGCGGGCACAGCAGATGGTCCTGGCCGCGGTGGACGGCGCCCTTCGACCCTTCGGGCTCACGTTCGCCCGATACGAGGGCCTCGTGCTCCTCTTG
Source organism: Acidimicrobiales bacterium (assembly GCA_035938575.1). Lineage (GTDB taxonomy): Bacteria > Actinomycetota > Acidimicrobiia > Acidimicrobiales > RAAP-2 > Bog-756. Next base: position 15,567 of record DASZGT010000031.1, read on the forward strand.
TTCAGCCGCCGCGGCGCACTCCCGCTCGGGAAGATGGGGCAACGCCTCATGATCCATCCCACCAGCGTCACCAACATCATCAACCGGCTGGAACAGCAAGGGCTGGTCCGCCGCCTGCCCCATCCGACCGACGGGCGGACGACCCTGGCCGAACTCACCGATGAAGGTCGACGCCTGGCCAAACGGGCCACAAAGGCTGTGAATGCGATCGAATTCGGCCTGGGCGGACTGGACAACCAGGATCTCCAGCAGTTGATACGGATCATCCGCAAACTCCGCGAGGGCGTCGGCGACTTCGCCACGTAGTGCCGCCACCGGTGACGGTCGCGCTGGTTGCCCTCCGGGGTCGACCGCTCGGTGTTGGCGTACCGATCGCCGACCATGGGCTTCCCTGAGGGTGGGCCGGCCCTCATCCTCCCGCCGCGGGACGAGACCTTGTGGACGGGCGTGGGGGCTTAGGCTGACCGAGGTGACGATGGCTCGCGGATGCCCTGGACCCACGGCTGGCCTTCGCCCTCATCGGGGTGCGGCGGAGACGACGCGGACAAGGCGGAGGAGACCACCATGAACACACTCAGCTCAGACGACGGCACGACCATTGCCTACGACAAGCAGGGTGAGGGACCCGCCGTGCTCCTGGTGGACGGCGCGCTGACCGTCCATTCGTCCGGCTCGGGGTCGGAGCTGGCCAAGCTGCTTGCGCCGCACTTCACGGTCTACGGCTTTGATCGCCGCGGCCGCGGTGAGAGCGGGGACACGCTGCCCTATGCGGTCGACCGGGAGATCGACGACATTGAAGCGGTCATCGACCGCGCTGGTGGCTCGGCGTTCCTCTACGGTCACTCGTCCGGCGGGCCCTTGGCCATGCGGGCAGCCATAAGGCTCGGCAGCAAGGTCGGCAAGATCGCCATGTACGAGCCTCCCTATAACAACGACCCTGGCGCACAGGAATCCTGGAGCCAGTATCTCAAGCAGCTGCAAGAGGCCCTGGCCGAAGGCCGCCGAGGCGACGCGGTGGCCCTGTTCATGCGGTTCGTCGGCGCGCCCGCCGAGCAGGTCGACGGCATGCGCCGCCAACCGTTCTGGCCGGGCATGGAAGCGGTGGCGCCGACCCTGGCCTATGACCACGCCGCCATCCTCGGCGAGCCCTGGTCGGTGCCGACCGAGCTGGCGACGCGCCTGTCGGTGCCCGTCCTCGTGATGGCGGGCGACGCCAGCCTTCCATTCATGCCGGATGCGGCCCAGGTGCTGAGCCAGGCGATCCCGCAAGGCCAGCTCCGGATGCTGGAGGGTCAGACGCATGAGGTGAACCCGGCCGTGCTGGCCCCGGTGCTGGTGGAGTTCTTCACCTCATGAGGTGACCACCAGGACGGGTCTTCGTTCTGGCCACTCTCGCCGGCGGGCGGCACGCCGGCTGCTACATCGATCAACGAGGCAAACGGTGCCGGTCGCGGGACGAGCTCTTCGCATCCAAGCTGCGACGGGTCGTAGGCTCCGTGAGGTGCCCCTGCCTCCACAGACTGCCCGCAGCGAGCGGACGCGGGACGCCCTTCGTCGGGCCGCGCAGGTACGATTTTTGGCCCAGGGAGTCGAGGAGACATCGGCCGAGGAGATCGCCCTTGATGCCGGCGTGACGCTGCGCACCTTCTACCGCCACTTCACCTCCAAGCACGACCTCCTCTTCGAGGACTACGACGCCAGCCTGCAGTGGTTCCGATCGGCGCTGGAAGCCCGGCCGCCCGGAGAGTCCATCACCGAAGCCGTCCTCGCCGCCATCGACTCCTTCCCCTTCGACCGGGCCAGCATGTACGAGATCGCCGCCCTTCGAGATCGGGAGCTCGACCACCATCGCGTGGAGCAGCACATCAGTCAGGTCAAGGCCGAGTTCGCCGTCGAAGTCGAGCGCCACCTGCTACGCCAGGGCACTCCGGAAGACGACGACGCAAGGTTCCTCTCCTCGGTGATCGCCCAGTGCATCGCCGCCGCCACCTTCACCGCCCTGGACTCGTGGATGCGATCGGATCACACCGATCTGGTCGAGCTCAGCCGACAGACCGAACTGGCACTCACCCTCCTCGAACGGGGACTCACCCCCCTCCCCTGGGATAGCTCCGTCAGCCGAAATGTCAAATTAGACAAAACGGCGCCTGCCTAGCTACCTTCACGGAGATGTCCGACTACGACGCCATCGTCATCGGGGCCGGCCACAACGGCCTCACCGCGGCAACGGTCATGGCCCGGGGTGGAATGCGTGTGCTCTGCCTGGAGAAGAACCATTTCATCGGCGGGATGGCGACGACCACGGAGCTCGCCCGTGGCTACCGCTTCGAGCTGGCCGGATCGATACAGTTCCCGATCCCGACCGAGATCTTCGACGACCTGGGCTTCGCCTCGTGCCCCATCTACGAGCCCGAGGTGCAGTCAGCCAGCATCGGGGCATCGGGTGAGCGGCCGATCCTGCTCTACAGCGACCCCGAGCGGCTCCTCGACCATCTCAGCGAGGCCCTCGGTCTCGACGCCGTCCTGGGCATGGCCGAGGTCGCGGCGTGGGCGGAGGCGCCGGCGCGGGCCATCGGAAGACTAGACGTTCGCAAGCCGCCCAAGTCGCTCGATGAGATGTGGGCGTGCGCCGGAAACGAGAAGGAGCGCCAGGCCATCCGCACCGCCATGTTCGGCAGCGTGATGGATGTCGTCGACCAGTTCCTCCCCGACCGAGAGAAGCACGCCCAGGTCCGCAGCATGCTGGCGTTCCTGGCGGTCAACTCCACCTACCGGGGCCCGTACTCGGCGGGAAGCGCCCTCTGCCTGGCGTTCGCCCTGGCATCACCGAATGAGGCGACCATGTCCAAGGTGCGAGGTGGCATCGGCACCATGTCCGAGCACCTCCTGAGTCTGTTCGAGCAGCACGGTGGGGAGCTTCGACGCCACGTAAAGGTGGCCGGCATCGTCGCGCCCGGGCAACGGGTGGAGGGGGTGACACTGGCCGACGGGGAGGTGGTGACCGCACCCGTCGTGGTCTCCAATCTCGATCCCACCGCCACCTTCACCCAGCTGCTCGACCGCGACGCATTGCCTGACGCCTTTGCCCGGCGCATCGACGCCATCGATCACCGGGCCGCGTACTTCCAGATCCATTTCGCCCTCAGTGGCCTGCCCACGTACGCCGGTCCCTACGAGATGCTCAACGAGGGCCATCTCCGCCAGAACGTGACGTTCTTCGGGACGCCCGAGGAGATGCAGCGTGACTTCGAGGGATCCGTCCGCGGCATGGTCCCCGATTCGCCCTCGCTCAACCTGGCGATACCGACCATGCGCGATCCCGGTCTCGCTCCCGCCGGGAAGCACGTGGCCAGCAGCTTCGCCTTCTACTCCCCGATCGGCACCTCGCACGCGGAACAGGCACGGCTGCGCGACGACATGGCGGCCCGCATCGTGGCGAAGATCGCCTCGAAGGCTCCGGACTTCCCAGGCCTGATCGAGCGCCAGTTCAACTACCCCGCCTACACCTACGAGCTGATGTTTGGCTGCACCGGTGGCGACTTCTGCCACGGCCTCCTGCAGCCGGAGTTCATGGGGCCGTTCCGCCCAGGGCCCCGGGGCTGGCCCGACGCTCCGGTGCCGATCGATGGTCTCTATCTCTGCGGCGCCGGCTGCCACGGCGGCCCTGGGGTCACGTTCATCCCTGGCTACAACTGCGGATACGAGGTGCTCGAATCGGCGGCCAGTTCCCGGCTGTAGCGGATCTGCCGCTCCACGAACGCCAGGTAGAACGCCATGGAGAAGGCCAGGCTCGTGAAGAGGCTCATCACGAAGAAGACCCACGGGGCACGCAGGCCCCGCCTCCGTCCATCGGTGATGGTCCACAGCGGGAGAAGCACCAGATTCACGACGATGTAGTCCTGGGCCGCCGAATCCGACGCCCAGTTGGCGAAGAGTGCCTTCGTGTAGCCGACATAGGTCGCCTCGTGCCCGTACTGATGGACATAGCGGGCGTTGAAATACCAGCCGAGGCAGAGGGATGCGACACCTACGACGTAGTAGAGGCCTTCGAGAGCTGTCGCCCGTCCGGCACCCCCGCCCCCGAAGAGGCGCCGGTTGGCGGCGAATGCGAACGCTGTGCTGACGATGCCAAGGATCCCGTAGAACACGAGCGAACTGGACATGACCCTCCCCGAGTTCCCAGCCACTGAGACGCAAGGGAGTTTAAGTGTCAATTTTGACAATTTGGGGATGGACGGGCCACTGGCCCGACAGGCTGCGATGGGCCCTCGGGCAAGGCGCCCGAAACAGAGGAATCAGTCGGCCGGGGTCGCCAACTTCCCCAGGGCGAGCGCATCGAGTGCGATGACCGGCAGGACCGTCGCCGTGGCGATCGCCACCCCCCGGCGTCCGATCAACCGCCAACTGGCCAGGCCGGCCATCAGGTCGAGCGAATCGCTGATCGATCCGGCCCGCACCCATCGCCGGACATCATCCGTGCTCTCGGACCGGACGGCCGCCAGCGATCCGAGGCCAAGAGCCAGGTCCCGGACACCGACGGTCCGGGTGAACAGGATCAGGGAGCCGGACGCCTCGTCCTGCACGAATCGGCGCACGAACGTTCCCGGGGCGAGGGCCAACAACAGGCCCACGCCGATCCGGACCCAGCTCACGGCCCCTGCAGCAGTCATTTGCACGCCGTGAGGCTACCTGAGGCCGGCCTGCGATAGACCAATGGCATGGCCTCCTTCGCAGCCACACCCGTTCCGGCGCTTCACACCGCAGAAGGCGGAGTCATCATCGGCCACGAAGGAGCACCCCGACAGCTGGTGTTGTTCGAGGACCCGCAGTGCCCGTACTGCCGCCAGTTCGAGGAGGCCTGCGGAGACCTCCTGCGCGGCGAGGCGGCGGCCGGAGCGGTGGCCGTGGAGTACCGGATGCGATGCTTCCTCGGCGTTGAGTCGGTACGGGCGGACAACGCCCTGGCCCTGGCGGCCGAAGAAGGGCGCTTCGACGAGCTGCGCCGAGAACTCTTCGCCCATCAGCCGGCCGAACAGAGCGGCGGCTTCACCGTCGCCGACCTGACCGACTTGGGGGCGCGGATCGGACTGACCAGCCCGGAGTATGTCAACGGCCTCCGCCAAGGGAGGTACGAGGCCTGGGTGATCGCGATGGACCGAGCGTTCCAGCAGGAAGATCCACAAGGGACTCCGGCCGCCCTGCTCGACGGTCGCACAGTGAACCCACGATCGTTGTTCGACCCGGAGGCGTTCGAAGCGCTGTTGCTCGACGGCCGCTAGCGGCCTCCGCCCATCCCCTGCTGACACCGGGCGCCGAAGGGCGGTCCTCGCCGGAAATCACAGCCGCTTGAAGTTGCCAGGGTCGCGCACCATGATCTGGCAATGCATCGGGGAAGCCGTTCGCACACAGTCATCTGCCGACACGTGCTGGGACCGGGCGGCTGCACCGAGCGGGCGGAGCGCGCCGGAGCAGCCGAGCGATGACACGGGTGTCGCTGGCCAATGCCGTCACCGACGTCGCCGCCCGCGATCCGGTGCTGGCCAACCTGGTCGCCTTGGTCGGGCCGATTCGTCACCGGCCGCGCAGCCCCGACGGGCATTTCGGTGCGCTCGTCCGCGCCATCGTCTTCCAACAACTGGCCGGGCCGGCAGCCACGGCGATCCACGGGCGGGTGGAAGCCGCCGTGGGGGGCGACATCAGCCCGGCGGCCCTGGACGCCACGCCCGACGAGGAATTGCGTGCCGCCGGCCTTTCGGCCAACAAACTGGCATCGCTACGGGATCTCTCCTCCAAGGTCCTCGACGGGACCGTGGACCTCGACGCCTCACGGGCGAGGAGCGACGACGAGGTCATTGACGATCTCGTGACTGTGCGGGGCATCGGTCGGTGGACAGCGGAGATGTACCTGATGTTCGAGCTGCGTCGGCTGGATGTGTGGCCGGTGGACGACCTCGGCGTGCGGCAGGGCTACGGCCTGGCCTGGGGCATTGATCCGCCACCCCTGGCCAAGGAACTGACCCCGCTGGGCGAGCCGTTCCGTCCGTACCGATCGGTGGTCGCCCGCTATTGCTGGGAGGCCGTGGCCCTGTTCCGAGGCGGAACCGACCCCAGTCTCCGTTGAGTCGGCCCGGCAAGGAGGTCGCCGTGCCTACACGAGGCCAGGGGTTGAAGCCCGACGAGCGCACCAGGCGCATCCTGGCCCGGGTTCGGGCTATCCCCGAAGGCTTCGTTCAGACGTACGGTGACGTTGATCCCGCCGCGCCGCGTCTTGTCGGGCACGTGCTGGCATCGACGCCCGAGGACGTCCCGTGGCACCGGGTGGTGCGCGCCGACGGGACCGTCGCCATGGGCCGTTCCCAGATCGAGCGGCTGGAGCGGGAAGGCGTTCCGATGCGCGGTGACCGCGTGGACCTGCGCCAGGCCCGCTGGCACGGGTCGGTGACCTAGCCGCAGCCGGGCGCGACAGCTACTCAGTGGAGATGGCGCTGCCAGTCCGGAGGCACCCGACCTTCAGGCCCCGGAGTCGGTTGGTCGACCGGATGGAACTCGGGTGCCGCCAGCGCGGGTCCCTCATAGAACTGCTGAGTGCTGAAGTCCCAGAACCAGTCCTCTCCGGGCTCGAAGCTTCGAATGACCGTGTGGCCAGAGCCCTCGGCATGACCGCTGGCGTGCTGACTGGGGGACGCATCGCAGCAGCCGACATGGCCACATTTGGCGCAGCGGCGCAAGTGGAGCCACCAACCGTCGGACGCCAGACATTCGACACAACCGGCTCCGCTCGGGGGCACCGATGGATCAATCTGATCATCTGGCATGGATAGAGGATACCGGGACCGCTCCGCGATCGGTCCGTGACGATTCCCCTGCCCACAGGGCATGACTCGGCTCCTGACCATGACTTCCACTCCGGAGGAATCGAGGGCTCAGGACCGTGAGCGCCTGTAGGGTCGGCATGCATGAGCGAAGCAGTGCGGACCACCGCTCCCGCAACCAGGTTCCTCGCCGCTGTCGGGAAGTCCCGGTCCCGATCGCTTGCGCTGGCCACTCTCCTCTTCGTGCTGTTCCTGACCTTCCTGGACAACACCATTGTCACCGTGGTCCTGGCCAACGTGCAGAGCGAGTTGCATGCCTCGGTGAGCCAGCTCCAGTGGGTCGTGAACGGCTATGCCCTGACGTTCGCCGGGCTCATGCTGAGCTTCGGCACCATGGGCGATCTATTCGGTCGCAAGAAGGTGATGCTGACCGGCGTGGCGGTGTTCTGCGCCGGCTCGGTGATCGCAGCCGTCGCCCCCACCACTGACATCCTGATCGCCGGCCGGGTTGTCATGGGCGTCGGTGCCGCGGCGTCCGAGCCGGGGACCCTGTCGATGATCCGGCACCTCTATCCCGACCGGGGGGAGCGGGCACG
>DASZGT010000032.1:0-2690 GCA_035938575.1 Acidimicrobiales bacterium
GACCATGCCGCAACCGCCCGCACTCACTCCCGAACAGCGCCAGGCTGCCCTGGCCAAGGCAGCCAAGGTCCGCCGTGAGCGGGCCGAGGTCAAAGAGAAGCTCAAACTGGGGTCGATCACCCTGTCCGAGCTCCTCACCACTGCCGACTCCAACGAGACGGTGGGAAAGATGAAGGTGCTCTCCGTCCTCGAATCGCTCCCCGGCCTCGGCAAGGTCAAGGCGCGCCGCCTCATGGACACCGTCGGGATCAGCGAGAGCCGGCGGCTGCAGGGCCTGGGAAGCAATCAGCGCGAGTCCCTACTGCGCGAGACCGCCCGCTGAACGAAGGGCGTACCGCCCGGGCTGACGTCCGGGCCGCACCGCTGATCTTCGTGCTCTTCGGCCCGGGCGGCGCCGGCAAGGGGACGATCGCCGACCGACTGGTGAGGCAGGTTCCTGACCTCTGGCTGAGCCGGTCGTGGACCACGCGACGACGTCGACCCGACGAGTCCGAGGACGCCTACGTCTTCGTCGATCGCCAGGAATTCGAATCGGCTGTCGACGCGGGCGCCTTCTTCGAATCGGCCGAGTTCCTGGGCAACCTGTACGGGACCCCGCTGACCGTCCCACCGGCCGGGAACGACGTCCTGCTCGAGATCGATCTCCAAGGGGCCCAACAGGTTCGCCGCCAGCGACCCGACGCCGTCCTCATCCTGCTCAAACCCCCCTCTCCGGCGGTTCAGGAGGAGCGTTTGCGGGCCCGTGGGGACGACGAGTCCCACATCGCCAGGCGCCTCGAGGAGGGGGCGGAGGAAGAGCGAATGGGGATCGAGATCGCCGATGCCGTGGTGGTCAACCACGACGTGGCGCAAAGTACGGCCCATGTGGCCGGTATAGTGGAGCGCTATCGGTCTGCCGCCCACTAGGGCGGCGCCCACGTCGGGGGGGACCGGCGGTACTTCCGACGCAGCCTCTCACCACACCCGACGACCTACCTGAAGGATCGTGATGGCCCAACCTCAGACCACGCTCATGGACCCACCGATCGAGAGCCTCCTCGACAAGGTGGATTCGAAGTTCACCCTGGTCGCCCTGGCGTCGCGACGGGCACGTCAGGTCAACAGCTACTACAACTCACTGGGTGAGGGCCTCGGCGTGGTCGTGCCGCCTCAAGTCGCGTCTGCCTCGGGCAAGCCGTTGTCGATCGCTTTCGAGGAAGTGGCCGCAGCCAAGGCGACCTACTCCCGGCCCGACCCCGAGGAAGTGGCGATGGCCGAGGCGGCGGCACTGGCTCTGCTCGAGGGTGAAGAGGCGACCGCCGAGGCTTCAGAGTCGGACGAGACCACCGACTAGTTGGTCGGAGGGTTCGGGGGCGGGATGATGGCATCGGCAAGGATGGGCACGGGAACAGCGGTCAGGCCATGACTTCTCCGGGCGGCCGGGCCCAACCCTTCGTGGTCCTCGGCGTGTCGGCCGGGATTGCCGCCTTCAAGGCCGTCGAGGTGTGCCGCCGGTTGGTCGATGCCGGCATCCATGTGGCACCGGTCCTCACCGACCGGGCCACCCGGTTCGTCGGAAAGGCGACGTTCGACGCGCTGGGCTCGGAGCCGGCGCAGATGAGCCTGTGGGACGAAGCCTCACCCATCCCCCACACCCGCCTGGGGCAGCGGGCAGATCTGATCGTCGTGGTGCCGGCCACTGCTGACCTCCTGGCCCGCTACGCCACCGGTCTCGCCGACGATCTGCTGACCACGACGCTGGTGGCCACCGCCGCGCCCGTGGTGGTCTGTCCGGCGATGCACACCGAGATGTGGGAGCACCCCTCGGTCCAGGACAACCTGGCCGTCCTGCGCTCTCGCGGGGTCACGGTGGTCCCACCCGCCGAGGGGCGCCTGGCCGGGGGGGATGTGGGCACCGGTCGGATGGCCGAGCCGTCGGTGATCGTGGCGACGGTGCTGGGACTGCTGGGCCGGGCCGGAGCCGAGCGTCACTCCGGCAGCCACGACGGTGGCGACGGCCTCGCCACCAGGGATCTGGCCGGCGTCCGGGTGGTGGTATCGGCGGGAGGCACCCGCGAGCCCATCGATCCGGTCCGCTTCATCACCAATCGCTCGTCCGGCAAGCAGGGGCACGCACTGGCTGAGGCCGCCTTGCGCCGTGGGGCCGACGTCGTGCTGGTGACCACCACCGACCGGGTGGTGAGCGAGGGGGTGACGGTGGACCGGGTGGGGTCGGCGGCCGAGATGGAGGCCGCCATGCTGGCCCGCTCCCAAACCGCCGACGTCGTGATCATGGCTGCGGCGGTGGCCGATTTCCGTCCCAAGGCGGCCTGGGACTCGAAGCTGCACAAGGTGGACGGCGTCCCTGAGATCATCCTCGAGGCAACTCCGGACATCCTCTCGGAGCTGGGACGCCGACGGCGGAAGGGGCAGGTGTTGGCGGGATTCGCGGCGGAGACCGAACAGGTCCCGGAGCGGGCCGTGGCCAAACTGGCCGCCAAGGGGGTCGACCTGATGGTCGCCAACGACGTCTCGGCCGCCGGGGTCGGATTCGACCATGACACCAACGAAGTCACCATTTTCGGTGCGGACGGTTCGGTGACCGGAGTCCCGCTGCGCACCAAGGATGCCGTGGCCGACGCCATATTGGATAGGGTGTGCGCGCTCTTGTCGGCACCGTGAGCCGGTCGACCCCGGCGGTCGGATCCGGC
>DASZGT010000033.1:0-2411 GCA_035938575.1 Acidimicrobiales bacterium
GAGGTGAACCAGTCGAAGAGGCTGGCCAGGAAGGACATCAGCGCACCTAGCCCGCGGCCGCTCGCGCCTTACGGCTGGCGCGCGACCACGGGACGGCCAGTCTCTGGGCGCCCACGAGCAGGAGGTCGGCCACGGCAGCGAGCGCAATCGAGAGCACAAGCCCCACGATGATCGGGGTGTTGTAACCGATGTTGAAGCCGTAGGTGATCTGCTGGCCGAGGCCACCGAGACCGATCAAGGCTGTGACCGTCACCAATCCGATGACCGTCGCGGTGGCCACCCGGAGCCCGGCGAAGATGTAGGGGAGCGCGAGAGGTAGGTCGACCCGAAGCAGCGCGGCGTTCCGCGAGTACCCGAGCGCGGTGGCGGCTTCCCGGGCATCCTCGGGCACGGCATTGAGGCCGGCCACGGTGTTCCAGATGAGGATGAGCAGCGTGTATCCCACAAGGGCGATCTCGGCCGTCACCCATGATCGGGGGGGCACATAGCCCGTGATGCCACCGAGGACGGCGAACAGAGCCAGCGAGGGGATGATGTACAGGGCGCTGGCCACACCGAACACGGGGGTGCGGACGAGGCGATAGCGCCAGGCCAACACACCCAGCGGGATCGACAGGAGCGTGCCGATCGCCACGGCCAGCAGGCTCAGCTCGATGTGCTGTACCAGGTCAGCCTGGATCTGTCCCCACTGGCTCGTCACGTAGCTCCAGCGGAAGAACGGAGTGCCGGCGGCCAGGCCCACGAGGCGACGATATCGGTCCCGCTGCAGTCCGGTGCGCACGTGACACAGGTGTCTCGCCCGGTGCCATGAGTAGCGTGGGACTGCGTGATCACGCTCGACCGTGTGACGAAGCGTTACCAGAAGGACTCGGTTGCCGTGGGCGAGCTGAGCTTCAGCGTTTCGACCGGGGAGCTGTGCGTTCTGGTCGGCCCCTCGGGCTGCGGGAAGACGACCACCCTGCGGATGATCAACCGCCTGATTGAGCCCTCCGGGGGGCGGATCTTGATCGACGACACAGACGTCTTGAAGATGGACCCGGTCATGCTGCGCCGGGGAATCGGGTACGTGATTCAACAGGGCGGCCTCTTCCCCCATCGGCGTATCGCCGACAACGTGGCCACGGTCCCCCGCCTCCTCGGTTGGAACAAGGCGCGGGTCGACGAGCGGGTGCACGAGCTGCTCGACCTGGTGGGCCTCGATCCCGACCTCTACGCACGCCGTTTCCCCCACGAGCTGTCGGGGGGGGAACGTCAACGGGTTGGCGTCGCCCGGGCTCTCGGGGGTGATCCCCCGGTGCTCTTGATGGACGAGCCCTTCGCCGCCGTGGACCCGATCGCTCGTTTGCGTCTCCAAGAGCAGCTCTTGGACCTCCAGCGGCAGCTCAAGAAGACCATTGTCTTCGTCACCCACGACATCGAGGAGGCGGCCAAACTCGGGGACCGCATCGTCGTGCTGTCCAAGGGCGGCGTGCTCGAGCAGTACGACAGCCCGGCAGAGGTGCTCGGGCGGCCGGCGACGCCGTTCGTGGCCGACTTCATCGGCGCCGACCGTGGCGTCCAGTTGCTTGCCGTCGTGCCGATCGAACCAGACGACCTCTTCCATCCACCGGCGGTTCTTCCCGGCGTCACGATGCTCGACGCCCGGGCGCAGGCAGCGGGCGCCGACATCCGATGGGCCGTCGTGGTCGACGCGGACCAGCACCTTTGCGGCTGGATCGAGCTCGACCCGACCGCGACCGGCTCCGTGGGGGACCACCTGGTCCCCTTCGACGTCCAGGTGCCACTCGGGACGTCGCTGCGGGCCGCGTTCGGCGAGATGCTCCAACATGACGTCCGATGGGTTCCGGTCATCGAGGACGGGCGCTATCTGGGGGTCCTCACCCCGAACGCGATCCACGCCGCCATGCGGCGTTCGGTGGGCGGTCGGCCTGCGGTCCCCGAGGAGACCCGGTAACCCTCGACACCAGGCAAACACGGGCGTACACCCCGTGTCTCGCACGGAAGTTCTCGGGCGTACAGCCCAGATGGGTCCGTGTCCTGGACACCGCAGTGCCGTCCTGTCGGGCCGATACCGGATGCCCACGAGGAAATACCGTTCGTGTCGTCGGCGTTGGCCAAAGAAGATCGCGGGATCCGTGTGTCACACCCGCGTGGTCGAATCCCCTGGCCCCCCGCCGGTGCCGAGAGGCCCCGTATCCGAACGAGGAGACCCCGTGAACAACGACACCCTGAGTGTTGCTGGCCGAACGAGCGCCGAGCCCGATCCAAGACGGTGGTCGATTCTGGCCGTGGTGGTGATCGCTCAGCTGATGGTGGTGCTCGATGCATCCATCGTCACCATCGCCCTCCCCTCGGCGCAGAAGGCCCTCCACATCTCGGTCGCCAATCGGCAATGGGTGATCACCGCCTAC
>DASZGT010000034.1:0-16633 GCA_035938575.1 Acidimicrobiales bacterium
GGTGCCCAGTCGAGGGTGCCCTTGCTGATCCGGAGCTCGCCCAGCTTCTCGCCATCGCTCCGGACCTCGAAGACCACATCGGCGTGCAGCACCACCTTGGTGGTGGGGATGCTCATTTCCACATCGTGCGTCGGCACCGACGTCTCCTCTTCAGTCTGGATCAGCGAATCTTCGGCGGTCGACTACAGGGAGCCCCGGCGCAGAACCCGGGGCCGGGTAAAGGCGGCCATTCCCTCGAGGCCCAGCTCGGTGCCGAGCCCTGACTCGCCCCATCCGCCCATCGGCGCCAGGTGGTCCATGGCGCTCATGCCATGGGCGTTGGTCCAGACCGTTCCGGCCGCCAATCGGGTTGCGACCGCGTCGGCCAGGACGGCGTCGCTGCTCCACACCGATGCGCACAGGCCGAATCCTGTGTCGTTGGCCGCAGCAATCGCCTCGTCGACCTCCTTGTAGGGGAGCAAGGGAAGGGCCGGGGCAAACTGCTCCTGGCGCACGAGGTCAGCGTTGGGATCCGGCGCCACGACGAGGGCCGGGGACACCGTCCACCCGGAGTCCGGTTCGGTCACGGTGGCTGGGCGCACCACTTCGGTGGCTTCCTTCGCAGCACTCGCGATCATCGCTTCGACCCGGTCACGGGCCGCCTCCGTGTGAACGGGCCCCATGGTCACCTCAGATTCGAGACCGTCTCCGATCACGGCGTGGGACAGCGTCTCTGCCAGCGCATCCCTCCAGCCCCCGAGGTGATCGGCCGGAACGTAAAGCCTCTTGATGGCCATGCACACCTGTCCGGAAGTGGTGAAGGCGGCCTCGATCAGTCGGCCCGCCAGCTCTTCCGACGGTTCGAGGTCTGGGCCGATGATGGCCGGGTCGTTTCCACCGAGCTCCAGGACCGCCGGTCGCAGGTGAGCGGCGCATCCCGTCAGGACCGAGCGGCCCGCCGCGACCCCGCCGGTGAAGGACACCATGTCCACATCGGGGTGGGCGACGAGGGCGGCACCGAGCTCGGGCGAAGGACCATTGAGAGCATTGAGCACCCCCGGCGGCAATCCGCCGGCGATGGCGGCGGCCAGGGTCAGGACCGCACCGGGACAGGTGGGTGGGGTCTTGACCACGACCGTATTGCCGGCCAAGAGGGCGGGGAGGATCTTGTTGCCCATGACCGCAGCCGGCCAGTTGAAGGGGATGATGGCGGCCACCACTCCGTGGGGCACGCGTTCTATGACCGATGTGCCGGCCGAACGAGGCTCGAGTGCTTCGGCAACGAGGGGTGCCAAGCCCCCGACCATGCCCGCCGTGGTGGCCACGTCGAACAGTGCCTCGACGAGGACCTTGCCGTGCTCACGGGTCAGGAGGGCGCTGATGGTGTGCAGGTCGAGCGTCTCCATGGCCTGGTCGCAGGCGCTCTGGAGCACGGCCTGCCGCTCCGCGAAGTCGAGGGCGGCCCACGCCGGCTGGGACGCTCGGGCCGCGGCCACAGCCTGGTCGAGTTGGCCCGAGGAGGCGATCGGGGCCACCAGCGCGATCTCGTCAGGCCGTGCCGGATTGAACACGGGATACGACCCGTCGGCGCCGGCGACCTTCTCACCACTGATCGTCAGAGGTACCGATTCTTCGAACATTGTTGGCCTCTCTACCCTCACGACTCGCCCGCGGCCCCATCGCCCCAGGCACGCTACTCCCCGAGGGCAAACCGAGCATGCGGTGTCCGCAGAGTTGGGTGCTGCCCGTCAGTGAGACTCCGGGTGTTCCCATCATGGGGAATCCCTCCGTTTGGCTTCGTGGATCCAGCCGGCTTCAACCAAGAGATGAACCGGGAGTGTCCACGATTGCCAACAATGTGTGCGCTTCCGGAGGTCGGCCTAACCTGGATAGCAAGGGTGCAAGGTCCGCATCTGCCTTTCGGGGGGAGGGATGCCGATGATCGGGCGACGGATGGTGACCATGGGGGCGGTGGTCGCTCTGGTGATCGCAGCCACGGCCGCGATCATTGCTGCCACCGGCCGGCCCGTGTCAGCCGACCAGAGCGGAGGGGCGGTGGCCACCCCACGGATCATCATCGATTCCGACTTATCGCTGTGGTGGGACGATGCCACCGCCATCGGCATGGCCAATGTCCTCCAACAGCGGGGACAAGTTCGGATACTGGGCATCATGTCCGACATCCGGAACCCGGTGGCGGTGGCCGCCATGGATGCCATCGACACCGCCTACGGTCACCCCAAGATCCCGCTGGGGGCCGTCGCCCACAGCGGGGCCAACACGGCAGCACACGGCTACAGCGATGACCTGGTTCGCAGACTTCCGCATGCGGTCCGATCGAGCCACGACGTTCCACCCGCCGTAACCCTCTATCGCCGCCTCTTGGCCGCGCAACCTCCGCACAGCGTCACCATTGTCTCCATCGGGGCCTATACGAACCTGGCGGGCCTGCTGAACTCGAAGCCGGATCAGCGCAGCTCCCTCGGCGGACGTGCCCTGATCCGAGCCAAGGTGAAGCGACTGGTGATCGAGGACGGCCTGTTTCCCAGTGGTGCTCCGGCGGTGACCAACCAGAAGCTGGATCTCGCCTCGGCCAGCGTGGTCGTGAACGGTACCGATTGGCCCACCCCGATCGCCTGGGTCGATGGCTTCACCGGATTCCAGACCAAGGTTGGAGGGGCGCTGTGCACAACCGTGGCCGCCAACAACCCGATGCGAATCGTGTACGAGTCGAGGTTCGGATGCGGGCCGCCTGGGGACGGGGATTGGGACGGACCCACCACCCTCTATGCCATCGGGGGCAAGCAGGGTTGGTTTACGGAGCTGGGACAGGGTGGCGCGGCATACATCAACACCATGGGTGGGCTGTCGTGGCGCAACGATCCCGGTCGTCCTCACGATCTGTACGTTCACATCGCCGACCAGGGGGCCCTGGACCAGCGGATCGATACTCTCCTCGGTTCCAAGTGACCAGGTGGGGACGTCGTCGTTGCGCCTCGTCATGTGTCATTGGAGAATGGGGCCACGCAACCAACGCAACGAGGCTGATGGGCCATGATCAGGGGTGAAGGCACGACGGTGGCAAAGGGGGTGACCCCCGACCAGGTGTTCGACTTCGTGCTCGATCCGGCCCAGTACACCAAGGCCGATACCAAGATGGTGTGGGTGACCAAGCTGGCGGACACCGCCGACGGCATGCTGGCCCGCGAGGACGGGAAGTTCCTCGGTCGCTTTCCCGGGTCCGTGGTTACCCGGTACCGCTGGAAGCGGCCCTCCAGCATTGATGTCACCCTGGAGCACGGAGTCCCGAAGCACCTGCACGCCTGGTTCGAGATCGACGCCGTGGAGGGGGGGACACGCATCCACCATGTGGAGGAACTCGAATTGGGCCACGGTCCGCTCGGGTGGTTGCACGATGTCGTGGCAGCCAAGTGGTTCGCCCGCTCGGTCGATGCCGAGGTGGACGAGATCGGCCGGCTCCTCGAGGCGGGCGAGCGGGGCCGGGGCGTCAAAGAAGGAGACGCCGACGGGTTGCGAAGCGGCGCCATGGGTGATCCGTCGGCGGAGACATTCGACGCCGGAGACGGGCCCCTCCGGTGAGCACGCTCAGCGCACAGGACCGTCAGCTCTGGGCAGACCAGGGTTTCTTCCGCATCAACGGCTTCGTGGACCCGACGATGGGTCGGGAGATGCTGGATCGGGTGATCGAGCTGGTCCGCCTCGCATCGGGCGGAGCCGACATCGCTCCTGCGCTGGTGCTACCCGAACAGCAACCATCCCTGGCCAAGGGTGGCCTTCCCGAGCTGGAGGCCTCGAAGGTGTTCAGGGTGGCCGATGCCGAGCCCTTTCGTAGCTTCTCCCTACGGGATGGCGTGACCGCGGTGGCAGCCGAGCTCATCGGGGCCAGCGATATCGATTGCTTCTTGAGCCAATTCATCTTCAAGAATCCCGGTGCCTGGGGCCAACCCTGGCATCAGGATTCCTATTACTTCCCGTTTGACCCACCGCGACCGGTGGTGGGCGTGTGGCTGGCGGTGACCGAGGCGACACTCGAGAACGGATGCCTGCACGTCCTGCCGGGCTCGAACTCGGAGCCGGTCCATGAGCACCAGCCGGATCGGCGTGTGGGCGCCAACTACGGGTACGTCGAGATCGTCGACCACGACATGGACGGATGCGAACCGGTCCTCATGGAGCCCGGGGACCTGCTGGTGTTCGACAGCCATCTCATGCACCGCTCGACCGACAATGTCAGCGCCGGTCTGAGGGCCGCGATGGTCTTCCATTTCGCGGCTGCCGGAACCGTGGACCGCACCGAGGAGCTGAGGGGCTACACCGTCAATGATTGGCTGCCGGTCCGCCGGAACGGCGGCCTGCCCGGTGGGACACTGAGCCCTTAGGGGTCCTCGGGCTCGTACGTCCCGTCGATGTCGTCGGATTGACGTTCCCGTGTCCGCTGCAATCCGACAAGGTGGCCATCGACGACCCGGAGAAGCCGCACGGCATCGATATGGGGCCGCGCCACCCCGGTCCACTTGGCCTTTGCCGCCGCCCTCGCATCCTTGATGTCCGTCGCCACGACGTGAACGACCTCATGGTCTTCGGTGAGTCGGCCCGGGGCGGGATCGCCCCCGAGGTAGACGGCAAACAGCTTCGGTCCCGTCGGATCGTCCACGCCGCCATCGTAGGTCGGGGGCCGATGCCACCATGATCGGGAGCCACGCGGGACGACCGCTGCCAACGGCTCCGTTCCGGACTGGCTGGGCCACCGGGACCCGAGATCAACGTCAGCCACCACCGTCGGCTGCCACGGTCGATCCTTGGCCGGCGGTCAGCCGCTGACCGTGGTCTGAATCGGGTTGCGGGCCTGGGCGTCAACGGTGGCGGCTGTGGCCGGGGGGAGGTTGGGAGCCAGGAGGTAGCGGTACCGGTGGAGCACCAGGGTCGCCGGCGCGGCGGTGAGGGTGGGATCGGTGACGGGGACAGAACCCACCGGTGACGTGACGTTCATGCCGTTCTGACCCCAAGCAGCGGCGTCACCCGTGCACTGTGGCGGCGACGCCGGGTTCCGGTCCTCATAGACGGTGGCCACCTTCAGTCCGGTGATGTCGGTGTCGAGCACTCGCACCGTGACCAGCGAACCTTGGGCGCCTGAGACCATCTGCCACGTTGCGGGAACGGTCCCTCCGGTGGTGTAGGTGATGGGTGTCACCGTGTCGGGCGTCCCGTCGATGACGACGCCGCTGTTGAGCGGGTCCGAGTACTTCAGGCCGCTGGTGCCGGTGACGAAGTCGTCGGCGCTGCCATAGCCGGGGAGGCCAGCGTGGCCGCGCACCTCGGTGACGGTGTCCTGGCGACCGGGGTAGTAGATGTCGGTGTTGACGGTGTACAGGTAGCTGTTGGCACCGATGTAGGAGCGGATGGCGCGCACCGGGCCGGAGATGTTCACGACAAAGGCACCCTCACCCGGGTTGCTGGCCCCTCCGTCGAAGGTGTCTTCGGTCCTCCCACAACCGACGGTGACGTAGTAGTGGGTCCGCTCGAGGAAGTTGACCCCGGTGGCACCGCTCTGGGTGATGTCCAATCCGTTGTTGAGCCACCGGTCTCCGAGCTTCAGCCCGTACGACGGCGTGAGCACGGTGGAGTGCTCCGGGTTGTAGCCCCACGTGTTGTTGGGTGCGAGCGAGTTCGAACCCATCTTGTAGGTCGCCGTGTAGGAGCCTGAGTCAAGGCTGAAGTTGTAGTGGACTCCGTCGGTGCCGGCACCGCCCCCGGTGAGCTTGGCGCTGTGGAACAGGTACAGGTAGCCGAACTGCGAAGCATCGAGGGGGTCAGTGGCTTTGACCTCCTGGCGCGTCCTCCCGTTGACGCCGGCCGGGTTCACGACCGAGGGGGCGGCCTGTTTGCCGGTGTCCGCGGCCAAAAACGACACCTCATCGTTGGCGTCGAGCATCGGGTTCGAGTCCGGCGGGGTGTAGGTGCTGGCCGAGGTGTAGCCCGGCGAGAGGGTGGCGGGTGGCGTGTACACGAGGATCTTGTAGGGCGTCGTCGTGCCGTACAGGTTCGGGTAGCTCGACGTGGGGAGGTGGTAGATCGCGCCAGGGCTCACGTAGTCGCGCTTGTCGACCTGCACCGGCACCTGATGCCAGGCGCTGCCGTCCCAGGAGAAACCCACGACGTGCATCGGGTCGGTGCCGAGGAGCTTCGGTAGGGCGCTTCCATCGAGCACCACGGGGTCAGATGGGCGGGTCAGTGAGGCGCCGAAGCGTGTGCATCCGGCCAGGCCGGCCAGCACCAGCCCGGTGGCCAGCAGGGCGGTCAGGCTCCGTCGGCCATGACGCCTGGTCGCCGTTGCTGGATGTCCCATCACCTTCAGGTGCCTAGACACGCAGTCCTCCCCCGGTCACACAGCGCTCTGGGCCATCGTCGCACAAGGAACCCTACGGCAGCCGTCCGACCGGGAGTCCGTTGCTGAGGGCCTGACCTTCGCCTGTCGTGGCGCCCGCCGACATTGCGTTCGATCCGGTGATTGGTTTGCCTGAGCTCCTGACATTCGTCCAGCTCGTCGGCGGTTTTACTCACCAATGGTCACGGCGCTCGACGGGGCGATGGCGACCCTGACCCGACGTGGGCAGACTGGCGCCATGGACCCTGTCGTACGCAGGCTGCGCCCGGAGGAGTCGTCGGCATTTCGACGGTCGGTGATGGTCCCGTTCCTCGCCCCCTTTGCCGGCGACCCCGATCAGGTCGCCGACCAGGAGCTGGCGGCGGCCAAGCTCGAACCTGATCGGGCGTGGGTGGTCGACACCGGAGACCAGTTCGCCGGCAACGCCGGCATCTACAGCTTGGACGTCACCCTCCCCGGCGTGCCGGGCCGACCCTGCCCGGTCATCCCCATGGCGGGGGTCACTGCGGTCGGAGTCCATCCCACCCACCGTCGTCGGGGGTACCTGAGCCAGCTGATGGCGGCGATGCATGACGATGCCCGGCAACGGGGAGAGGCGATCGCCGGACTCGAGGCATCTGAATCGATCATCTACGGGCGGTTCGGCTACGGGCTGGCGGCCAACCTCGCCGAATACTCGATCGACAGCCGATCCTCCGCCTTCGCCGTCCCCTCCCCGTCCCTGGATCTGGCCCTCGTGGACAAGGACGAGGCCGGCAAGGTGCTCCCCGATATCTTCAACCGGCAGCGCCGCACCCGGGCCGGCGAGGTCAGCCGCAACGCCGGCTACTGGACCCAGCTCCTCGCCGATGCCCCGCATCACCGGTCCGGAGCCGCCGCCCGCTTTCACGCCGTGTGCGACGACGGGTACGTCCTGTACCGGGCCACGGCGGAGGCCAACACCTTCCAGGGAGACCGCGTCACCATCCTCGTCGAGGAGCTGCGCGGCACCACCCCTGAGGTCGAGGCCGCGCTGTGGCGCTTCGTGCTCGACCTGGATCTGGTCGGCCAGGTCACGGCCAAGCGCAGACCGGTGGACGAGCCGGTCCGTTGGCGTCTGGCCGATCCTCGCCAGCTGCGAACCGTCAGTGTCGAGGATCGGCTCTACGTCAGGATCCTCGATCCCGCCGCCGCCTTCGAGGCCCGCCGGTACCAGGGCGAGGGCCGCCTGGTGCTCGACGTGCGGCCACCGGCTGCGTCGGAGGGCGAGGCCGATGGCGCACCGGGCCGGTGGGTGCTCGAGGCCGGACCGGAGGGCGCCTCGTGCCGCCGGGCCCATCCCGGCGAGGACGCCGATCTCAGCCTCGGGCTCCCTGCTCTCGGCTCCCTCTACCTGGGCGGCTTCCCGGCCTCACTCCTTGCCGCCGGTGGGCGCGTCGACGAGTTGAGAGGCGGCAGCCTGTCGGTGGCCGACGCCCTCCTCACCACGCGACCGTCTCCCCGGAGCGGGACCAACTTCTGAGTCCGGCGCCTTAGATCGGAATGCGCAGGCCCTGAGGCCAGAAGGCTCCGTGGAGCCGCCCCACACTCCTGCGCCGGTCGAGGTGGAGTGTGGTGGGCAGCGCTCCCCCGTCACCAGCCTGGGCGCTGGCAGAATGAGCCGGGTTGTCGAGGCTGGAGGCCGGATCATGAACAGCAGTCCGCGGGAGGGATCCGACGGCCAACCGATGCGGGTCGGCATCATCGGTACCGGCTTCGGATCACGCGTGGTCGCGGGCGCATTTCGAGACGCGGGATGCGAGGTGGCCGACGTTGTGACCGCCCGCGATGCGGCGGCGGTTCGGTCACTCTGCCGATCTGACATCGACCTGGTGGCGGTGCATTCGCCACCCTTCCTTCACGCCAGCCACGTGGCCATGGCCATCGATGCCGGTCGGGCGGTGCTGTGTGACAAGCCCTTCGGAACGTCGATCGACGAGGCCCTGGCCATGACCGAGGCCGCCGAGGCTGCCGGACTTGCCAATTTCGTCAATTTTGAGTTCCGCCATCAGCCGGCTCGCCGCACCATGCAGCAGCTGCTGGAGACCGGGGCCATCGGTCGACCGGAGCATCTTGCCTATACGGCATTCACCTCCGGGTCGCGGGTGCCGCTGCGGCCCTGGGGATGGTTGTTCGACCGTTCCTTGGGTGGTGGTTGGATCGGGGCCTTCGGGTCGCACGCCATCGACCTCATCCGATGGTTGCTGGGCGATATCGAGCGGGCCGGCGCGGCCACCTGGATCAACATTCCCGAACGTCCCGACCGCGACGGGAGGCTCCACCGCTGCGACGCCGAGGACGCCTTCAGCGGTTGGGTCGAACTCTGCTCCAAGGCCACCGCTTCCGTCGACACCACCTTCACGGCGGGAGTCAGCCTGGCGCCGCGTATCGTGGTCACCGGATCGGAGGGAGCCATCGAAAACGTCGGAGACGCCCGCCTCTCCCTCCACCGGCAAGACGGCACCAACGAGCACATCGAATTCGACCGCCCAGCCGGCGACCCGCACAATTGGGCCATGACCACGTGGGCGGCGGCAATCCGTGACGCGGTGATCGACGGGAAGCACATTTCCCCGTCGTTCGCAGACGGCCTGGCCTGCATGCGGGTGATGGAGCAGTGGAGGGCCCATCCGGCCGTCCCCAGGGGTTCGTCGACCGCTTGACGAGCTCCTTGGGCGCCCGCAGGCACTCACCCGGTCGCCATCGGGTCTCCCGGTCGGTCATCAGGCACAATGGACTCCATGTCCGTGCCCGGAAGCGGCGCTGGAGGGCCTCGACTCTCCGACGGCGACCGCGAACGAGTCGTCGAAGTCCTCAAGACGTCATGTAGCGACGGGCGGCTGACGCTGGACGAGTTCTCCGAGCGGGTGGGGGCTGCCTACCAGGCCGCCTCGCTCGAGGACCTGGACCCGGTGCTCGCCGACCTGCCTCACCCCTTTGGCTCTGACCTCGCCGGCGTCCTCGGCCGCGTGCCGGAGCCGGTGGCACCCGCGGTTCCTGCGGTGGTCGGCCGGCGGGCAACCCGCTGGACCGTCTCGATCATGGGTGGTTCCCAGCGCCGCGGCCGCTGGCGACTTCGGGAGAAGACAAACGCGGTGGCATTGATGGGTGGCTGCCAGCTCGACCTCCGCAATGCCCAGGTCGAAGGACCGGTGGTTGACATCACCGCCGTTGCCGTGATGGGTGGGATCGACATCATCGTCCCCGAGGGCATCGAAGTGGAGCTGGGCGGAATCGCCATCATGGGCGGGAAGGATTCGCGCCTCAAGCACACCCCGATCCTTCCTGGGTCTCCCATCATCCGGGTGAAGGCATTCGCCTTCTGGGGCAGTGTGAGCGTCCGGAGCAAGCCGACACACTCCCAACGCAGCGGCGAGGGCCTGCCCGGCCCTGTCGGGCCTTCCATCGGCCCGGGTGAGGACAGCAGCCCGATGCCACCCGCTCCGAGGCTCATCGACGCCGTGGCCGAGGGACGCACCGACGCCGGGGGCGACCTCGAAGCCGCCGGGGACTGGCCCGAAGGCACCGTGACGATCATGTTCAGCGACATCGAAGGCTTCACGTCCATCACCGAGCGCCTGGGTGATCGGCGGGCGGTTGCCGTACTCCACGAGCACAACGACATCATCCGGGAAGGGATCGCCCGGTCCGGGGGTCATGAGATCAAGTCCCAGGGTGACGGCTTCATGGTCGCATTCAGCGGCGCCAGCCACGCCCTCGAGTGCGCTGTCGGCATCCAGTCGGCCTTCGCGGCCCGCAATCGCTCCCAACCCGACCTGCCCGTCAAGATCCGACTCGGGCTCCATTCCGGTGAGGCGATCCGAGACGGCAACGACTTCCTCGGTGGCGCGGTGATCCTGGCCGCACGCATCGCCCAGGAGGCCAAAGGAGGAGAAATCCTGGTCTCCTCGGTGCTGAAGGAGCTTTGCGACCTGAGCGGTGAATTCCAGTTCGGGAACGGGAGGGACGTGAACCTGAAGGGCCTGTCCGAGTCCCGCCGGCTCTATTCGGTCACCGCCACCGGATTGCAGGATCGCTGACCAGGGCGGGGCCGGTGCGGACGCAGTTGGGCGCCCTCACACGTCGGTCAGCGAGGTCTCGGTGATTCCGAGGGCCCGGAGGGTTCGCCCCAAGCCGAGGAAGGCGCTGAGACAAATGGTCAGATCGAGGATCTCCGGATCAGAGAAGGACTCCCTCAGGCGAGCGAAGAACGCATCATCGATGCTCAGGTGATCGGTGGCGAAGCGTTCGGCGTACTCGATGGCCAACTGCTCCTGCCGGCTGAAGTCGGCATCGTCGTCAGGGACGCCCACGCGGCCGTAGAAGTCTTCGGTCAGTCCCTGGGTTTTGACCTTGTCGGCACGGAAGGCGAGACACACCGTGCAGTCATTCAACTGTGCGATGCGCATGCGAGCCGCCTCACGAACCCCAACGGGCAGGATGCTCTTGTTGTAGGCGGCGTCAACCAACTGCATCGCCGCCGTCCCCAGTTCGGGCTGGAGCGACCAGATCTGGACGGCATCACCACCCCTACCGGGCGGAACCTCGAGTCGTGCCACGTTGAGATGCTAGGCCACGGTCAGATCGGGATGTCTCGTCACGCAAAGGGCTGAAGGGAGCTGCCGACCGCCCAGGTACTGAAGTACTGGCTGTTGGCGCCGTAGGCCATCCCGATGGCCACCTTCGCCCCCTCGACCTGATGCTCGCCGGCGGCACCCCGGACCTGGTTGGCGGCTTCGGCGAAGCGGAGCAGACCCGAGGCCCCGATCGGATTGCTCGACAGCACCCCGCCCGAGGCGTTGATGGGCAACGAGCCACCGAGCTCGGTGGTGCCGTCGTCGACCAGCTTCCAGCCGTCGCCCTCATCGGCCAGACCGAAGGCCTCCAGCCAGATGGGCTCGTGCCACGAGAAGGGGACGTACAGTTCGGCCATGTCGATCTGGCGCCGGGGATCGGTGATCCCGGCCTGGCTGTACACGTCCGCGGCGCACTGCAGGGCGGCCGCGGGTCGGACGGGATCGCGTCCGGGGAAGCTCGGCGGCTCGGACCGGGACGACGAGCCCAGAACCCAGGCCGGCGGCCGCCCGTCGGCGGCGGCGGCCTTGCCGCCGTCCTCGTCCGTGAGCACCATGGCGCAGGCGCCGTCCGAGGACGGGCAGGACTCGAGGAAGCGAATGGGCTCCCACATCATCGGTGACGCTTTCACCTTCTCGATGGAGATGTCCTCGATCCGGAGGTGGGCATAGGGGTTCTTCAGCGCATTCAGGCGATCCTTGACGGCCACCTTCCAACCGATGTGCTCGGGTGCCCGGCTGCGGTGGATATAGGCGCGTATGAACGGGGCGAAGGCGCCGCCGGCGCCTAGGGAGGCCCCCCGACCGCTCCCGAGGGCGAACTGGGCGTTGCCCTCCGACTGCTTCTCAAAGGCGACAGCCAGGACGGTGCGATGCTTTCCCACCTGCACGTGCGAAGCCGCCACGATGGCGGTCGTGCCTCCGACCGAACCGGCGGTGTGCACCCGGAACATGGGCTTGCCCACGGCACCGAGGGCATCGGACAGGTAGAGCTCGGGCTTCATGACCCCCTCGAACAGGTCGGGGGCCTTGCCGAGGACGACGGCGTCGATGTCGGCCATGGTCATCCTGGCATCGTCGAGCGCCCGGAACACCGCCTCGCGCACCAGCCCGCCGAAGGACACGTCGAGGCGGCGCGACTTGTGGTGCGTCTGGCCGATCCCGACCACGGCGCAGGGGCGGGCGCTCACGGTGTGTCCTCCACGATGCAGACGAGGTTCTGCTGCAGGCACGGCCCCGAGGTGGAATGGGCCAGGGCCCGGCGTCCCCCGGCCATCACGTGGTCGGCGGCGTAGCCGATGCGGCACAGTCCGGTGGCCATGATCGGGTTGGCCCGCAGTGGGCCGCCCGAGGGGTTGAGGGCCACGCCCTCGCCCAGGCCGAGCACGCGGGCCAGCAGCAGCTCCTCGTGGGTGAAGGCAGCCTGCAGTTCGGCCACCTCGACCGGGCCTTCGCCCAGGCCGGCGGCCTCGGCGGCCAACCGGGTGGAGGGGGAATCGTCCAGGGCCCGGAACGAGGGGTTGTGGCACTCGGTCCGGTGGTCGAACCCGGTGATGTAGGCCGGCCGCTCGACCAGTCGGCGGGCGCGGTCGCCCGTCGCCAGCACCATGGCCGCGGCCCCGTCGGTGATCGGGGGTACGTCGTGGCGGCGCAGGGGCTGGCGGATGTAGTCCTCGGCCAGTAGGGCATCGACGTCTCCCTGGCCCCGGGAGCGCACGGCCACCTCGGCCATCGAGCGCTCGTCGGCGATACCGGCGGCGATCACGGCCCGGGCCTGCAGCGCCGCGAAGGTCAAGGGGTCGGCTCCGAGCGGGGCCAGGAAGTATGGGTCCATCTCCATCGGGTAGATGAGGGCCGGATCTCCGGTGGAGGAGCGTCCCGACCCGGTGACGACGGCGATCTCGATGTCGCCCTCCTGCAGCCGGAGCCAGGCCTCGTACAGGGCCCAGGCCCCGTCCATCTCGACATGCGAGTCCCGTTTGGGTGGCCAGGCCCCGATGGCGTCGAGGTTCGAGACGAACGAGAACGCCTGACCGGTGATGTAGTCACAACTGCCGAGGCAAGTGAAATCGATGTCAGCCCGGGTGAGGGCCAGGGGAGCCAGGGCGTCGGTGATGACGTCCATGAGCAGTTGCGTCTCGGACTTCTCGGTGTGGCGCTCCATCGGCGTGCGGGCCCATCCCACGACCGCGATGTCGCCACCGCGCCCGGTGTCTCTGCCCTTCGCCATCAGAAGATCCGGTTCACAAGATCGGGATCGTCAACATCGGGCTCGCCGCTGGGGATCCAGCCGATGAGCGCACCCCAGGCGCCACCCATGCCACCGCCCTCGTCCATCTCCTCGGCCGGGGAGGCCCAGACGGCCGCCACCCGCTGGCCGACCCGCACCTCGTCCGCCGGAAGGTCGATGACCGCGGCGTAGGGGACGATGACGTCGGTGCCGTCGAGGAGGACGAAGGCCCGCACGAAGGGCTCGGTCTCCGTCTGACCCGGGTACTGGACGGGGGTCACGATGGAATAGTTGGTGATGGTTCCGGTGTGGGGCAGCTCGACCTCACAGTCGGGTCCGAGCTCCAACGCATCGATGGGACAGTAGCCACGCCCCCCGGCGTACACGCGCTGGCAGGTCGGGCAGCGCAGTCCGAGAAGGCGCTGGTCTTTCGAGGCCTCGACCGCCCGGTCGGTGGCATCGGGTACCGGGTTGCGGTAGGTGATGGAGGCGAGGTAGTCCATGCGTTCCACCGGCTGTTCGGCCGGGCCGGTGTCCTCTCCCTCCGTCTCGGGCGTCTCGCCCGGAACGAAGCACACGATGTCATCGATCCGCCCGAGGCGGGTGCCTCGCCACCGGGGCGCCACCCGGGCCCCCTCGGCCATCGCCTCAGCCGACCCTGCGTCCACCGCGTGCAGAAGCGGGGTGGTCGCCCCGTCGAGCTGGATCAGGGCGAAGGCGAAGGGGTGCGCCAACGGGTGCTGCTCGGAGGGGGCGGAGACCCAGGTCCACGACTTGACCGTGCCGGCCGGGCCTACCTCGACGAAGTCGTGCTCCAACTCGGCACCGGTAGCCGGATCCCATTCCATGGGTGGGACGAGGACAGCCTCACCGTTGCGAATGCCGAGGATACGGCGCTCCGTGAGGGCCGTCATGAACGCACCCACCACCGGGCCGAGGGATCGTTTGTACGGGAACGTGATGGTGCTGGCGACGAAGCGGGTCATCGGAGCGCACGACCTCCCATTGGCCCCGGCGGCACCAAGCCAGCGATGTGCGTGAGCCTCGTTCCCGACGTCACGGCTGCCTACCTTTCCTGCGGCTCAACGACATGGTCTCAAACTCGAAGACCGGGAAAAGCTAACACCGACCATGCCGGGGCGTGCCAGGCCGGGGTCATGCGCCCTCGTGCACTGGATGCGGCTGGAGGAGCCGCTGGCAGCTCGCCCACGCGCCGTCATGCTGATGGATCCAACCACCTGTCGGGCATTCGCTCACGTTGGTGACTCCGCCAGGATCTGGGCGAAGGTGGCGGGCGCCGTGACCGGAAGGAGATGGCCTGAGCTGACACGAACGACCGTCGCCGGCTCCGGAAGCCGCCGGGCCATCTGTTCCTGTGATTCCGGCGGAATCGGGCGGTCGCGCTCATTCAGCACGTAGACGATCGGGACGCCGGCAACGGCTGACCAATGGACCGGTTGGAAGTAGTGATGCACCGTGTCCTCGACGCATCGCGCCGGGTCGACCACGAAGGCCAGCGTTTCGTCATCCAGCGGATCGCCGCCGTAGGCGTTGCGGAACGACTCGGGATCGTCCGGTGGCCCGGGAAGGGTGATCGCCCTGCCGTCCCGTTCGGCGGCCGCTCGGGCCTGCACCAGGCCCTGGCGATGCCGCTCTTTCATGCAATCGATTCCGCATCCGCCCTCGGTGGGGACCAGCGCCGCGTTCAAGACCACGGAAGTGATCCGGCCTTCGAATGCAGCGGCTACGCCCGGCACGACCAGGCCCCCCGACGAATGGGCAACCAGGGTGAAGCGCCCGTCGGGCGCCGAGGATTCGAGGTCGGCAACCACCGATGCGACCTCGTCCTCGACCGACAGGCTGGCGAGATCGGCCGGCTTGCCGTTTCGACCGGGCAGATCGACGGCGACGGCGGGTCGATCGAGATACGGGAGCAGTCGATCCCAGAACCGCGCCGTTGAACCCCCGCCGTGAATGAGGACGAACGTCATCGTTGATCACCGGATGCGGGCTTCATGGAGGCTGAGACTACAGGCGCGTCTCAGGCGCGCCGAGGCGTCCAGCTCCATCGGCGCACAGCCACGACGGCGCCGGCGACGCCCCAGATGGCGACCACCAGGAGGTCGTGCCAGGCCCAGGGAGAGGCACCCTTCTGGGTGTCGAAGGGAGCGAAGACGGCAACGATGAAGTGGTGGACGGGGAAGTAGGAGGAGCTCTGGGCCAGCCCCGATCCGGGCCGGAGCGGGAACCACAGTCCGGAGAGGAAGAGCAGCACGAAGAAGACGATGCTGACGATGGGTCCCGCGGCGTCCTGATTGGGGACGAGTGTGCTCATGGCCAGCCCGAGTGCGCTGAAACTCACCATGCCGATCACCACGGCCACGATGAACGCACCCATGTTGTCGGGCAGGTGGACGGCGAATCCCACTCTGCCCACGAGCAACAGGATGACGACTTCGACGGCGGCGATGATCATGGAGCTGATCAGAACGGCGGAGAGGAGCGCCCAGGTGGGCAGCGGGCAGAGCCTCAGCCGCTTCAGAAGGCCCATCTCGCGGCGGTTGACGAGGGTGATGGCCAGAATGTTGAAGCAGGCGGCCATCACGCCGTAGGCCACGAATCCGGGCACGTAGTACTGGATCAGCTTGATATTGCCGTAGTAGGAGATGCGCGAGTTCCCCGCCGAGGCTCCCAGGAGAAGGAGGAAGATGACCGAGAAGCCGACGGTGAAGGCGGCACCGATCGGGTTCAGCCAGAAGGACAACTGCTCGTACCAGGTCTGGCGCGCGACCAGCTTGAGATCGCCGATCCCCTCGAACGACCCGACAGTCGGCGTGGCGCTCACTTCTCGTCCTCCCTGGTCAGGGCCAGATAAACATCCTCCAGAGTGACCCGGGCCACCGACAGTCCCGGGAGACGGAGGCCTCGCTCGAGGGCCCAGCCGCTGAGCGCGTAGAGGACCTTCAATTCGTCCTCGGTGCGGATCTCGACCCGTCCTTCGTTCAACGAGTGCGCCGGGACGGGAAGATCACCCAATGCGATCCCCTCGGGAAGGCCGAAACGGATGGTGGCGACGCCCGTGTCGCGACCACCCAGGGAGGACGGGGTCCCGGTGGCCACGATCCGGGCGTTCGAGAGGACCGCCACCCTGTCGGCCAGAGCCTCGACCTCGTCCATGTAGTGGGTGGTCAACAGCACCGTGGTTCCGTCCGACGCCAGACGACGGATCAGTTCCCACGAATCACGTCGACCCGACGGGTCGAGCCCGGTGGTGGGCTCGTCGAGGAACAGCAGTTCTGGGTTGCCCACGATGCCGAGGCCGACATCGAGCCTTCGCTGCTGGCCGCCGGACAGGGTCTTGACCCGCGCATCGGCCTTCTCGTCCAAACCGACCAACGAGATGACCTCTTCGACGGACCGGGGCGA
>DASZGT010000035.1:0-13038 GCA_035938575.1 Acidimicrobiales bacterium
TTCGGAGCGCCCGGCCAGGGCTCTGGTCACCGAGGGGATCTCATGGTCGTAGGCCCCTCCCCCGGCGAAGCACACCAGGCGATCCGACCGCGCCCGATTCTGATCGGCGAACCCCTCCATGCGGGCCAGCACGTCGGGTTCACCCACGCCGTCGGCCAACTCGAGCCGGCGTTGCAGCTTCAGGGCCTCGGGTACCACCGCGAAGAGCTCCGCCACGGAGGACAGGCCCAGGAAGGCGAGCATGCTCTCAACCTCATCATCGGTATGCGGGATGTAGGTGCCCACAGAAGCGCTCCTCGAACGAGTTGTGTGTTGTCTAGTTGACGGTGGGGCCGGAGGCCCAATGCCCAGGCCGACCGCCTGTCACGCGGAGGCCGCCCACTGACCGGGACGCGTGAAGGGTGTCTTGACCACCGTGGCCGCGAGCGTCCGCCCCCGCTGCTCGATGTCCACGGCCACCTCCGGCTGGGGGTCGACGGTGGCGTCGATGAACGCCAGAGCGATCCCATGCTCCAGCATCGGAGAGAAGTTCCCGCTGGTGACCCTCCCGACGCTCCGCCCGTCCTTGTTGACGGTAGAACCCTCGCGTGGGGGTTGGCGGCCGGCGGTGGCCAGTCCCACCAGGCGACGAGAGACGCCGCGCTCCCGCTCGGCCAACAGCGCTGTGCGGCCCCGAAACCGGGCCTTGTCCCAGCCGACCACCCAACCCAGCCCGGCTTGCAGGGGGGTGATGCCCGGCCCCAGCTCGTGCCCGTGCAGGGGCAGTCCGGCTTCGAGCCGCAGCGTGTCGCGGGCTCCGAGTCCGGCCGGCTGGATGCCCGTGGCCAGCAGCGCCGTCCACAGGGCATCCGCGGCATCGACGGGCACGGCGCACTCGACCCCGTCCTCGCCGGTGTAGCCGGTCCCCGCCGCCAGGCACGGCACTCCCTCCCACACGAACGGGATCACGCCGAACCGTGGGACGGCGGCGGCGTCGGGCGCAATGGTGGCCAGGCGGGCGCGGGCATGGGGGCCCTGGACGGCGATGATGCACCGAGCCTCGGTGGTGTCCTCGCCCCCGATGGCCTCGACGACCCGATCGGTGTTGGAGGCATTGGGCATGACGTCGAAGACATCGTCTGACACCCACCAGACGATGATGTCGTCGACCACCGAACCGTCGGCGTCGTCGAGGAGGTGGGTGTATTGGGCCCGGCCCGGACGGACCTTGGAGAGATCGTTCGACAGTGCCGCCTGGAGCCCTTCCAGGGCATCGCCGCCCGAGACCCGGACCGTGCCGAGATGGCTGACATCGAAGACGACGGAGTCCTCACGACAGGCACGGTGCTCGGCGATGGTCCCCTGCCCGTAGGAGAGCGGCATCTCCCATCCGCCGAAGCCGACCAGCTTGGCCCCCAACCGTCGATGGGCATCGATCAGCGCCGTGTGGCGGAGCGGCTCGCCGGATTCGACCGGAGACGCACCGTCGAGTGCCGTCGAGGTTTCGCCCACGTCGAAAGGTTACCGGCGCGGGCGATCAGGCGGTGCGGGCGACGCCCGGGTACCCGAGGCCTTCGCCGGCCAACCCGTACTTGGCCAGCAGTGCCAGAGTGTCGCGCTGGTAGAGGACGGTCACCCTCACGTCGGGGTACAGCTGGGCCATCCGTCGCACCTTGCCGTTCTTCTTCGTGACCAGCCGCTGATTGAGCGTGGTCACCTCGACGAACAGGCCCGGTTCCGGTAGCCAGAAGTCGGGGCGGAATCCAGAGGTCGGCCGACCGCTACCGTCCCACTCCAAGGCGAACTCGACGGGCTCGTACTCCCACAGGACTCCGTAAAAGTCGAGGATGCGGGCGAATCGGTGCTCGGACTCGTGGGCGAATCGCTTTACCGAGGCCAGCGGATTGGGATCGCCGGCCGGAAGCGCTGACTTCACCGCTCGACGGCCTTGGCCGACGCCAGGTAGTCGGCGGCCGGATGACGATGCTGCCGCTCGGCCGGGGCAGCCTCCCTGATCTCTACGATGGCCGCCTCGAGCTCGGAGACCACGCCGGAGAGCGGCAGAATGTTGAAGACGCCTTGGCCACCGGCGAGGAGGTCGACGACCTCACCGTCGGACTGGGCGAGCACCGACCGACTTCCGGCCAGCACCAATTGGGACGAAGCCAGATCTGCGCCGAGGTCCCCCCGCAGGCACTCCACCGCCTGGCGCGCCTGCTGCAACTTGAGTCCGGCGTCGAGCAGCCGCTTGATGACTTTGAGCTCGAGCACGTCGCTGTATGAGTAGCGGCGCTGACTCCCGCTGCCCGTGGCATCGGTGATCGAGGGCCGCAACAGGCCGGTGCGGGCCCAGTAGTCCAACTGGCGGTAGGTGATGCCGACCAGCGAGCACACCTGAGCGCCCCGAAAGCCCTCATCCGGTCGCGTCGTGCCGTCGTCGCCAGCGTTGTCGTCGACTGTCCCGTAGGTCACTGCCAATCCTCCACCTCGATCAGAGGTTCACCCTGAACCGAAACCTCACGGTCAACCTGCATGCTCAGGGTATCACACAACCGTAATTACGTGGATGTGACCTGGGCCTAACCCCTCCCCCAGCCGGCGTCCCTGATTTGGTCCTGGGGGCGCATCCGGCAATGATCGGACCATGACCGTGGTCAAGATCAATGCCATCACCGTACGGGAGGGCTCGGGGGACGAACTGGCCCGTCGATTCGCCAAGCGGACCGGGGCCGTGGACGATGCCGACGGCTTCGAGGGATTCGAACTGTTGCAGCCAGCCGACCACCGCGATGTCTGGCTGGTGGTGACGCGCTGGCGGGACGAGACGTCCTTCGAGGCCTGGGTCGCCTCTCCGGCGTTCGCCCACGGCCACCGCGGGGAGACCGGGCGCGCCCGCGCCGAATCAGAGGCGGGCGACGCCGCCGCCAAGGGTCCCCCGCCTCCGGTGGGGACCCACAGCGAGCTGTGGTCGTTTGACATCGTCGAGCTTCCCGCCCCGGCATGACCAGCCAACCCGTGCCGGCCGGCGAACCCGTTCCCCTCCACCGGCGTTCCATCGAGTACGAGGCCTTCGACGCCGGCGAGTCGCTCCTCGTGGTCGGGAGGCTGCGCGATTCCCGTCCGTGGGCCGAGGGCGGCCCCTCCATCGCCAGCGTGCACGACATGGAACTCCGGGTGACCGTGCGGATCAGTGACATGACCATCACCGAGGCCTCGGCGAACATGCACGCCTTTCCCCACGCCGAGTGCCCGGGCATCGTGCAGGCCTTCAAGGACCTGGCCGGGTTGAGCGTGGCCCGCGGCTACACCCGCGCCGTCCAAACCCGGTTCGGGGGACCCCGGGGGTGCACCCACCTCGAACAGCTCGCCCGGTCCATCGGACCGGTGGTGGTCCAGGCGGTGACGTCGAGGCGGGCGCACGCAGTCAGCCTGGGCCTGTCGCCTGACCTGCTCTCGGCAGGGGCCAGCCCGTGGGCCCGGGACTCGTGCCACGTGTGGGCCGAGGGAGGGGTTGCCGACCAGAAGCTGGCCGCCGGCTGGCGCCCGGGCATCGGCCCCTACCCTTCGCTCCCCATCGAGGAGATCAGGAAGGCGGGCACTGGGTCGTGACACTTCGTGCATCAGCGCCGCGTCCTCGGAAGGCGGCCCGTCGATGCACCCCGGTCGTGGCATCGGTTGCGGCGGTGTTGATGGTCACCGGATGTTCGTCCTCGGGAACCGCGGTGACGTCCCCGTTCGCTGCGCCGGCCCCCCTCGAACACGGGCCCGTCAACGAGGTCAAGGTGCGGACCATCGGTGGGCTGGGGCCACTGCTGGTCGATGGGCAGGGTCGAACGCTCTACCTGTACACGACCGACGTCCGTGGCTTCCCCTCCCGTTGCTACGACATCTGCGCGGTGCAGTGGCCACCACTCACCTTGCCTCCGGGGGCCGCAGCCCCGATTGCCGGGCCGGGCATCGAAGGCCGCCTGCTCGGCACCGCGCCCCGTACCGACGGAACCACGCAGATCACCTACAACGGGTGGCCGCTCTACCTGTGGCCTTTCGACCGGTCCCCGGGCCAGGCCACCGGTCAGGCACTGACCAACGCCGGGGGGCAGTGGTACGCCGTCGATGTGACCGGCAACGCCATCGGGGCCCACTAGCCGCGCCAGCATCACCGGGTTGGCAGACTGGCTGCATGGCCGCTGCCAATCAGAACTCCCGCTGGTCCATCAACTCGACCGGATCGCTGCTGTCCATCAACTCGAAGGGATCGGTCCTCTCCATCGGGTCCGTCGGTTCCATCCTGTCGGTCGGGTCGATCGGATCTGCCGTCTCGTTCGGCTCGGTCGGCAGCTTCCTCGGCCTGGCCTCGATCCTCTCGAGCGCATCGGCTCTCTCGGTGATGTCCCATCGATCGGTGGGCGCGGTGATGGGTGGCGGTCGAAGCAAGTCCCGGTGATCACCTGTCCGCGCTCCCGAGCCAGCCGCGCCTCCGGAACAGATAGAGCAGTGCTGCCGCGGACACCAGCTCCAGGCCGACCGCGAATGTGTAGAAGGCAAATCGGCCGGTGATGTGGGCGATCAGGTACGAGAAATTCTGACCGAAGAATCCGGTGAGGAAGCTCAACGGGAGGAAGACGGTGGCAATGATGGTCAGCTGTTTCATCACGACGTTCAAGCGATTGGACACAGTGGACAGATGGGTGTCCATGACTCCGCTGAGCAGATCGCGGTAACCGTCGACGAGATCGCTGATCCTGATCAGGTGGTCGTAGATGTCCCGCATGTAGGGCTGGCCCTCATCGCTGACCCCGGGAAGCTCGGTCAACCCGGATGCGATGCCGGCGAACATGTCACGCTGGGGGGTGACCACTTTGCGGACCAGGATCAGCGATCGCTTCATGGTGAACAGGCTTCCCAGCTGGGCTTCGGTCGGCTTCACCAGGATGGCGTCCTCGAGCTCGTCGATCTGGTTGTCGAACTGGTCCAGCATGGGGAAGAAGCTGTCAACCAACTGATCGATGATCAGGTAGATCAGCGCAACATGGGGAGAGCGAAGCTCGGAAGCCTTGCCATGGCCGACCCGCTTGCGGGCCTCGTCCATGGCCAGGCAGCCGTGGTGGACGGTGATGACGAATTGCTCGGCGAAGATGAAGTGCACTTCGTCCGTCGAGGTGTGGTCGGTGGCGGCACCATGGACGACCATGTAGGTGAAGCCCTCATAGTCCTCGACCTTGGGCCGCTGCCCGAAATGCTGGGCGTCTTCGACGGCCAGGTGATGGACCTTGAACTCATTGAGCAAGAGGTCGCGCGCCTCGTCGTCCACCCCGTTGAGATCCAGCCAGAAGAACTCACCCGCGGCCAGCCGCTCGTTGATGGCGTCTCGGGTGGCCTTGGAGACGACACCACCACACGTCAGCGTTCCCTGCATTCACCGATTCTCTCGCCACTGACCTCTGTCTGTGCGGATAGTCGACGGGTGACCCCACTCCCCTCCCCTGGAACACTGGGCACGGCTCAGTCCATCCGGACGAGGTGCTTCTTGTAGCGGCGGCCGTTCGAGACGTACTCCGCCGCCGACATCTGGATCAGGGCAAGACTCGACTTGCCCGGTCGTATGGTCGCCGGCACACCGACGGCCAAGGCCCCGGGCGGCACCTCCATGCGGTTGGGGATCACGGCGTTGGCGCCGACGGTGGCGCCCGCACCGATCACGGCGTGGTGGAGCACCACCGAGGCCGAGCCCACCAGGGAGTCGTCCTCGAGGGTGCAGCCTTCGAGATGGGCCAGATGGCCGATCACGCATCCGTTGCCGACGATGGTGGGGAATCCTGGCCCGGCGTGGATGACCGTTCCGTCCTGTACGGATGTCCGGGCCCCGATGGCGATGGTTCCGAAGTCGCCGCGCAACACCGTGGTCGGCCAAATGGTCGACTCGGGCCCGATGGTGACGTCGCCGATGACCACCGCCTCGGGGTGGATGTACGCGTCGGGGTCGATGGTGGGGACGAGGTCTCCGAGTCGGTAGATGGCCATCGTGTGACCCTACGGCACGCCCGACTATTCGGTACGGTCCCCTGGCCGGATTTGGCGGACCAGCCCGCTCGACCGCGACGCTTGGCGGGCGGACAGCGCCTCGAGGCAAGCGAGGACGGGGCGTCAGTGGCCGTAGGATGACCCCTGTCCCCTGCCGAGGGATCTGCGACGAGGAGGTTGCGACGTGAGTGCGTTCGGGGAGCTCGATCACCAGGTTTTCGATGCTGACAACCACTACTACGAGGCCGTCGACGCCTTTACCCGGCATCTCGACCCTTCGCTCGGGTCACGGGTGCTCCAGTGGAGCGAGATCAACGGCCGGCGGTACCACGTGATCGGCGGCCGGGTCAACCACGCCGTCACCAATCCGACGTTCGATCCAGTGGCTCTGCCCGGTGCCCTGCACGACTACTTCAGGGGCAACCCCGATCACCGCAATCCCCGGGAGTTCCTGTCCGCACGCGAGCCCGTTCGGGCGGCCTACCGCCAGCCCGAAGCCCGGCTGTCCGCTCTCGACGAGCAGGGGCTGGAGGGTTGCCTCCTCTTCCCGACCCTGGGCATGATCTATGAGGAGCCACTGGCCCACGACCCGGCGGCGGTCTGTCATCTGTTCCGGGCCTTCAACCGTTGGCTGGCCGAGGACTGGACGTTCAACTACGCCGATCGCATCTTTGCGGCTCCCTACATCACCCTGGCCGATCCGGCCTGGGCAGCCGAAGAGCTGACGTGGGCCCTCGACCACGGGGCACGCACAGTGGTCATGCGGCCCGCCGCCCCGACCACCGCACTGGGTCGGCGCAATCCATTCGAACCCATGTTCGATCCCTTCTGGAGCCTGGCCAACGACGCCGGTATCGCCGTGGTTGTGCATGCCGCAGACAGTGGTGGGTCGTCGAACGGCTACGCCGTGGAGGGATTCGCGGCGACGTTCTCCGGCAGCTGGAAACCGTCCATCCGGAACTTCGCCATCGAGCAGGCCATCCGCGACTACTTGCTCACCTTGGTCTTCGAGAAGCACTTCGAACGGTTCCCCAACCTGCGCGTCGCATCGGTTGAGAACGGCGCCGAGTACCTGCCGGACCTCATCAAGAAGATCAGGTCGACGTCCAACAAGATGCCGGGCTACTGGGAGGACGACCCTGTCGAAACCCTTCGCCGCCACGTTTGGATCAATCCGTTCTGGGAAGACGACGTCTACCAGGTGGCCGAGTGCATCGGGCACGATCGTGTCATCTTTGGATCGGACTGGCCGCACATCGAAGCCCTGCCCGAGCCTCTGGACTACGTGGCCGAGCTCAAGAACTTCGACGCCGTTGAGCGGCGGATGATCCTCAACGAGAACGTTCATGAGCTGATCACCCTCCGACCCACCTGACCGGGCCACCCGGGCCCGGGACGGCGGCGGCGCCCCTCCGGCTCATCAAATTGAAGGGCTGTCTGGGGTTGAACCGAGTTGCGTCCTTCAGGGTCGACCGTCACCGGTCTCGTGGAACGCGGCGTCAGTGGTTCCGCTGGCAGCGGGAACCTCGACCCGGTATGGTCCTTCTCTGGCGGCCCAACGGGGGGCGTGCGGGGAGGCGGAACATGTTGAAGTCATTGAAGCTCGCGCTGGCGGTGGCGACAGGAGCGGCGGTGCTCTCGTTGGCGGGGCTGGCCACGGGATCGTCGGTGGCCGGGGCCGCCACCAACCAGGTGCGGCAGCTGCAGGTGAGCAACTGGTTCGGATTCAACGAGGGGCCTAGCGGATCGTTGGGCAACGTCACGCTCGTCCCGGGACCGGCCAGCCCGCCGGCCGGGACCGGCAGCGCCAAGCTGCAGGTGGACTCGACCGGGCGTGCGTCACTGGGCTCGAACGCGTACAAGGGAACGCCGCTCAGCCAGATCACCGCCTTGAACTACTGGGGCTATGTGGTTGGCGGCACCACCAACCAGCTGGTGTTGACGTTCGACGTGACGTACGACACCACGCTGGGCAGTTCGGTGTACCAGGGTCGTCTCACCTTCATTCCGAGCTCGCCGCCGCCGGCCAACGCCTGGAGGCATCTCAACGCGTTGACCGACGGCACCTGGTACGGCACGGCGACGCCTGGCAGCACGCACTGCCCGCAGTCGTCCCCCTGCACCTGGAGCCAGGTCCTCGGCTTCTTCCCGCACGCTGCTGTCCGCAACGATCCGATCGGGCAGGGGGCCCTCCTGCTGCGGTTGGGCGGCCCGATCACCGGTGGGGCGACTGCCTACGTCGACGATCTCACCGTGGCCACCGGCGTCTCCTCCACCACGACGGACTTCGAGGCCGGCGGCTCGATCACACCGACCATCGGTCCCTCCGGCTCCTCGATCACCGCCTATGGCTACGGGTTCCATCCGAAGGCGAAGGTGACGGTCAAGTACGCCAGCGGGGTGCGAGGCCACAGGTCCGCCGTGGTCTGCACGGCCGTGGCCGATCTGACCGGAGCAGCCCAATGCACCGGGAGCCTGCCGGCCGTGGCCGGCGCACCCGGGGCGCATGCGGTCACCCTCAAGGGTCGGGGAACGGCGGGGTCGCTCATCTATACCGACGACTTCGTCCTCTCCAGCTGATCACTTCGTGACGACCCGCCAACGTCCGGTCCCGGGCCAACCGGACCGGTAGGAAGCGGCCGAGACAAGCTCTTGGTCACGAGTTCGTCGGGCCTCGAAACGGTGCCGCTGCGCCCTTGTGGCTGAGGGCCGAGCTCGACAGTCCTTCCGGTGGCGCCATCAGTCTCGAACGCAATACGGCGGTGCGGAGCATCGATCAACGGGCGCGCTACGCGTGGTGAGACTGACACTTTCCGTGGGATCTTGAGGACTATTTGACCGGATGTCGGGGCAAGCATTGCGCAGGCGGAGTCGCAGTCGTTACCTTTCGCTGAGGGGTCATTGGGCGGGAGCGCAATGCGGCGTTCGACAGCATGGACGCCGCCAGCATCGTCGCCCGTAGCACCTCCAGAACACATTGGGCAGGGGTGTCCTCGATGGATGCTCTATTCGAACAGGAGTTTCCATGCGAAGAAACCGCACCTATAAGTTCGCAGCAGGCGTGGCCGCGATTGTGGTTGTCGCCTCGTTGGCGGGCACGACCTCGGCCGCCTATGCCGCCACCTCCGTCACCGCGGTGTCGGTGGCTGCCAATCCGTTCGGCCCGGGGGTGCCTTCCACCTATACGGTCGAGTTCACCACCAGCGCCGCTGGTGCACTGACCGCCGGCTCGAGCACCATCACCATTACCGATGCAGGCAATGCGCTGACGACCGGTGCCACCTACGTCGTCCATGCCAAGGGCAAGAGCGCCAACGCGGCTGTGAGCGGGTCGACCGGCAACGTGACGCTCACCGATCCCGCCACCGTGCCGATCCCGGCGTTGACCCCGGTCATCGTTGACGTCTCCGGCGTCACCACTCCGGCGTCCGCCACCTACGCGGCGTCCGTCGCCACCTCGTCTGACGCCACCGCCGCCTCGACCAACTACACCATCGGCACGGCCACCCAGGTGGTGGCGACCTCCGGCAACAACCAGTCGGCCCAGGCCAACGCCGCATTCCTCGCCCACCTCGGCTCCCGCATCCGCGATGCGTCCAATGCCAACGTGGATGAGGCCGGCATCCAGGTGACCTACACCGTCGTGCCGGGTGTGACCGGTTCCAGTGGCACCTTCCCCGGCGGCACCACCACCGTCTCCAGCACCGACGGCACCGGTCTGGCCACGTCTGCACTGCTCACGGCCAACGGCATTCCCGGCACCTTCACCGTCGTCCCGTCGGCCACTGTCAACGGCGTGGTGCTGACCAACCCGGCGCCCTTCACCCTGACGGTTCTCGCTCCGACCGCGCCGGGGGCGCCGGTCATCGGCGCGGCCACAGCCGGCAACGCCAGTGCCACCGTTACCTGGACACCCGGTACCGGCGGGGTTCCCACCGCGTACACGGTCACGTCGACACCAGGTGCGTTCCAGGCCACGGCCGGTCTGGGCGCAACCTCGGCGGTGGTTTCGGGCCTGACCAACGGCACGTCGTACACGTTCAGCGTCACGGCCGCCAACGGCGGGGGAACCAGCCCTCCTTCGGGGGCATCGAACGCAGTCACGCCAGTGGCGCCACCACCACCGCCACCGTCAGCGAGCCCTTCCCCGGTCAACGGCACGCTGCCGGCCCCGGTGACCGGCATGGCGTCGCTTCCTGACGGCTCCGGCTACTGGCTGACCAATGCTCAAGGTGGGGTGGCTCCCCACGGGGCAGCCGTCAGCTATGGCTCCATGGCCGGTCACGTGTTGAACGCACCCATCAACCACATCGTCGCCACGCCTTCCGGCAAGGGCTACTGGCTGGTGGCCGCCGACGGGGGTACCTTCACCTTCGGCGATGCGGGCTTCTACGGATCCACAGGATCCATGCACCTGAACGCCCCGGTCGTCGACATCGCCCCCACGCCGTCCGGCAAGGGCTACTGGCTGGTGGCCTCCGACGGAGGGATCTTCACCTTCGGAGACGCGGCCTTCCTCGGTTCGATGGGTGGAAAGCCTCTGAACAAGCCAGTGGTCGGCATCAGTGCCGATCCCAATGGGGGCTACTGGCTGGTGGCCACGGACGGCGGCATCTTCGCCTTCGGTGCACCGTTCTTCGGGTCCACCGGCAGCATCGTGCTCAACCGGCCGGTCAACGGCATGACGAGCACGAGCAGTGGGCTCGGCTACTGGTTCGTAGCCTCCGACGGAGGCATCTTCTCCTACGGTGACGCCGCCTTCCACGGTTCGACCGGGAGCCTCACCCTGGCCGCACCCATTGTGGGGATGGCCTCCGACAATGCCACCGGCGGCTATTGGCTGGTCGGCGCGGACGGCGGCATCTTCGCCTTCGGAGCCCCCTTCTACGGATTCGACTGACTGGGTCGCTTTGCATCTGGTCGGGCGCAGCCCGACCAGATGCAGAGCAGGTCGATTGGCAGATGTCGGCTGGGATCGGGTGCGTATGCCTGCTGACACTGGCACACTGTCGTCACCATCGACGCTGTTTTCGCAGCGTGCGCGGCATGAGTGGTTCATGAAACCAACCTCGCCGCTCCGCAGTTCGCGCCTTCGATCCCGGCCTGCCCGATGGTCAGTGCCCGTTCCGAACCTGGCAGACTTGTGACCGTGGGGATTCGTAATCAGCCATTGCGAGTTGTCGTCGTCGTGGGCTTGTGGGCCATGTGGGTGCTGTGGACCATCACCCGGTTCACCAGCACGGTCATCGCAACGATACCGTCGACGACCACGTGTCCGAAATTCCAAGGCTGCGCCACCTCAGCCGCAGTGGCCGTCCAGAGGCAATTCAGCTGGAGCTGGTGGCATTTCATCCTCACCGTGATCGGCGCCGGGCTTCTGTTCGCGGCTTCCGTCATGATCCTTCGCACGCCGAGGTCCGTCGACGAGCTCTGATCGTCCTCCTGCCCGACGCTCTGGCCGGCCGACTTGGGGTCCGGGGTCGAGGTATTCGATGGCGATGGCACCTGGCGCCTGGAATACTCAGGTCAACTCGAGAGGGGTTCCCATGCCGTACTGCGAAGGTCGGATCGTCCACGACGCCGACGCCCATCTCATGGAGACGCCCACGTGGCTCCGCGACCATGCCGAGGCCGCTTTCCGCGACCGGCTGCCCGTACTGCGGTACCCGAGTGGGAACGAACTGCGCCAGACGGGGAGCCCCGAGGAGCAGCAACGCGACCTGGTGTCGTCGTTCGAGCGGTTGCGAGAGCGCCATGGCACCGAGGAGTACCGGGCCGATGAGGAAGCCGAGATCATGCAGCGCAAGAACTTCGCCGCCACCGGGGGGTTCATCTCCGAAGACCGTCCCCGGGCACTGGACCTCCTCGGGTTCAGCAGCCAGCTCATCTTCAACACGTTCCACAACGGCCGACTGCACGACTTCGAGCACCAGGGCGATGCCGAACTCGCCTACGCGGCCGCTCGAGCCCACAACCGGGGGATGCTCGAGTTCTGCTCGGTCGACTCCCGGCTCCTCCCCTCGTGCTACGTCCCCTTGGTCGATCCCGACCGAGCGGTGCAGGCAGCCGGTGAGGCGCTGGCGCAAGGTGCGGCCGCGTTGCTGGTGGCATCGGGATGTCCTCCCGCCTTCTCACCGAGCCATCGGGACCTGTTCGGAGTGTGGGCCCAGGCGGAAGAGGCGGGGATACCCATCGTGTTCCATGTGGGGGGCACAGGCGAGCTGATCAGTCCGAAGTACTTCGTCAACGGTCTTCCCGTCCCCCATGACTTTCACGGAGGCGACGAGAACTTCCGCTCGGTCGACTACATGGGCATCCCGGTTCCGCCCGCCCAGACACTAGCCACCCTGATCTTCGACGGCGTCCTCGAGCGCTTCCCCGGGCTGCGCATCGGGGTCATCGAACAAGGTGCCATCTGGGTGCCGTCCTGGCTGCGTCAGATGGAGTCCGCCTTCGAAGCCTTCCATCGCCATGAGGAGCGACTGCAGGCTCTCTCGCTCCGCCCGACCGACTACGTGCATCGCCAGGTTCGTTTCACTCCCTATCCGACCGAGGACGTCGGGTGGATCGTCGACCAGGGGGGTTCGGACCTCGTGATGTTCTCCTCGGACTATCCGCACGTCGAGGGAGGACGCAAGCCGGTCGAGCGATTCGAGGCGTCCCTGGGGGACGCCGGCGAGGATGTGCGCCGGCAGTTCTATGTCGACAACTTCCTATTCCTCATGGGCACGGCCGGTGCAGGATTGGCCGCTTGAACGCCGCACCGGATCACGACGATCGCTGCGACGGCGAGCGCCGGTACCGGTGATCTTGGTCCCTACGTCGGGTGGCGCGCCTCGGTACCCCTGATTCGAGCGTGACCCAGACTTCCCATGAGTTCTGCACCCGCCTAGGGCTCAACCGATCCCGATGATTGGACGATTGAGCTTTTGGCTTCCGAGGGATCCGGCGTACGTGGCGTCACCGAAGGTGAAGACGCCTCCGTCGGATGCCACGAGGTCGTATCCACCCCCGCTCGGGGTTGTCGACCCGCCGACG
>DASZGT010000036.1:0-2692 GCA_035938575.1 Acidimicrobiales bacterium
GCGGCCGGCTATCCGGAGTCGCCGCGCACCGGCGACGAGATCGGCGGCCTCGACCGGGCGTCGGCCATGGACGGGGTGACGGCGTTCCATGCCGGCACGGCGCCGGCCCGAGCCGCCGGGCGCACCGGGGGAGTGGAAGCACACGAGGCACACGAAGCACACGAAGCACACCGCGCCGGCCCAGCAGCACCAGGGGCTGGGCCCGGTGCCGTCGTGACGTCCGGGGGAAGGGTGCTCGGGGTGACCGCCCTCGGGGACACCCTGGACGCGGCCCGGGCGCGGGCCTACCGCGGGGTGTCGGCCATTTCGTGGCCGGGGATGCAGTGCCGGTCGGACATCGCGTTGGCGGCATCGGGGGAATCGCCGGGGGCCGGGGTGCCGACAGCCCTCGAACCGCAGGAGGCAACCCGTTGATAACCCGGTACGCACCCCCGGCGATGGCCGAGCTCTTCTCCGACGAGGCCCGCTTCGCCATGTGGCTCCGGGTCGAGCTGTTGGCCACCGAGGGATGGGCGGAGGTGGGGGACGTCCCCGCCGAGGCGGCGGCGGCCTGCCGGGCCCGGGCGCCACACGTGGATGCCGCCTTCGTGGAGGCGGTGGCTGAGCGAGAGCGGACCACGGACCATGACGTGGCCGCCTTCGTCGACGTCGTGCAGTCGGCCATCGGCCAGCCCGAGGGCTCGTGGATCCACTACGGCCTCACCTCCTCCGACGTGGTCGACACCGCCCTGTGCGCCACGCTCACCCTGGCCTCGGACCTGCTCATCGCCGCCTGCTCCGACCTGGTCAAGGCGCTCAAGGCCCGGGCTCTCGGGTCCATCGGCCTCCCGGTGACCGGGAGGACCCACGGGATGCACGCCGAGCCGACCACCTTTGGAGCCAAGTTCTCGTTGTGGGCCCTGCAGGCCGACCGCGATCTGCAACGCCTTCGCGCCGCCCGGGCCAGGATCGCCGTGGGCAAGCTGTCGGGTGCCGTGGGCACCTACTCGAACATCGACCCCAGGGTGGAGGAACACGTCTGCTCGGCCCTCGGGCTCACGCCCACACCGGCCACCCAGGTGGTCGCCCGTGACCGCCACGCCGAGTACCTGTGGGCGTGCGCGGCGGTGGGCGCCACCATCGAGCTGATCGCCACCGAGGTCCGGCACCTGGCCCGGAGCGAGCTGGGCGAGGTGGAGGAGCCGTTCAAGCCGGGGCAGAAGGGCAGCTCGGCCATGCCCCACAAGCGCAACCCGATCCTGTCGGAGCGGTTGTGCGGCCTGGCCCGGGTGCTGAGGGGGTACCTCTCGGCCGGCCTCGAGGACGTGGCGCTCTGGCACGAGCGGGACATCTCCCACAGCTCGGTGGAGCGGGTGGTGCTCCCCGACGCCAGCATGCTCACCCTCTACATGTTGCAGAAGGCCACCGGACTGGTCGAGGGGCTGGTGATCCACCCGGAACGGGCCCTGGCCACGCTGACCGACGGCAGCCACGGCCTCGTCTTCAGCCAGTCGGTCCTCCTCGCCCTGGTCAGCGGAGGGTTGAGCCGCGATGCCGCCTATCGGATCGTCCAGCGCGACGCCCGGGCCGCCTGGGACGAGGGACGGTCCTTCCGGAACGTCCTCGAGGAGGACCCCGAGGTCACCCTCACATCCGACGCCCTCGACGATGCCTTCGACCTCGCACGGAGCCTGCGCCATGTTCACCGCTTCACCGACGCCCTGGAGGACCTCGCCCCATGAACGCCCCCTCGACCGGTGCACCGTTGACCCTGATCCAATCGGGGAAGGTGCGGGAGCTCTACGACGCCGGTGAGGACCGGTTGCTGATGGTGGCCTCGGATCGCATATCGGCCTTCGACGTGATCATGGTGGAGCCCATCCCCGACAAGGGGCGGGTGCTCACGGCCATGACCGCCTATTGGCTCGGGGAGCTCGCCGACCTTGCCCCGAACCATCTGATCAGTGCCGACACCGTGGACTTCCCCGAGGGAGCAGCGGGGCTTCCCGGTGGGCTCGAGGGACTGGCCGGCCGGT
This sequence comes from Acidimicrobiales bacterium, assembly GCA_035938575.1. Classification (GTDB taxonomy): domain Bacteria; phylum Actinomycetota; class Acidimicrobiia; order Acidimicrobiales; family RAAP-2; genus Bog-756. Next base: position 2,016 of record DASZGT010000036.1, read on the forward strand.
CGATGCTGGTCCGGCGGGCCCAGATGCTCGACATCGAGTGCATCGTGCGCGGCTACCTGGCCGGCTCGGCCTACAAGGAGTACGAGCGGGAGGGCACCGTCCACGGGATGGCCATGCCGACCGGCCTCCGCCATGCCGACCGCCTGCCCGAGCCCATCTTCACCCCGTCGACCAAGGCCACCGAAGGCCATGACCTGAACATCGGGATGGCCGAGGCCGTCGACCTGGTGGGCCAGGCGGCGGCGGAGTCGGCGGCCGAGCTGTGTCTGGCGGCCTATGCGAGAGCAGCGGCCCGGGCGGAGCTCCAGGGCATCGTCATCTGCGACACCAAATTCGAGCTGGGCTTCATCGACGGCGAGCTGTCCCTGTGCGACGAGGCGCTGACCCCCGACTCCTCCCGGTTCTGGCCGGCCGACGATTGCGCTCCGGGGACCAACCCGCCCTCCTTCGACAAGCAGCCGCTGCGCGACTGGCTCGAGGCTCAACCCTGGGACAAGCAGCCACCCCCGCCGGCGCTGCCTCCCGAGATCGTGTCCGCCACCTCCACCCGCTACGTCGACGCCTACGAACGGGTCTGCGGCCGCCGGTTGGGCGACTGGTACGGTGCCTGACCGTGGCCTCGGCAGAGCAGTTCTCGGTCCTGGTCGAAGTGCGGTTGCGCCAGGGGATCGCCGACC
>DASZGT010000037.1:0-11039 GCA_035938575.1 Acidimicrobiales bacterium
CTGCTGCCCCGGGACGCAACCGGCCAGCACACCCTGGCCCTGCAGGAGGTCTTGCGGAGCGCCGGATGGGAGTCGGACATCTACGTGGAGTCAGCCCACGACGACCTTTGGCACCACGCCGTCTACTTCGAGGGCTACCCCGAACGGGCCAAGCCCGGAGACATCCTGCTCTACCAATTGAGCACGGCATCGCCGGTGGCCGAGTTCCTGTTGGAGAGGCCCGAGACGCTGGTCCTCGACTATCACAACATCACCCCGTCGTCCTTCTACGACGGGTGGGAGGACCACACCAGCGAGAAGGTCGCCCTCGCCCGGATCCAGGCCGCCGCCCTCGCCCCCGTGGCCACCCTGGGCATTGCCGACTCGGCCTTCAATGCCGCCGAGCTCCGGAGGATGGGGTGTCGGGAAACGGCCGTGGTACCAATCCTCCTCGACATCACCGAGGGCAAGCCGCGTGTGGATGACACGGAACTGCGCCGGCTGGCCACGGAGCTCCCATCGGCCACCGTCTTGTTGTTCGTCGGGCGGATCTCACCCAATAAGACCCAACACCATCTGGTCGAGGCCCTCTGGCTCTATCGCCGCTGGTATGACCCGGGTGCTCGGCTCCACCTGGTGGGTCCGTCGTTCACCGCCTCCTATGTCGACGCGGTGTTCGCGCTGGCCGACGAGCTGGGGCTGGCCGATGCCGTGGTGCACGGAGAGGACCTTACTGATGCGGAGTTGGCGGCCTGGTATGCCTCCGCCGATGTGTTCGTCTGTCTCTCAGAGCACGAGGGCTTCTGCATCCCGCTGCTCGAGGCCATGCAGTCCGACGTCCCGATCGTGGCCTTTGCCGCCGGGGCCGTGCCCGAGACGCTGGGCCACGCCGGGATCCTGATCGACTCCAAACGACCGAGTGTGGTGGCCGCCGCCGTCCACCGGGTACGGGGCGACGACGACCTGGCCGGCCGGTTGGTGAGGGCGGGCCGCCGGCGACTCGAGGAGTTCCTGCCCGCCGCCACCGGCGCCCGGTTCGTCGAGGTGTTGGCCGCGCTGGCTGACCGCCAGGCCGTTCGAGCGTGAAGCTCGCCTTCATCACGCCCCGATACGGCACCGAGGTCATCGGCGGCGCCGAGACGGCCGCCCGCATGCTGGCGGAGCGTCTGTGCCAGCGACCGGGCTGGGACGTCGAGGTGATGACCAGTTGTGCGCTCGATCACCTCACCTGGGAGAACACCGAGCCTCCCGGATCGTCGATGATCAACGGGGTGACGGTTCGCCGCTTTCCGACGGCCAGCCGTCGACTGCTCGGCTACTTCGAGCTCGATGCCAGGCTCCGGGTGTCCCCGACCACCGCCACACTGGCGGAGTCGCGTCGTTGGGTGGCACTCAACGGCCCGATGTGCCCGGATCTGGTCGAGGCGGTGGCCGCCACCGATGCCGACATCATCGCCTGCTACCCCTACCTGTTCGCCACCACGGTCGACGGCATCGCCGTGTCCAAGGTGCCAACGGTTCTCCACCCCGCGGCTCACGATGAACCGGCCCTCTACCTGTCGGCGTTCCGCCAGAGTTTCCGCGACATCGACGGGTTCGTCTACCACACCCAGGCAGAACGCGAGCTGATGGAGTACGCGTTCGGCATCGGGGCGCGACCGCAGATCGTGCTGGGACTGGGTGTCAACGAGCCCGTCGGGGCCGGGCGCCATGGTGGGGACGTCCTCGGCATCGGGGACCGCCCCTATCTCTGCTACCTCGGGCGGGTCGACGAGCACAAGGGATGCGTGATGCTGGCCGAGTACTTCGAGCGTTACAAGGAGAGCCACCCCGGAGACCTGGCCCTGGTCTTCGTCGGCCCCGTCTCCGACCAGGCACCCGACCATCCCGACGTGGTGGTGACCGGCACCGTCTCGGAGACCGACAAGTGGGACATCCTGGCCGGCGCCCAGGTCATGGTCAACCCTTCCGCCTACGAGTCGTTCTCCCTGGTGCTGCTGGAGGCGTGGAGCCTCGGAATTCCCGCCTTGGTGAACGCCTCCTGCGCCGCCACCATGGAGCACTGCCGGCGTTCGGGTGGCGGGTTGTGGTTCGAGTCCTTTCGTTCCTTCGAGGTCACGGTCGACCGGCTGGTCGGTGACGGTGGCCTCCGATCCTCGCTGGGCGAGGCCGGGCGGCAGTACACCGCCCGCTACTACCGGTGGTCCTCGATCGTCGACCGGTACACCCGGTTCCTCGAGGGCGTGGTCGACCGCGGTCACCGGGCCCCGATCCGGTCGCGCCGGCTCCAGCCGGCGGTGGGCGGCCCCGAGTACCTTCGGAAAGGATGACGGCCTGATGTCCGATCCCGACGTCCCCGGCGACGAGGTGGCCGCGCCAGACCAGCCGGTTGCGGCCGGCGGGGGAGGGCACGCCCCGGGGAGCGGCGACGGAGAGGCCGTGGCGCCCGACGAGGCTGAGCTGTTGGCCGCCTTCGACCGACTGCGTCCCCAGGGCAGCCTGCAGTGGGGCTTTGACGATGCGATGCGCCGCATCGTTGAGCCCGACGTCAGCTCCCTGACGGGTGCCGCCCCCTGGAAGGGGCTTCCCGACGATCTCTGGGAGCGGGGTCGGTCGGCCCTCATCGGCAGGCGGTTCGTGGGCGACGTGGCCGGAGTGCTCGCCGACCTCCTGGCCGCCGACGCCCGGGCGGTGGCGGGAGCCGCGGTGGCCGGCGTCAACGAAGCCACATGGGATGCCCTTCGCTATCTGGCCGCCCGAGTGGAGCTCCTCGAGGCCAGGCCCGACCCGACCCGGCTCGAGGCGGCCGAGCTGCCGGTGGCGCCGCCTGACGTGGGGGAGTGGGCCGAGGTGCTCGGGTCGTGGCTGGGCCCGGCGGACCCGGAGGCCACGGTCGTGGTGGGCGAGTCGGGTGACGGAGCGCTCGTCCAGGCGCTCCACCGGGCCGGGTACCGGGTGCGGGGCGTCGAGCCGAGGGGCACGGCGGCCTGGTCCGCATTCGCCTCGTCGGGTGACGACGGGAGCAGCGCCCTCCCCGAGTTTGTGATCGGCGAGGTCATCGGTCATCTACGAACCTGCCCCGCCGGCTCCGCCCACGCCGTCGTCCTCGCCGGCTGCGTGGACCGCGTCGACCTGGCGGGAAATGTGGATCTCCTCGGACAGGCGCTCCGGGCGACCAGAGTCGGGGGTGTCCTGGTGGTCCTGACCACCGACCAGTCGGCGTGGAACGGCGCGCTCTCCCATCCGGCGCGGGATCTGGCCCCGGGCCGGCCGCTGCACCCCGAGACGTGGTCGCTGCTGCTGCGCCGTTCGGGTGCTGTCGACGTCGACTGGAAGCGCCCGGTGTCCGGATCCGTCCACGCGGTGGTGGCCAGGGTGGAGCGATGACGGGGGTCCACCTGTTCGTCCCCATGCTCCACCGCCGCGATGCGGTCGGCGAGCACACACTGGCGTTACGTGCCCGGCTGGCCACCTCGGGGTTGCCCTCGCAGATCTATACCGAGCTCCCGGACCCGACCACCGCGGATGAGACCCGTCCCTATCTCGAGTACGAATCCGACGCCGAAGCCGGCGACGTGCTCGTCTACCAGTTCGCCACCGACTCGGTGATGGCCGGGTGGTTGGCAACCCGACCCCAACCGCTGGTGGTGAACTACCACAGCTTCACCCCCCCGGAGTACTTCGCACCGTGGAACAACGCCATCGCCCGCCTTCAGATCGGAGCCGCACAGCGGCTGGCGGAGCTGGCCCGGCGGGCGGCACTGGGCATCGCCGACTCGGAATTCATTGCGGCCGAGTTGCGGGCGGCGGGCTTCTCCAACGTCACCGTCGTTCCCGTGGCCGGGATCGCGCCCCCGACAGAGCCGAGCCAGGGTGCGCTCGATCGCCTTCGCTCCCGCCGCCGTGGACGCGGGACCGCCTGGCTTTCGGTCGGTCGGTGGGCACCCAACAAGGCGCACCATCACACGATCGCCGCCCTGTTTGTCGCCCGCGCCAGCACCGACCCCGGCGCAACCCTGACCCTGATCGGGTCGCCGACCGAGCCCGCCTACGCCGCCGCCCTGCGGCGGTACGCGGCCGCCCTCGGGCTCGCCGACGCGGTCGACTTCGTGTCCGGCGTGAGCCAGGACGAGTTGGCCGCGCACTACCGCACCGCCGACGTGCTGGTCATGCTCTCCGACCACGAAGGCTTCGGGGTGCCCCTGGTCGAGGCCATGGGCCACGGACTCCCGATCGTGGCCTTCGATGCGGGTGCTGTGCACGAAGTCCTCGGCGACGCCGGAATCCTGCTGGCCGACAAGCACCCCCGCCACGTGGCCGCGGTCATCGCCGGGCTGATGGCCGACCCGGGGCGACGGGAACAGCTGGTTGCCGCGGGAAGGAGCCGCCTCCGAGCCCTCGACATCGCTCACGCCGGGAATCACCTGGTGGAAGCTATCCTCGGTGTCCGGGATGCGGCCGCTGCCCGTCGGTGACCCGGGGGTCGAGCCCGTCTGACGTGCGCCCGCCCCCAAGGCCGAGCCACTAGGCTTTGCGCCATGGACGACACCCGTCACGTGTTCCCGCATGCCCGCGCCACCGACCCGGCCCGCGGGTCGCTCCAGATGAGGACCAGTGCCGAAGTCGGCCCCGGATCGGACATCTTCCAGCGCCTGCTCAAAGAGCGCATCGTCTTCATCGGCTCGGCGATCGACCAGGACACGGCCAATCTGGTCTGCTCCCAGCTGATCCTGCTCGAAGCCGAAAACCAGGAGCGTGACATCGCCGTCTACATCAACTCGCCCGGTGGCTCGGTGACCGACGGCCTGGCCATCTACGACACCATGCAGTACGTCCGGTGCGATGTGCGCACCATCTGCGTCGGCCTGGCCGCCTCCATGGGTCAGTTCCTGCTGTGCGCGGGAACCCCCGGGAAGCGGTTCGCCCTTCCCCACAGCCGGATCCTCATGCATCAACCCTCGGGCCAGATGCAGGGGCAGGCCTCGGACATCGCCATCCAGGCCGAGCAGATCATCTACCTCAAGCGGATGATGGCCGAAAGGATCGCCTTCCATACCGGCCAACCGGTGGAGCGCATCGAGGCGGACTCCGACCGCGACCGCTGGTTCACGGCCGAAGAGGCCCGCGAGTACGGCTTCATCGACGAAGTCATCCAAAAGGACGCCATGGAGGTCCCGAAGGCCGGAGCGGGGGCCTCCAGCTCGTGAGCCTCAGCGTGGAGCCCGCGTCAGCGGGGCCAGAGCGCGCCTCAAACATCGGGGGAAGTACCCGCTTCGTGCCCGGGCAGAGCAACGACCGGGTCACCGTGGTCAACGGCAAGGTCCAGCTCGGCCAGCGGCTGAAGGACCTCTGGGTCAACCGGGACCTCCTGGTCCTGCTCACCCGCACCGAGCTCAAGGTCAAGTACAAGAACTCGGTCCTCGGCTATCTGTGGTCGATGCTCAACCCGGCCCTGGTGCTGGCCATCTACTTCTTCGTCTTCAAGATCATCAACGGGCGCAACGGCCAACCCCACTTCGCCATCTGGCTGTTCGCCGGGCTGCTGGCCTGGAACCTGTTCAACGGGGCAGCCATGGGGTCGACCGGCGTGGTGGTAGGCAAGGCCGGCATCGTCAAGAAGGTCGCCTTCCCCCGCGAACTGCTGGCCCTGTCGGTGGTGGGGGTGGCCATGGTCATGTTCGCCATCCAGGTGGTGGTCCTCATCCTCGCCCTGCTGCTGTTCGGGATCGCCCCCGACTGGACGTTCGTGGCCGTCCTGCCGCTGGCCCTGCTCGCCCTCATCGTCTTCACCGGGGCGGTCTCCATCTTCCTCTCCGCGGTCAACGTCTACCTGCGGGACACCCAGCACCTCACCGAGGTGCTGTTGATGGCCTGGTTCTGGGGCACGCCCATCGTCTACTCCTTCGGGCTGATCTCGACGCATCTGGAGGGCAAGCCCGGCCTGCTCTGGCTCAAGTACCTCTATCTGTGCAACCCGGTGACGCCCATCGTGCTGACCTTCCAGCGAGCCATCTACGGGGTCACCCAGTACACGAGCACCTCGACCCACCAGGTCAACCAGCTGCTGCCCAACTGGGGCGTCGGCACCTACGCGGCCGTCAACGGGATCGTCCTCGGGGTCAGTGTCGGGTTGTTCTTCTTGGCCCTGCTCGTGTTCGGCCGGCTCGAGGGCAACTTCGCCGAGGAGCTCTGACCGTGGCCGTCGCCATCGGGGTCACCGACATTTCCAAGCAGTTCCGGCTGTATAGCGAGAAGCACACCTCGCTCAAGGAACGGGTCATCCACGGCGGCAAGATGCCGTTCACCCCGTTCTGGGCCCTCCGCGATGTCAACGTCGAGATCAACCAGGGGGAGACGTTCGGCATCCTGGGGCGCAATGGTTGTGGCAAGTCCACCCTGCTCAAGTGCGTGGCCGGCATTCTCAAGCCGACCACCGGAGAGATCCGGGTGCGGGGCACCCTGGCCGCCATGCTCGAGCTGGGGGCAGGGTTCCAACCCGAGCTGTCGGGACGCGACAACATCTTCCTCAACGGATCACTGCTCGGGCTGTCCCGTGGCGATATCGCCAAGCGCTTCGACGACATCGTGGCCTTCGCCGAGCTCGAGGACTTCATCGACAACCAGGTGAAGTTCTACTCCTCGGGCATGTACGTGCGGCTCGGGTTCGCGGTGGCCGTCAACGTGGAGCCCGACGTTCTGTTGGTCGACGAGGTGCTGGCCGTGGGTGACGCCGCCTTCCAGCGGAAGTGCATGGACCACGTGAAGCGGTTCCAGCGCGAAGGCCGCACCATCGTGGTGGTGAGCCACGGGACCGACACCATCCGCCAGAACTGCGACCGGGTCATGGTCATGAACCACGGCCGGGTGATCACGGTCGACGAGCCCGGGGAGGGGATCCGGGTGTACCTGGCCGACCTGCTCGGCGTCGGCACGCTCGAAGGGTCGGAATCCGGCGGCATCGAGGGCAATGTCTTCGCCATCGGCACGGTGCAGGCCGAGCACGGCGGAAGCGGGGCCCGGAGCCATCTGTACCCCGGCGAGTCCCTGACGGTGACCGCCGACCTGGACAGCCTGGCCGCCGTGCCCAACGCCATGGCCACCATCGCCATCCACGACGACAAGAACGAACTGGTCTTCGCGTCCGATCCTGATGATCCGGTGTGCCAGATGGAGGTGCCGGTGGGCGGGGGGGTCGTGAGGTTCTTCTTCCCCGAGGTTCCCCTCCTCGACGGCACCTACTCGGTCAGCGTCGGGGTCCGCAGTGAGACCGAGACGGCCATCTTCGACTGGAAGGACCAGGCCACCCAGTTCGAGGTGGCCAATCCCGGTCGTTCGACCGGTCGGGTCCGCCTTCCCCTCGACGTCAGCTTCCGCTTGAGATCCACCGGTCACACCGGTGAGGTGCCAGCCGTCGGGTCCGTGTTCGCCCCGCTGGCCGGCTGGGAAGAAAACGCATCTTGACGGTCGTCCGCATCGATCACGTCATCCCTTCCCTGGCCAGTAGGGATGCCATCGGCGGGCACGTGATGCAACTTCGGGATCTCCTGAGGTCGAGGGGCTACCAGTCGGACATCTACTACGGCAACGCCTCGTCGGACCGCCTCGATGACGGGCTCCCGGTGGGCCGCCTCGGTGACCGCCCTTCGGCCGGCCGGGTCCTGCTGTATCAATTGTCCATCGGCAGCGGGGTGGCCGACATCTTCCGAGGCCGCAGCGAGCGCAAGTTCGTCAACTACCACAACATCACGCCCGCCGACCTGCTCGAGGCCTGGATGCCCTCCGTGGGCCAGGAGGTCCGTCTGGGCCGGGCCCAACTCCGCGACCTGGCGTCGGTGACCGAGTTCGCCATCGCCGACTCCCAGTTCAACGAACGGGAGCTCCAGGCGGCCGGCTACCGATCGACGACCACCGTGCCCCTGCTCATCGATCTGGACGGCTTTGCCGGCTCACCCGACCGGGCCCTGGCCGCCCGGCTGGCCGACCAGAAGGCTGACGGCGGCGCCGACCTGCTGTTCGTGGGGAAGGTCTCGCCCCACAAGGGCCAACACGATCTGGTCAAGGCCTTGGCGGCCTACCGCCGGCTCTACGACCCCAAGGCCCGGTTGCACCTGGTCGGCGGGGCCATCAGCGACGAGTACCAGCTGGCCGTCGAACGCTTCGCCCAGGAACTGGACCTGCTGGGCGCCGTGGAGATCGCCGGTTCGGTCACCCACGAGGAGCTGATCGCCTACTACGCCGCCTCGGACGTCTTCGTGTGCCTCTCCAACCACGAGGGGTTCTGTGTCCCCCTGCTCGAGTCGATGTATCACCGGCTCCCCATCGTGGCCTACACCAACACCGCAGTGCCGGAGACGGTGCAGGGTGCCGGGCTGATCCTGCCGAACAAGGAGCCGGCTCGGGTGGCGGCGGCGATCGACCGGGTCGTCCGGGACGACCAGCTCCGGACGACGCTGGCCCAGGCGGCGTCCGAGAGGGTCGGGACCTTCGCACTGCCCCGGGTGCAGGACGGGTTCCTGTCCGCGCTCGAGGCTGCCTGCGCGGCGTGAACCGGGTATGAGGCCGGCGGCGACTCGCGGCCGCCACACCCCGTGAGGGTCGCCTTCGTCCTTCCCCGCTACGGGACGACCATCATCGGGGGGGCCGAGACCGCCGCCCGCCTGCTGGCCGAGCACCTGGTGGCCCAGATGGGCTGGGAGGTGCAGGTCCTCACCAGTTGCGCCGAGGACTTCGTGACCTGGGACGACGTCCTTTCCCCGGGCCGTGAGGCCATCAACGGTGTCCGGGTGGAGCGCTTCGCCTCCTCGTCGGGGAGAGACCCGTCCTTCCATCCGTTCTCCGCCTCGCTCCTGGCCGACCCGACGCGCGCCTCGATGGCCGACGCCGAGCGTTGGGTCGACCTGCAGGGGCCGGTGGTTCCCGAGATGACAGAGGCCGCCACCAACTCGGACGCCGAGGCGGTCATCTTCTACCCGTACCTCTACTACCCGACCGTGCGGGCCATCGAACGGGTGTCCGCGCCGACGATCCTGCACCCGGCGGCCCACGATGAGCCGGCCCTCCACCTGCCGGTGTTCCCTCGGGTGTTCGCCGCGGCCGACGGGATGGTCTTCCAGACGGCAGCCGAGCGGGACCTGGTGCAGGGGATGTTCCCGGTGGCCTCCCATCGCCAGCTGCAGCTGGGCCTGGGCGTCGACGACCCGGACGAGATGCCCTCCGACCCCTCGGCCGGCCCGCACGCCCCCTACCTTGTCTGCCTGGGCCGGGTCGATGGGCACAAGGGGTCCCGTCTGCTGGCATCCCTGTTCGTCACCTACAAGCAGCGCCACCCAGGGCCCCTGCGTCTGGTCTTCGCCGGCCCGGTGGTCGAAGCCCCACCGGACCACCCCGAGATCGATGTCGTCGGGCCCGTGCCCGAGCGCGAGAAGTGGTCGCTGCTCGAGCACGCCGTCGCCCTGGTGTCACCGTCAGCGCGGGAGGCGTTCTCGCTGGTCGTGGTCGAGTCATGGAGTGCCCGCACACCGGTGGTGGTCAATGCCGCCTGCGCCGCCACGGTGGAGCACTGCCGGCGCTCGGGAGCAGGCCTCAGTTTCGCGGGGTTCGGCGAGTTCGAAGCCGTCGTGGATCTCTTGGCTGGCGACGAGGCGGCGCGCCACCAGCTGGGAGCACGCGGTCGGGCCTACGTCGACCGGTGGTTCCGCTGGCCCCGGGTGGTCGAGCGCTACGCCAGGTTCGTCGAGACGGTGGCCGCGTCCGCCAGCCGGGTCGGGTAGGTCAGATCCCCGTCCCCAGGGGGCGTGGCCCGGCCTGCGCCACGATCCGCACCCCGAGGATGCTCACCCCGGGCAGGATCTGCCACACCCGGTAGCCCCCGATCGGACGGGGGGTACTGACCGGCAGGGCGTAGCCCTGGGCGGTGATCGACGCCAATCCCGGTAGCGCCGGGGAGGCCACCAGAAACGCCGATCCCGAGGGACCGACTGCGGCGGTGTGCCCCGACGCGTAGTAGAGGGCGCCGTGGAGCTGGTTGTAGAGCACGTACCCCCGGCCTATCAGGGCCATGCGGTCGTTCGGTAGTGCCCACCCGGCATTCCGGTAGATGTTGCCGCCACCATCGGGGATGTCGAACACGATCACATCGCGGCCCGGACGGATCGATGGGTCGAGGCCGCGCAGTGCCGTGTCGATGGCATCTGCGGCGCGGACGGCCGGGAGGGTATCGGCATACGGCGCCTGGTAGCGCGGCTGTTCGAGCCACAGCGACCCATTGGGTCGGAGCCATCGCTGGGGGAGCACGCCGTCACCGCTCACGAACCGCTGGGTCCCGAGCCCGACGACGAGGGCGACACCGAGTGAGGCCAAAGCCAGCCAACCAGGCGAAGCCCGGCCCCCCGTGGTCCGGTGGATGAGTGCGCCCAACGGCAGGAGGAGGGCGATGGTGGCGGCCGGCAGGTAGGCGAGGAGATAGCCCCCCTTGGCGAAGGCCACCAGCGTCACCACCGCCACCGGGGGAACGATGGCGGCGCCAAGGATGGCCCACCGCCCCTGGTACCAGGGGCGTTCCCACCGGGGCCCCGCCCCACCCGGACCGGCCGGGGACGACCGGCCGGGGGCGGCGTCGGGGGTGGAGCGGAGGCGTTGGCCGAGGAGGGCCAGGACGCCGAGGACGGACAGGACGGCCAGGGCGCCGAGGGCCAACGCGGTGTACGCCGCGAAGGTGCCGATGTTGGTGGCCCCGGCTGCCGCATGATCCAGCACCGACGTGGCGCGGGCCGCACCCGTCGCCTCAGTCCGGGTGGCATGCACCCAGGCGCTGAGGCCTCCCGGCTGGGTGAGGGCCATGGGAACGAGCCAGACGGCGACGGCCGCCACGCCGGCCGACACCGTGAGCGCCAACCTTCCCCACCTCCGCGTCGATCCGGCCACGGCCACCAGGGCCAGGATCAGGAACGTCTGGAGGATGGACTGGCGGAAGCCCGCCAGCAATCCCAGAGCCACCACGGCGCCGACCCCGTGCCAGCTCCCGGGCCGGGCCCGCCAGGCCAGGATGATCAGCAGCGGTC
>DASZGT010000038.1:0-5918 GCA_035938575.1 Acidimicrobiales bacterium
TCGAACCACGCCGCGGAGACGGCCCGGTCAACCACCGAGCGCCTCGGCCACCTCGCCGGCGAAGTAGGTGAGGATGAAGTCGGCGCCGGCTCGCTTCACCGCCGTCAGCTGTTCGAGGGCGACCGCGGGCCCGTCGATCCAGCCGCGCTCAGCGGCCGCCTTGACCATCGCATACTCCCCACTCACGTGATAGGCGCCCACGGGCACGTCGAAGGCACCGCGCACATCGGCGATGACGTCGAGGTAGGTCAGCGCCGGCTTGACCATGACCATGTCCGCGCCCTCGCCCACATCCAGCGCCACCTCTGCCATGGCCTCGCGACGGTTGCGGGAGTCTTGCTGGTAGCCCTTCCGATCGCCGCCGCCGGTGATGGTCACCTGCGCTGCGTCGCGAAACGGTCCGTACAGCGCCGAGGCGTACTTGGCCGCATAGGCGAGGATCGCCGTCCCAGGGAGCGCGGCCCCGTCCAATGCGGCCCGGAGGGCCCCCACCTGCCCGTCCATCATGCCGCTGGGGGCGATCACGTCGGCCCCGGCGATGGCCTGGGACACGGCCAGCTCGGCGTACAGGGGCAGGGTGGCATCGTTGTCCACCTCGCCGGAGGACGGGTCCAGCACCCCGCAGTGGCCGTGATCGGTGAACTCGTCGAGACAGCAGTCAGCTATGAGCACGACAGTGTCGCCGACCGCGTGACGCGCCGAGGCCAGGGCCTGCTGCGTGATGCCGTCGGGCCGGAGGGCGCGGGACCCGGTGGCGTCCTTGTGCTCGGGACGGGGCAATCCGAAGAGGATGACGGCGGGCACGCCGAGCGCGCCCAGACGCTTCACCTCGGCGGCCACCGAGTCAACCGTGTGCTGGACCACACCGGGCAACGACGGGACGGGCCGCGGCTCGTCGAGGCCGTCGGCCACGAACAGGGGAGCTACCAGGTCGTCCACCGACAGCCGGGTCTCCGCCACCAGGCGCCGCAGGGCCGGGGTCCGCCGGAGACGGCGCTGCCGCGAAACAGGGTAGCCGGGCATCGATCCTCGTGATCGGGCGGTGAAGGCGACGTCATCCGACATTGGCGACCAGCCTACGGCAGGGCCGTGGGCGCCCCCGCCGCAGCCCCGGCCCGATGACCTACTGCTGGTGTGGTTCCTGCTGTGGTTGCTGTCGTTGCTGTTGCTGGTGTCGCGTCCGCGGCCGGCCGGCCCGATCCCCCGCGCCGAGCGCCGCCACCAGCGCCTCGACCAGTCCGTCGATGGTGTGCGGGCTCGCCTCCCCCGTCACGACGAGCCCGGCCGCCCGGGCCGACCTCGAGGTGACCGGGCCGATGGTCACGACCACCGGTGGCAGGCGGCCAGCGCCCAGCGCTTCGACGGTCCGCTCCACCGTGGATGAAGAGGTGAACAGCACGGCGTCAGCCCGCAGGGCCGATTCGACGTCCTGAGGGTGGGGGGTGGCGGACACCGTCCGGTAGGCGATGACCTCGTCGACCACCCACCCCTTGGCCCGGAGCCCCGTGGCCAGCGCCCCCCGCACGGTCTCGGCTCGGGGAAACAGCACGGTCCCCACACCGGCGGGGCTACCGGGCGCGCCCGGCTCCAGCGGGTCGATGGCCGGGAACTGCTCGGCCAGCGCCTCCGACACCGAGACCGTCGCCACCAGGTCGGGGGCAATGCCCCCTTCGGTGAGCGTGCGGGCCGTCCCCGCACCCACCGCCGCCCACCGCACGGTGGCGGGCACCGCCGCCGCGCCGGCGCCGAGCGCGGCCAGGAGCCGGGACACGGCGTTGGAGGAGGTGAGGGCCACCCACTGGTAGGCCCCGGACCTGAGACGGTGCGCAGCCCGGTCCAGCCCCTGGCCGCCGTCGGATGGATCCTCGATGGCGATGACCGGGAGCTCGACCACCGTCGCCCCCAGGCCGACCAGCCGATCGATCAGCTCCGGCGCCTGGGATCGGGGCCGGGTCACCACGACGCGGCGACCGGTGAGCGGCGCGGCCTTCACGGAGAGCCGGGGACGGTGGTCGTCGAGCCGAGCTCCAGTGCGGCCACCGGGCCGACCACGATGGTCGAGGGGGCCGGCAATTCGATCGAAGACAGTCGGCCGAGCGTCGAGCGGACCACCTGCTGGTCGCCCGTGGTCCCCCAGTGCACCACGGCCACCGGCGTGCCGGCGTCCCGCCCGCCCCCGATCAACTCGGCCGCGATCTGCGCCCGCTCGGACATGCCCATCAGGATGACCAGGGTCCCCCCGGCCCGGCCCAGCGAGTGCCAGTCGACCCCGCCGGGGGCCGACCGATCTCCGACATGGCCGGTGACGACGGTCACCGATGACGCCATGCCCCGATGGGTCACCGGGATCCCCGCTGCGGCCGGCGCGGCAAAGGCCGAGCTCACTCCGGGCACCACCTCATAGTCGACCCCGGCCCCGCGTAGGGCCTCGGCCTCCTCACCGCCACGACCGAACACGAACGGATCGCCGCCTTTCAGTCGCACCACCCGCCGGCCCGCCCGTCCGTGCTCGATCAGCTGCGCGTTGATCTCGGACTGGGGGGTGGACGCTCCCGGGGCCTTTCCGACGTTGATCAGCTCGGCACCCGACGGGATCAGCTCGAGCAGCTCGCGGGTGATCAGCCGGTCGTAGATCACGACTTCGGCCCCCGCCAGCAGGTCGGCGCCCCGCCGGGTGAGCAGCCCCGGATCGCCCGGACCGGCACCGATCAAGGAGACGCTCATGCGTCCCCCGTCGACGCAACGCCCCCGGGCCGGGCCCCGGGTGACGGGTCCCACCCGTCGAGGGCGTAACCGCCGGCATCGTCGACGAGGTACCGGGCCACAGCCCGCCCGAGCTCTTCGGGATGGCAACCGGTATGGGTCGACCGCAGGACGATCAGCCCGTCGGCCGACCCCATCATGCCGGTCAACCGGATGGCGGACCCGGCGGCCCCCGTGCCGAGGTCGTCCTCGGCCCAGGTGGCGTGCGCACCGACCGGCAGGGTGCAGCCGCCGCCCAGCTCGGCCAGGAAGGCCCGCTCCGCCGCCACCAGGGGGGCGAACGTCGGATCATCGATGCCGGCCAGAACGGCTCGCGTGGCCCCATCGTCGGCCCGGCACTCCACGGCCAGCGCCCCCTGCCCCACCTGGGGGAGCATCATCCCCGGCTCGAGCACTTCGACCTCGAGCCCGACGGGTGGGGACCAGCCCAGGCGGTCGATCCCGGCCTTGGCCACCACCACGGCGGCGATGCCCCCGGTGCCGACGGCCGCCAGGCGGGTGGCCAGATTGCCTCGCAGCCCGGTGAAGGTGAGGTCAGGCCGGTGATTGGCGAGTTGCACCCGGCGGCGAGCCGAGCCGGTGGCCACCATGGCCCCCGTCCGCAGGGTGGCCACGGCGCCGCCCACGAGCACGTCGCGGGCGTCGGCCCGTTCGGGGACTGCTGCCAGGACCAGGCCTGGGACGCCCAGCATCGTCGAGGCGGGCAGGTCCTTGGCCGAGTGCACGGCGGCGTCGGCCTCACCCCGGACCACCGCCGATTGCACCTCTTTGACGAAGGCGCCCTGGCCCCCGAGTCGGTCGATGGGGACGTCGGCCCGCCGGTCTGCGTCGGTGTCCACCATGACGAGGGACGAGGCGGTCCCCGCTTCGTCGAGGAGTTCGGCCACCCGGTTGGCCTGCCACAGGGCCAGCGGTGAACGCCGGGTCGCCAGTCGGATCAGCGACCGGTCAGTCACGGTGGAGACCCACGGCCACCCGCTAGAGGTCGAACAGCGTGCGGAGAGCTTCGACCAGACGCTCACTCCGCGGGGTTCCGGCCGCGTCCTTGAGGACCACTGTGGGCTGATGGAGCAATTTGGCCACCATGGCCCTGGTCACGGCGTCGACCTGTTCCCATTGCTCATCCGACAGTTCCGTGCGCTTCGACCGCTGCCGGACGAACTCCGCCCGGCGGGCCTCCTCCACTCTCGCCCTGAGGGCCGAGACCATCGGCGCCGCGTCCCGGGCCCGCGACACCACCCGGTACCGCTCCACCTCGTCGGCCACGATGCGAGCGGCCCCGGCCACCTCCTCCTGTCGACCGGAGAGGGCATCGGCGACCGCGGACCGGAGCACCTCCATGTCGAGCAGCTCCAATCCCTCCAGCCCGGCGGCGGACGGCTCCACATTGCGGGGCACACCGAGGTCGATGACCAGAAGCGGGGCCGAGGGACTGCGCCCGCCGACGGCAGCTTCGAGCATCGGGGACTCGATGATGGGATGCGTGGTTCCGACCGACGTGAACACCACATCGGAGGAGGAAAGCAGAGGCCCGAGATCGTCCAGTGGCGCCGTGGTCACCGGGGCCCCGACCTCGCCGGACAGGGCGGCGGCGATGGCGTCGGCCCGATCCGCCGTGCGGTTGGCGATGACAAGACCGGCCACTCCGCGGCCGGCCAGCGCCTGGGTCACGCCCTCGCCCATCTCGCCCGCCCCCACCACGAGGACCCGGGCACCGGCCAGGCCGCCCTGCCTGCGGCCGGCGGCCAGGGCCACCGCGCCATGGGACAGCGAGGTGATGCCACGGGCGATGGCGGTCTCGGACCGGACCCGCTTGCCGGTCTCCACGGCGTGGCGGAAGAGCGCCCCCAGCACCGGTCCGGACACCTGTTCGAACTGCGCCCTCTCCCAGGCCCGTCGGACCTGGCCCAGGACCTCGGACTCCCCGACCACCGCCGAATCGAGCCCGGCTGCCACGGTGAACAGGTGGTCGGTGACGTCATCGTCGAACCGCACGGCCAGATGCTCGGCCAGCGTCTCCACCGGGCTCCCGCTGATGGTGGCCAGGAACTCCTGCAGCTCGGCGACACCATCGTGGAACCGCTCGACCACGGCATAGACCTCGGTGCGCAGGCAAGTGGAGAGGATCACCGCCTCGGAGAGGTTCGACTTGTCCCGCAGCCGGCCGAGGGCCTTGGGCAGATCGCTCTCGGTGACGGCCACCCGCTCCAGCAGGTCGAGCGGAGACCGGCGCTGCTCGATGCCGACGACGATCACCGACACTGGGCCACCGCCTGAGCTGCTGCCTGGATCACCTGGTGTCTCACTGGTTCAGAGCCTCGGTCGGACGATGGTGCGGGCAGGCGCCCGCCCTGCAAGCGTAGGCGGGATTGAGCGGGTTTCCGGCCGCACACCCCCGGACCTCGGGGCTCCCCGGCCGGGCGCGGCCGGTACCAGACACCGGCACGGCATCACCAGGCCACCGATTCAATCGGAGGCGCCGCGGGTCAGACCCACCGACCGGATCACCGGCATGCGATCGTCCCCCGCACTACCCATACGGCGCGCCTGGTAGAAGCTCATCACCTGCAACTCGATGCTGAGGTCGACGTAGCGCAACAGCACGTCAGGCGGAACCTCCAGCACCTGGGGGGCGAAATTGAGGATGGAGCGGACGCCGGAGGCGACCATCAGATCGGCGACGCGCTGGGCCACCGAGGCCGGGGTGGTGATGACCCCGATGGCCAGAGGGACCTCGTCGGCGATGACGGGCAGGTCGTCGAGATGGCGGACCACCACGTCGTCGACGCGTTCGCCGATGATGGCGGGATCGGTGTCGAGCAGGGCGGTCACGTTGAAGTTGCGTGCCGCAAATCCCTGGGAGCGGGCCAGGGCCCGGCCCAGGTTCCCGATGCCGGCGATCACGACGGGCCACTCGCGGTCGAGCCCGAGTTGGCGGTCGATCTGCTCGATGAGGAAGGCCGCGTCGTACCCCGCCCCCCGGGTGCCGAAGGATCCCAACAACGACAGGTCCTTGCGCACCTTGGCCGCGTTGACCCGGGCCGACGAGGCCAGCAGTTCCGACGAGACGGTGGTGGTGCCGGAGCGCAACAGCTCCTCGAGGATGCGCTGGTACACCGGCAGCCGGGTGACGGTGGCCTCGGGTATCCGCCGGG
>DASZGT010000039.1:0-2170 GCA_035938575.1 Acidimicrobiales bacterium
GGCCCCTACTACTGCGGCGTGGGCGGCGACAAGATGCCCGGACGCCAGATCGTCGAGCTGCACACGGCGGCGTGCATCGAGGCCGGGCTCGGCATCGAGGGCACCAACGCCGAAGTGATGATGGGGCAGTGGGAGTTCCAGGTGGGCGTGCTCTCGCCCCTGGACATCGCCGACCACCTGTGGGTGGCGCGCTGGCTGCTGTTCCGCATCGCCGAGGACTTCGACGTCTACGCCACCCTGGAGCCGAAGCCGATCATGGGCGACTGGAACGGCGCCGGGGCGCACACCAACTTCTCCACCAAGGCCATGCGCGAAGAGGGTGGCTGGGACGCCATCATCGCCGGCTGCGAGGCCATCGGGAAGCGGATCGACGAGCACATCGCCGTGTACGGCGTGGGCATCGAGTCCCGCCTCACCGGGGCGCACGAGACCGAGCACTTCAGCAAGTTCAGCTACGGGACGTCCGATCGTGGCGCCTCCATCCGCATCCCGTGGGCGGTGGCCAAGGCCAAGAAGGGTTGGCTCGAGGACCGTCGCCCCAACGCCAACATGGACCCCTACCAGGTGGCCGCCGTGATGGTCGAGACCGTCTGCGGGGACGCAGCGGGGAGCTGATCGTCCGGCGCAACGCCTCCCGTCGGTGGGGCCCCTGGCGGGCGGTCGCGGTCGGCTCGGCACCCGCCCGCACGCCGCGGCATGAACGGCGGCCGCTCCGGCCTGCGACAATGGTGCCATCAACCGCGACGATCGCCATGCCACGACCCCGACGGGCCCGGAGGTGCCCGACCCCATGAGGAGCCAAGAGGAGTATGTCCTCCAGACGGTCGAGCAACGCGGCATCCGCTTCGTCCAACTGTGGTTCACCGACGTGTTGGGGACGCCCAAGACGTTCAGCATCACCCCCGCCGAGTTGGAGAACGCCCTCGGCGAGGGGATGACCTTCGACGGGTCGGCCATCGACGGGTTCAGCCGGGTCCAGGAGAGCGACGTGCTGGCCCGGCCCGACGCCAACACCTTCCAGCTCCTCCCCTGGCACGGCCACGGCCAGTCCGGCTTCTCCGGCGAGAGTGCCCAGGCCCAGGTGGCCCGCGTGTTCTGCGACATCGTGGACCTCGACGGCTCCCCCTTCCAGGGAGACCCCCGCCACGTGCTGCGCCGGAGCCTCGACCGGGCCCGTGACCGTGGATTCACCTTCTTCGCCTCCCCGGAGATCGAGTACTTCTACTTCGCCGATGCGGACCCGTCCCACCCGCCGGTGACGCTGGACAGCGGGTCGTACTTCGAGCTGACCGTGGCCGACCGGGCCTCCGACATCCGCCAGCGCACCGTGTTGACCCTGGAGGAGATGGGCATCCCGGTCGAGCACGCCCAGCACGAGGACGCGCCCAGTCAGCACGAGATCGACCTGCGGTACACCGACGCCCTGACCATGGCCGACACCATCATGACGGTGCGGCTGGTGGTGAAGGAGATGGCCCGCCAGCAGGGCGTGTTCGCCAGCTTCATGCCCAAGCCCCTGGCCGGCGTGCAGGGCTCAGGCATGCACACCCACATGTCCCTGTTCCGGGGGGACACCAACGCCTTCGTGGACGACGGGCGGCCCGGCGGCCTGTCCGAGGTGGCCGAGGGGTTCATCGCCGGGCTCCTGCGCCACGCCCCCGAGATCACCGCGGTCACCAACCAGTGGGTGAACTCCTACAAGCGGCTCGTCTCCGGCTACGAGGCCCCCATCCACGTCTCGTGGGCCCGCAACAACCGCTCCGCGCTGGTGCGGGTGCCGGTGGTCAAGCCGGGGAAGGTCGATTCCACACGGGTCGAGTACCGCTCCCCCGACAGCGCCTGCAATCCCTACCTGGCCTTCGCCGTCATCCTGGCCGCCGGGCTCCGGGGCATCGAGAAGGGCTACGACCTCCCGCCCGAGGCCGACGCCAACCTCTTCGCCCTCAGTCCCGAGGAGCTGGCAGCCAAGGGCATCCTCCACCTGCCCGGCAGCCTCAACGAGGCGCTCGGCCTCATGGAGTCCTCCGAGCTGCTGGCCGAGACCCTCGGCGAGCACGTCTTCGAGTGGTTCATCCGCAACAAGCGGGCCGAATGGGCGGAGTACAAGGCCCATGTCACCCAGTTCGAGCTCGACCAGTACCTGCCGCAGCTGTAGCCGGACATCGGCCAC
>DASZGT010000040.1:0-4126 GCA_035938575.1 Acidimicrobiales bacterium
GTGATGGTCACCGGGTTGGCATTGGGGACGGGGTTGATCGCCGTGGGCTCGGCCGCCGATCCGTTGGTGGCCAGATTCTCCACGAACGACGGGCTCCCGAACCCGGTGGCGTTGGCCGGTCCGGTGGGAACTGGGTCCGCCAGGCTCACGGTGTAGTTCCCCGGGTTCAGTTCGGCGAAGACGCATCCGTACTGGTCCGGGTAGATGACCACCGGGGTCCCTGTCGGCGTCGGAGTAAGGGTGACGGGAACGGCCACCACGCGGTTTGGCCAAGTGTTTCCCCCCGGCGTATCGCTGGCAGCCGTGTCTCCCGAGACCTGCAACCGATAGAAGCCGTACTGCGGGATGCCGGGAGCCGGGAAGTTGAGGACGGTGGTGTCGGTGACTTGCTGGTCGCTTCCCCATGTCACCGTCACGGTCAGGTTGAGGACCTGGGCCCCTCCGGTCTGGCACAGGTTGGGAGCGGTAGCAGCATCCTGGGTTCCGGTCCACGTGTATTCGGAGTGGATCGTGAACACGGTGCCCCCACGGGTCTCCGTGGGGACCGACGTCCCGTTGGGGAGCTTGGGAACCAGCGGAACGTTGGCGTCCACGGCCAGCGATCCGGATTTCGGCGGTGGGTCTTGAGCCGTGCTCAGGATCTCCACCCATTTTTCGGCAACGCCGAGCGCGGCCAGCTGGTTCTTGGTCGAAGCAGCCTGACCGACCTCCGTGGTGAAGAGGTAGCCCAAGGGGACCATCACGAGCATCAGGACGACAAAGGCCACCAGCACCTCGGTGAGGGTCAATCCCTCATCGTCCCGCGCACGACGCGCGAAGAGCCCTATGCGTCGCTGCGTTGTTCGGAATGGACCCACAGGGTTCTTATGTCGGCTTCTTCCAGCACTTTCTATAGTGAAAGTGCCAAAATCACCCCGACGAATCGGTGGAGCATCGACCTCCGCCATGGGTGAACCCGGGCTACTAGTGCCGCTGGACGCCCACAGCGGCCGCATTCGGGCCCTTCGGGCATCGTGCTCCCCAGGCCGTAATACCTCCTCTACCAGGGATTCTGTGCCTCGGAGGCTCCTGGACGGGTGCAGCGCGGCTCGCTCAACGTCGTCGCCCCGCGGGCCGCCTCGACCTCATCCGGGAAATGCAGGGAAGGGGGCCCCGGTGGACGCTGAAGGCTCAGTAGGAGCGGGGCAGCCCCAGAGAGTGCTGGGCCACGAAATTGAGGATCATCTCGCGGCTGACCGGGGCGATCCGCAGCAGGCGGGCCATGCCCCAGAGGTCGGCGAGGCCGTACTCGGTCGACATCCCGTTGCCCCCGTGGGTCTGGATGGCCTGATCGAGGGCGGCCAGCGTGGCTTCGGCCGCTGCGTACTTGGCCATGTTGGCGGCCTCGCCGGCGGCAGCGGTGTCACCGGCATGGTCGCACAGCCAGGCCGCCTTGTCGGTCATCAGCCGGGCCAGCTCCACCTCGATCTTGGCCTTGGCCAAAGGATGGGAGATCCCCTGGTGCCGTCCGATCGGCGTGCCCCAGACCTCGCGGCCTCGGGCGTACTCGGCCGCCCGGCCGAGGGCGTAGCGGGCGATGCCGTTGGCGGTGGCCGCCGACAGGATGCGCTCCGGGTTGAGCCCGAAGAAGACCTGGCGCAGGCCTTCCCCCTCGTCGCCGAGCAACCGGTCCGCCTCGACCTGGACGTTGTCGAAGAACAGGGTGAACTGCTTCTCCGGTGCGGTGATCTCCACCGGCAGGACCTGCTTGTCGAGTCCCGGGGTGTCGGTGTCCACCACGAAGAGGGAGAGGCGGCCCCGGCCGGTGTCAGGATCAACGCCCGACCTGGTGACGACCAGGATGGCCTCGCACTCGTCGACGCCGGAGATGTAGTACTTGGATCCGTTGAGCCGGTAGATGTCTCCGTCCTTGGTGGCGGTCAGGGAAAGGTTGTGGGAGTTCGAGCCGGCGTCGGGCTCGGTGATGGCGAACGCCATCTTGAGCTCGCCGGTGGCGAACCGGGGCAGCCACCGCTGCTTCTGATCCTCGGTCCCGAACCGGGCGATGATGGTGGCGCAGATGGCCGGCGACACCACGATGACCAGCAGCGGGCACCCGGCCGCGGCCAGCTCCTCGGCCACGGCGGCCAGCTCGGTGATCCCGCCACCCCCGCCGCCGTACTCCTCGGGGACATTGACCCCCAGGAACCCCGGCTCGGCCACCGCGTGCCACAGCTCGTCGGTGCGCTCGTCGGCGTGGGCCTTCTTCACGTAGTAGTCGTGCCCGAACTTGGAGGCGATGGCGCCGACCGCCTCACGCAGCATCTGTTGCTCGTCGGATTCGATGAAGTCCATTGCCCTACTCCTCGGGGTGTTCGGCCACCAGGCCGACCGGGATGGCGACCACTCTGCTCCGAAGGTACTCGCCCAGGCCTTTGGCCTGTGGATCGGGGCGGGTGGACGAGGCCACCCCCTCGCCCAACAGGCCCACCACCACGAAGTTGAGGGCGCGCAGGTTGGCGAACGCGAAGCGCTGCACTTCGAGCCCCTCGGCCTCCGGCAGCAGCGCCCGGAATTCCTCGAGGGTGAGGAAGGAGTCGAGCCACGCCCACGCAGCATCGGACCGGGCCCACAGCCCGACATTGGCGTTCCCGCCCTTGTCGCCGGAGCGGGCCCCGATGAGAGTCCCGAGCGGAAGGTGCCGGGTGGGAGCCCGACCGTCGACGGCCGGTGGGCCTGCATCCGAGTCGGGCACCAGGTCGGGGGCCACCGTCGCACCCGGGGAGAGGGCGCTGTCCGGCGAGGCGTCGACGATCCCCGCGTGGTCCTGGCTCTGGTCGGGGCGGTGGGGCACCTCCACCTGCCGGCCGTCGGCATGGACGACCCGGGGGACCACCAGATGGGCCGGGAGCAGGGCCGGCCAGAACACGCCGTAGGCGCTCCCCGAGGCCGGCGGGCTGGTGAGGTGGAGGCCGGGGTAGCCGGCCAGGGCCAGCTCGGTGGCCGCGCTCGAGAAGCTCCGGCCCACCCGCTCCGGGTCGGCGTCCTTGACGGTGACGCGGAGTTGGGCGGTGGCCTCGGCGTTGACCGGGGCGTCGACCTTGTCGGACCGGATGAGCTGGGTGTCGAACTCGTCGAACTGGCCGATGCCGCCCACTGCCCTGTCGAGGGAGCGGAGGGTCAGCGCCGCTTTGGCCTCGATGTCGAGCCCGGTCAGCACGAAGGTCATCGAGTTGCGCCACCCGCCCAGCAGGTTGACGCTGACCTTGACCCGGTCGGGGGCCGGTAGGCCGCGGGTCCCGGACAGGCGCACCCGGTCCGCGCCCTCCTGGTCGGCTCTGATGGTGTCGAACCGGGCCACCACGTCGGTGTTGAGATAGTGGTGGCCGCCGATCTCGTACAGCAGCTGGGCCGTCACCGTTCCCACCGACACCTCGCCGCCGGTGCCCGGGTGCTTGGTGATCACCGACGACCCGTCGTCGGCCACCTCGGCGATGGGGAAGCCGGGATAGTCGACGCCCTCGACCTCGGTGAAGAAGGCGTAGTTGCCCCCGGTGGCCTGCGGACCGCACTCGATGACGTGCCCGGCCACGACGGCGCCGGCCAGACGGTCCCAGTCGGTGGGTGACCACCCGTGATGCCACGCCGCCGGCCCCACCACCAGCGAGGCGTCGGTGACCCGGGGGCAGATCACCACATCGGCGCCTCCGGACAGGGCCTCCACGATGGGCCAGCCGCCGAGGTAGGCGTTGGCCGACACCACCTGGCCATCGGCATCGGCCAGAGGCCGCCCGGAGTCGAGGTGGGGGAGGGTGTGGCCGGCCCGGTTGAGCTCGTCGAGGCGGGGGAGGAGGTCATCGCCCTCGACGTGGGCCACCGACACCGTCAGCCCCAGCCGCTCGGCCAGCAGCCGCACCTGGTGGGCGAGACCGGCCGGGTTGAGCCCCCCGGCGTTGGTGACCACCTTGATCCGGCGGTCGATGCAGGTGCCCAGCACCTCCTCCATCTGGGTGAGGAAGGTGTGCGCCCATCCCTTGGTCGAGTCGCGCTGGAAGCCCTTCCAGAGGATGAGCATGGTGAGCTCGGCCAGCCAGTCACCGGTGAGGACGTCGATCGGGCCGCCGTCCACCATCTCCCGGGCCGCCGA